>JBAQUQ010000229.1:0-21261 GCA_049297615.1 Burkholderiaceae bacterium
GCGTGCACCTTGCCCACTTCGCGCGATTCGCCTTCGATCTCGTCGCTCAGCACAAACGCGTTCACCCCGGCGGCGCGCGCGGCCTCGGCGGCGGCTGCCAGCGACTGCCAGGGCGTCGCGATCATGTGCACCCGGTTCGAAGCGAAGCGCGGGTCGCCGGGTTTGGGCGACTCGAACTCGCCACTTTCCAAGCCGGCGCGCGCCGCAGCCGGGATCTCGATCGCATAGCGCGCCAAGATGCGCAGCGCGTCGGCGCAGCTGCTGCTGTCAGGCACCGTCGGGCCGCTGCCGATGACCTCGGGCGCGTCGCCCGGCACGTCCGAAATCAACAGCGTGACCACCTGCGCCGGCGCGCAGCGCGCGGCCAGGCGGCCGCCCTTGATCGCCGAAAGATGCTTGCGCACGCAGTTCATCTCGTCGATCGCCGCGCCGCTCTTGAGCAGCAGCTTGTTGATCGTCTGCTTCTCCTCGAGCGAAACGCCCGGCGCAGGCATGGTCAGCAAAGCCGACGCGCCACCCGAGATCAGGCACAGCACCAGATCGTCGGCGCCCAGGCCTAGGGTGAGGTCCTGGATGCGCTGCGCGGCGCGCTGGCCTGCTGCATCAGGAACCGGGTGCGCGGCTTCGACCACTTCAATGCGGCCGGGCCTGGCCTTGTAGGCAGGCGGGACGTGGTCGTAGCGGGTCACGACCAGGCCCGACAGCAACGCGTCCGCCGGCCACAACGCGTCAACGGCAGCGGCCATCGCGCCGCCCGCCTTGCCCGCACCGAGCACCAGGGTGCGCCCCTTGGGCGGTGGCGGCAGGTGCGCCGCCGTGTTGTGCGCGGGCAGGGCGCGCGCGACCGCCGCGTCGTAGAGGCCGCGCAGGAAGGTGCGCGGGTCGGTGATCGTCACGCGCGCGATGGCTGCGTCGTCCTAGGCCTTGGGCTCGGGCGCGACGCTGTGATTGGCCAGCAACTCGAGCGCTTTGACGAGTGCCGAGTGATCCAGGTTCTGCCAGCCGTTGGCGGCACAGGCCTGCATCAACTGCGCCGCGCCTGCTGTCTGCGGCAGCGCCAAGCCGAGGGCGCGCGCGCCCGACAGCGCCAGGTTCAAGTCTTTCTGGTGCAAGCCGATGCGAAAGCCCGGATTGAAAGTGCGTTTGACCATGCGCTCGCCGTGCACCTCGAGGATGCGGCTCGCCGCGAAACCGCCCAGCAGCGCCTTGCGCACGCGCTCGGGGTCGGCGCCGGCCTTGGAGGCGAACAACAATGCTTCGCCGACTGCGGCGATGTTGAGCGCGACGATGATCTGGTTCGCCACCTTGGCGGTCTGGCCATCGCCATTGCCGCCGACCAGGGTGATGTTCTTGCCCATCAGCTGGAACAAGGGCAGCACGCGGTCGAAGGTGGCTTGCGCACCGCCGACCATGATCGAGAGCGTTGCTGCCTTGGCGCCGACCTCGCCGCCCGAGACCGGCGCGTCCAGATACTCGCAGCCCAGGGCATTGATCTTCTTCGCGAACTCCTTGGTCTCGATCGGCGAGATCGACGACATGTCGACCACCGTCGTGCCCTTCTTCAAGCCCGCGGCAACGCCGTCATCGTCGAAAAGCACTTTGGCCACGTCGGGCGTGTCTGGAACCATGATGATGACGAGGTCCGCACTGGCGGCGACTTCTCGGTTGCTCTTGCACAACTTCGCCGACGTGGCGCTGATGGTTTCGGGCACCGGGCCGATGGTGTTGACCAGCAGCGGGTAACCCGCGGCGATCAAGTGGCCGGCCATCGGCGCGCCCATGATGCCCAGGCCGATGAATCCGATTTTGAGGGTTTGGTTTGCCATGCTTGTCTCCTGGTGTAATGGATTAGGCTGTCCTGCTGGGCTGCCGGGCACGTGCCAACCAGCCCAGGCCGGCTTCGGTGCTCGTCGCCGGTTTGTATTCGCAGCCGATCCAGCCCTGGTAGCCGACGCGGTCGATGTGGGCGAACAAGAACTCGTAGTTGATCTCGCCCGTGCCGGGCTCGTTGCGCTTGGGATTGTCGGCCAATTGCATGTGGCCGATCTTCGCCAGGTGTTTCTCGATCGTCGCGGCGAGTTCGCCTTCCATTCGCTGTGCGTGGTAGATGTCGTACTGCAGGTACAGGTTGTCGGAGCCGACTTCTTCGATGATCGCCAGCGCCTGCGCCGTGCGGTTCAGGTAGAAGCCGGGAATGTCGAAGCTGTTGATCGGCTCGATCAGCAGCCTGAGATCGGCCTTGGCCAGCTCGGCCGCTGCGAAGCGCAGATTCGCGACGAAGGTCTTGCGCAGCGCCGCGTCGCTCAGGGGCGCACTAGCCGATGCAGGCACCTTGCCCGCCAGGCAGTTCAGTTGCGGCGCGCGCAGCGCCGTGGCGTACTCGATGGCGCGGCCAACGCCGGCACGAAATTCGTCGACGCGATCGGGCAGGCAGGCGATACCGCGTTCGCCCGCGTCCCAATCGCCGGGAGGCAGGTTGTGCAACACCAGCTGTAGGCGATTCGCGTCCAGGCGCGCGCGGATCTCGCTCGCCGCGAAGGCGTAGGGGAAGAGGAACTCCACCGCGTCGAACCCGGCGCGCGCGGCGCGTTCGAAGCGGTCCAGGAAGGGCACTTCGGTGAAGAGCATCGTCAGGTTGGCGGCAAAGCGGGGCATGCTGTGTCTCCCTTCAATCGAGCAGGCCGATCGCCGTGGGCGCATCGGCCGCGCTCAGCGCGAGTTCCTCGAATTCGTTGATCGCGTCGATCTCGGTGCCCATCGAGATATTCGTCACTCGCTCGAGCATGACCTCGATCACGACGGGGACCTGGAATTTCGCCATCCACGCATTCGCCTGTTCGATCGCCGGCTTGATTTCTTCCTGCCTGTAGACGCGAACGAACTTGCAGCCCAGGCCTTCGACGACCAAGCGGTGGTCCACGCCGTAACCCTGCAGCTTCGGCGCATTGATGTTTTCGAAGCCGAGTTGCACGCAGTAGTCCATGTTGAAGCCGCGCTGCGCCTGGCGGATCAGGCCGAGATAGGCGTTGTTGACGAGCATGTGGATATAGGGCAGCTTGAACTGCGCACCCACGGCGAGCTCTTCGATCATGAACTGGAAGTCGTAGTCGCCCGACAAGGCGACGATGGTGCGCGTCGGGTCGGCGGCGCGCACGCCCAATGCCGCCGGAATCGTCCAGCCCAGCGGGCCGGCCTGGCCGCAGTTGATCCACTGGCGCGGGCCGAACACGTGCAGGAACTGCGCGCCGGCGATCTGCGACAGGCCGATCGTGGTGACATAGGTCGTGTCGCGCGGGAAGTTGTTGTTCATGCACTGGTAGACGCGCTGCGGCTTCATCGGCACCGCTTCGTAATTCGTCTTGCGCAGCAGGGTGCGCTTGCGCTCGCGGCACTGCGCCACCCAGGCGCTGCGGTCGCGCAGCTTGCCCGCCGCCTTCAATTCGCGCGCGACGCCGACGAACTCTTCGAGCGCCGCCTTGGCGTCGGAGACGATGCCGAAATCGGGGCTGAAGACGCGACCGATCTGGGTCGGCTCGATGTCGACATGAACAAAAGTCCTGCCCTTCGTGTAGACCTCGACCGAACCGGTGTGGCGGTTCGCCCAGCGGTTTCCCATGCCGAGCACGAAGTCTGCGGCGAGCATGGTCGCGTTGCCGTAGCGGTGCGAGGTCTGCAAGCCGCACATGCCCGCCATCAGCGGGTGGTCGTCGGGAATCGTGCCCCAGCCCATCAGGGTGGGGATCACCGGCACATCGGTCAATTCGGCGAACTCGACGAGCAGGGCCGACGCGTCGGCGTTGATGATGCCGCCGCCCGCGACGATGAGCGGCCGTTCGGCTTTTTGCAGCATGTCGATCGCGCGCGCGGCCTGCTTGCGCGTGGCGCGCGGCTTGTACACCGGCAGCGGCTCGTAGGTCTCGATGTCGAACTCGATCTCGGCCATCTGCACGTCGAACGGCAGGTCGATCAGCACCGGGCCGGGCCGGCCCGAGCGCATCAGGTGAAACGCCTGCTGGAACGCACGCGGCACCTGGGCGGGCTCCATCACGGTGGTCGCCCACTTCGTGACCGGCTTGACGATGGCCGTGATGTCCACCGCCTGGAAGTCCTCCTTGTGCAAACGCGCACGCGGCGCCTGGCCGGTGATGCACAGGATGGCGATCGAATCGGCCTGCGCCGAATACAGCCCCGTCACCATGTCGGTGCCCGCCGGCCCCGAGGTGCCGATGCACACGCCGATATTGCCCGCCTTGGCGCGGGTGTAGCCCTCGGCCATGTGCGAAGCGCCTTCGACGTGGCGCGCCAGCACATGGGCGATGGTCTGACGCTCGCGAAGCGCGGCGTACAAGGGATTGATGGCGGCGCCGGGGACGCCGAAGGCCTGGTTCACGCCTTCCTTTTCCATCACTAAAACAGCAGCCATGACGGCTTTCATGCGAGCCATAGGTCTCCTCCTGGTTGAACGGAGGCAAGTCTGGCGGGGAAATCGCCCGCCGACAAGCCCGGCGCGACGATAACTGTTATTGCGCTGGGGCTTGCGCGGGTCAAGCCGTCGGCCCGATGGGGCGACGACGACCCAAGACTGTCATCCCGGCGAAAACCGGAATCCACCGGTGGGCCCCGGCTTTCGCCGGCATCGCAGGCTCATGCCGTTTCAGACATTTCTGCGAGCAGTACAGGCCGGATCATCTCGAATTGCCGCTCGATGGCGCGAACCAGTTCGACCGCGCCGTCGAGCTCGCCCGCCCTGCCCTGGCGCTGGAGCTGGCGGCAAATCTCCCCGAGTCGCATCGCCCCCAGGTTCAGGCTGGCCGACCTGAAGGCATGCGCGACGCGGTCGATCTCGGCGGCGTCCTTGTTTTCCAGCGCGGCGCACAAGCGCGACAGGTGTTGCCCCGCTTCGCCGAGGTAAATCCCGATGAGTTCGTCGAGAACGGACGCTTGCCCTGCTTCGTCGAGTTCGCGGATGTTGGCCAGCACCTGCGCATCCAGTGCGGCGCCGCCCTGCAGCGGCGTGGGTCGCTCCATCGGGGCGGGCTGGATAAGGGCGGCTTCATCGGCCGTGGGCAGCAGATCGGCGCTCAGCCAACGCGTGATCACCGCGCCGAGCTGCTTGCGTGAATAGGGCTTGACCAGGTGGTCGTCCATTCCAGCGGCACGGTAGCTGTGGGCGTCGGCTGCCGAACCATTGGAGGAAAGCGCCACGATCGGAGTTCGGCGCGACCGCCCCTGGGCCAGCTCCCAGGCGCGGATTTCGCGCGTCGCCGCAATGCCGTCCATCACGGGCATCTGGCCGCCCATGAGCACGAGGTCAAAGCTGCCGCGCTGCATCGCCAGCAGCGCCTCCAGGCCGTTGGGAACGATCTCGAATTCGCACCCCAATGACTCGAGCATATTGCGCGCGACGAACTGATTCACCCGGTTGTGTTCGGCCAGCAGGACGCGGCCGCGAATTGCGATCGCGTCCCCAGGCACGCGCGTGGACGTCTCGAAAGGGGTGGCCCAGGGCCGTCGCTGCTCGAGCAGATACGCAAACGCTTGCGCCTCCAGCGGATGGCTGCACAGGAAACCCTGCATCTCGTCGCAGCCGTTGGCCCTCAGGAAGGCCAGCTGCGCTTCGGTCTCAACGCCTTCGGCAATCACCTTCATCTTCAGCGTATGCGCCATCGCGATGATGGCGGTGATGATCGCAGCGTCGTCCGCGTCGACGGCCAGATCGTGAATGAAGGACCGGTCGATCTTGAGTGCCGTGATCGGGAGCCGCTTCAGGTAGCTCAGTGAGGAGTAGCCGGTACCGAAGTCGTCGATCGCCAGGCCGACACCGATGTCGCTCAACCGGCGTGCCGACGCGACGCTCAACTCCGGATCGGTCATCAGGACGGATTCGGTGACTTCGATTTCCAGGCTGGTCGCGGGCAAGCCGTGTTCCTGCAATGCCTGCGCCACCAGGACGGGCAATGTCGGTTCGCGCAAGTGAGTCGCGGCCAGATTGACCGCGATCACTCCTGGGTTCAGCCCTGCTGCACGCCAGGCCGCGCTCTGCCTGCAGGCCTCGGCAATAACCCATTCGCCGATCGGAATGATCAGGTTGTTCTCTTCGGCCATCGGAACGAATTCGCTCGGCTGCACCAGGCCGCGCTCGGGATGATGCCAGCGGATCAGCGCCTCGGCGCCAACGATCCGGCCGCTCGCGAGTTCGAAGCGCGGCTGGTAGTGCAGCACGAACTCGGATCGGTCCAGGGCACGCCGCAGCATGGTCTCCATCACCAGGCGTTCGAGCGCGCGGGCGTTCATCGAACGATCGTAGAACTGCACGCCGCCGCGCCCGGCCTCCTTGGCTCGATACATCGCCGTGTCGGCATTCATCAGCAAGGTATCGATGTCGGCGCCGTCGTAGGGGTACATGGCAACGCCGATGCTGGCGCTGACGAAAAGTTCGGTGCACTGAACCGTCACCGGCTCGCTGAGTGCCGCTGCCAGGCGGCGCGCAACGCTGGACGCATCGGAAACCGTGTGCAACCCGTTCAACATGACGATGAACTCGTCGCCGCCGAGGCGCGCGATGCTGTTCTCGTCGGCGTCTTCGACACCGCGGCTGATCGCATCGAGCGCGCGAATCGAAGTCGCGAGCCGGGCGCTGACGATTCTGAGCAGTTCGTCGCCCGCGCTGTGGCCCAGGGTGTCGTTGACACGCTTGAAGTGGTCCAGGTCGATGAACAGAACTGCCAGCTGCCGGCCGTGGCGCTCGGCGTGGGCGATTCCCTTGTGCAGTTGCTCGGTGAACAACAGCCGGTTCGGCAAGCCAGTGAGCGGGTCGAAGTAGGCCAGGCGCCGAATCTGCTCTTCTGCGTCCTTGCGCCGCGTGATGTCGTGCACCGCGCCGGCCAGATACAGCGCCGCACCCGTTGGGTCTTGTTCGAGAACTTCCACCTGCTGGTGCACATGGCGCAGCGCGCCGCAGGCTTGGACGATGCGGTGCTCGATCGAAAACGCCTCGCCGTCGGCGAGCGCGCCCTGGCAGGCATTGCGCACGCGCTGCGCGTCGTCGGGATGGACCGTCGCGAGAAATCCCGCGCTGGGCAATGGCCCGTGCGCAGCCTCATGGCCGAAGATGCGCCACGCCTGCTCGGAGGGCAGGATTCGATCCTGCCGCACGTCCCACTCCCAGTCGCCCATCTCGCCGATGCGCTGCGCGTTGGACAAACGGCGCTGGTTCTGCTCGAGGTCATTGATCGCCGAACTGGCGCGCAGCATGTAGCGCACCCGGTGCGCGAGGATGGTCCAGTTGATCGGTTTGGTGATGAAGTCGGTGGCGCCTGCCTCGAACGCGCGTGCGATCGACTTCAGGTCATCCAGACCCGTCATCATCACGACCGGCACACTGCTTCCGCCCGGCAGCTTGCGCAATTCGGCGCAGGCCGTGAAGCCGTCCATCACCGGCATGCTGACGTCCAGCAGCACCAGATCGGGAAGCGCCGCGCGCATCGCGTCGAGCGCAGCCTGGCCGTCTTGCGCCTCGGTCACCTCGAATCCGGCGCGAGCCAGGGTGGCGCGGGTCAGCCGGCGTCCGCCGGCATCGTCGTCGACCACGAGGATGCGCGCCTTGGCGTTCATTGGACCCCCTTGGCGCTGCGCGCCGTCCCCCGGGGCCCCGAAGGGGCCCCTTCGTGGCCCCTGGGGAGCGAGCGCCTTGGGAACTGCCCGGCGGCGCTCATGCGGTTTCGCCCAGTTCCGCCAGGAGCGCAGGCCGGATCATCTCGAACTGCTTCTCGATGGCGCGCACCAGATCGACGGCGCCGCTGAACTCGCTGGCCTGGCCCTGGCGCTCGAGCTGGCGGCACAGCTCGCCGAGCTGTGTCGCGCCGACGTTCTGGCTTGCCGACTTGAAGGCGTGCGCGATGCGGTTGAGCTCGATCGCGTCCTTGCTCTCCAGCGCGACGCGCAGCCGAGCCAGATGTTGCCCGGCTTCGTCGAGGTAGATGCCGATCACTTCTTCGAGCACCGAGGCACTGCCCTCATCGTCGAGCGCCCGGATGTTGTCGAGTGCTTTCTGGTCGAGCGCGGCAGCGCGCGGATTTGGTGCGGCCAGCGGAGCTGCATCGGTGGTTTCGCTGTCTGGCGCGCGCTCGACCAGGTGCGCAGGCAGCCAATGCGCCATCACCTTGCCGAGCTGCCTGCGCGAATAGGGTTTGGCCAGATGGTCGTCCATGCCGGCGGCGCGACAGGTATCGGCGTCGCCGAGCAATGCATTGGCAGTCAGCGCGACGATCGGAACGCGGCGCGGCTGCGGCTGCGCCAGTTCCCAGGCGCGAATTTCGCGGGTCGCCGCATAACCGTCCATGACCGGCATCTGGCAGTCCATCAGCACGATGTCATAGCCGCCGCGCTGCACCGCGAGCAGCGCCTCCTGGCCATTGGGCACGATCTCGAACTCGCAGCCCAGCGACTTGAGCATATTGCGCGCGACGAACTGGTTGACGCCGTTGTCCTCGGCCATCAGGACGCGCCCGCGGATCAAGGTCACGGCGACCGCGCCATGGATCGGCTCCTCGCTGACCGGCGTGCCGCCCAGGGCCTGCGCCATCGCACGGTAGAGCTCGTGGCGGCGCACCGGTTTGGAGAGGTAGGCGCTGATGCCCGCTTCACGCGCGCGCGCCATCTCGTCGGTCGAATGCAGCGAGGTCACGAGCACCAAGGGCAGTTCACACAGCTGCGCATCGGCGCGCGTCGCGGCGGCCAGCTCCAGGCCATCCATTCCAGGCATCTTCATGTCGATGATCGCCAGGTCGAATCGGTCGTCGTTGCGCAGGGCTTCGCGCAAGTGCGTCAGCGCCTGCGCGCCGCTGCCCACCTTGGTGCAGCGCATGCCCGCGGCGAGCGCATGGTGCTCCAGGATCTCGGCATTCGTCGCGTTGTCGTCGACCACCAGGGCACGCCGGCCGGTCAACTCGCCCGGATGGGCGACCGGCGGCACCGTCTGCGCCAGCCGCAGGGGGATGCTGAACCAGAAGGTCGAACCCTTGCCCTCGACGCTCTCGACGCCGATGCTCCCGCCCATCAGCTCGACAAGGTGACGGCTGATCGCCAGGCCCAGCCCCGAGCCGCCGAAACGCCGCGTCGTCGAGCCGTCGGCCTGGGCAAAGGCGGTGAACAGCCTTTCGCGCCCCTGCGCTGAAATGCCGATCCCGGTGTCACGTACGCTGACGCGAATGTGGTCCGGTGCGGCCAGGGACACATCGACGACCACTTCGCCGGTCTCGGTGAACTTCAAGCCATTGGCGAGCAGGTTGGTCAGCACCTGCCGGAAGCGATAGGGGTCGCCGCACATCGCCGAAGGCAGGCGCTCATCGATGCGACAGGCGAGCTCGAGTTTCTTCGCGTGCGCGCGCGGCGCCATCAATTGCACGACGTCTTCGACCGACTGGACCAGGTCGAAGTCGGGCATTTCCATCTCGAGCTTGCCCGCCTCGATCTTCGAGAAGTCGAGGATATCGTTGATGATCGACAACAGCGCCTCGCCCGAGCCGCGCACCGTTTCCAGGAAGGCGCGCTGCTGCACATTGAGCGGTGTCTCGAGCAGCAACTCGGTCAAGCCGAGCACGCCATTCATCGGCGTGCGGATTTCGTGACTCATATTGGCCAGGAATTCCGACTTCGCCTTGCTCGCGTTTTCCGCCGCCGCCTTGGCGGCACGCAATTCCTGCTCGCTGCGCCGCAGCGCCTGTTCGGCCTGGGCGCGCTGGGTCGTGTCGAAGAACACGGTATAGACACCGACCACTTCGCCTTCGTCGTTGACATCGGGCACGTGGCGGCCCGAATGCCAGACCGGATTGCCCAGGCGGTCGGTGCGCTGCCGCTCCAGCGGCACCGACTGACCCGCCAACGCGGTGGCCAAGTGCGGCTCGATATTCGCCCAGACCTGTTCGCCGACGACTTCGCGCACCATCTGCCCGGCAACTTCGGCGTCCGTCTTGGCGAGCCAGATTTCCTGGGCACGGTTGATGTAGCGGTAGCGGCCTTCCGCGTCGATGTAGGACACCGTCACCGGAATCTGGTCCATGATCGTGCGCATGCGTCGCTCCGAGCGCTGTGCCGTATCGAGTGAGCGCTGTTCGTCGGAGACGTCCACGGCAAAGAGTTCGCAGCCGATCACGGCATCGTGCTCGTCGCGCCGCGGCCTGAGTTCGATCTGCAGCGTCTGAAACGATTGGTCCGGCCGCAGCGCCGAGCAGCGCAATCGTTGCACCGTGCCCCCCAGCGCGGCATCCAGATGGGGCAGGAGTTTGGCGCCGTTCACCGGGCCGAAGATCTCGGCGATCGGACGGCCCTGAATCTCGTCGACCGCGCAGAACAGCCAGCGCGCCAGCGCCGGGCTGGCGTGCGTGCAACGCCGCTGGGCGTCGATGAATGCGACCTTGCCGAGCATGTGGGCGACCGCGCTTGCCGCGTCGATGTCGGGGCGTTGCGCCACCTCCTTGTGGATCGGTTCGGGTGCCACGCTCGCTCGCCAACGGAAACGATGCAGCGTGAACAGCAGCGTCAGGGCCGCCAACGCCGACGCGGGTACGCCGAACAAGGATGCCGGCAGCTCCACGCCGCCCAGGTCCACGGCGAGCGCGCCAAGCGTTGCCGCCCAGAGCAAGGGCAGCAGCCACGGCAGATTCGGCCGTCTCGGGGATTCGGGTTTCATGCTTGGGTCCCTGTTGAAGCGCCGCAAGCGAACGCGGCGAAGTCGAAATGAGCCAGCTGGCCGTTGGACAAGGCTTGCGGTGCGGCATTGCCGAGCAATTCGCCCATCGCGCGCGCCACTCCCTTGCTGCCCACCAATAGAGGCTTGTCAGGCAGGCGCGGCAACAGCTGGTCGACGGCCAGGGCAATGCGCTCGATGAAATCCGCGTTCGACTCACCGCCCGGCGGCGTGACCCCTTGTTCCAACTGGGCTTGCGTTTCGGCCACGGGACGCAAGTTCCAGGCGCCCAGGCGTCGCTCGGCAAAAGCCGGGACGACCATGATCTCCAAGCCACCCAGCATGCGGCTGATGATCTGCGCGGACTCACGCGCCCGCAGCAGGGCGCTGGTGAGGATCACGCCCACCGGTAAACGCAGTTCCTGAATGCGCAGGGCCGCCTCGGCCGCCTGGCGCCGGCCGAATTCGGTGAGCTCAGGGTCGAGATCGCCGCCGCAGCGCAGCCCCGCCAGGTTCGCCTCGGTGGCCCCGTGGCGCACGAAAATCAAGTGCTGCGACGTGCGCGGCCGAAAGCTGCTGGAGATGCCGACCATCATCGTGGGCCTCAGCGCAGCAGGTTCGCCGCAGCAAAATGCAAGGGCGTGCCCGGGTGGCGCTCGCGCTGCGGCGCGTGCAGCACGGTCCATTCGCGCTCGACCTCACCCGACCCGAGCAGCCAGTCGCGCACGAACGAGATCTGGTTCCGGTCGGCGAGCAGGGGCGCGTGGCCGGTGTCGGGCAGGTGCATCAGTGCCAGCTGCTTGCCGCGCGACATACGCCGAATCGTCGGCTCGAGCAGCACGTCGGACTGCATGCCATGAATCAGCAGCACCGGGCATCGCACCTGCTTCCACAGGTCCCATTGCTGCAGGCTCTTCATCGCGTCGAGCCGATAGGCCTGCAGCGCGCGCACGTCGTGGCGGTAGACGCGCCCGCCCTCTTCGTCGGACCAACGCGTCTGGTGAAACGTCAAGTTGAAGCGGATGTCGTCGCTCACCGGGCCATCGTTCTTCTGCGAGGCTCCGACCCTGCGCAGCATGTCGGCCGGCTCGCGGAATACGTAGTGGCGCGCCAGCGTCTCGGCACGCCGGCGCCGGCGCCGCGCGGCGATATGCGGGCCGACGTCATTGAGGATGAGGCGGTCGATGAGCTGGGGGTGGCGCGCGGCGACTTCGATCGCGGCGCTGCCGCCCAGCGACGAGCCGAGCACCGTGACCGGACCACCCCCAAGGTGCTCGATCACCTGGCGCAATTGCTCCGCATAGGTCGCCAGCGAGTAGTCGCCCTGCGCGGCCAACCAGCCGGAGCGGCCGCGCCCTACCCAGTCCATGCAGACGAGCCGGAACGAGTTATCCAGGTCCGAGGCAAGGTAGTTGAAACGCATCGCCACGCTGGCCACGCCGCCGCAACAGATCACCAGGGGCGCCTGCGGCGCGCCCCATTCGGCATAGGCCACGCTGACTTTGTAGGGGCGCTTCAAACGCCGAACGGTCGCGGGCTGCAGCCGAGCCGGGTGGTGATAGTCGAAGTGGCCGATACGGTATTGGCCGTGAAAGCGCCCGACCACCTGGCTCGCCACCGCGATGTAGTCGTTCCAATTCGTCATCACGCGCCTGCGCCCCGGCGCCGGCGGCTCCCACGCCAGGTCGAACAGCGCGGCAGGGACCGTGTCGCCGGCCGCATCGTCGCGGGCGATCGTGATGGTGTTCACGTTCGATCTCATACGCTGCCCTGGTCGCGCGTCCCGTGCGTTGTTTGTTGCACCCCACCAGAGGCCGATCGGGTTGGGGCTGGCGCCCGCGTTGGCATTGAAGTTCCCACGAGCACCCCTGTTCGATTCGATGGCTGGGCGCGCCTCGGCCGCCCTTATCGATGACGAGGCTTGCCGAGCGCTTGACTCGCCATGTATCGGCAGCACCAAGTCGCCCTTGAGCCGATTTGTTCACGCTTTGCTGGCGCATGTGGCGAATCCGGGCCGCAAAACGCGATCAAGTCCGCAGCCCGCGCGCCGAAATGCGATGGGTCGGCCGGCGTCCCCTTCAGTTCGGCCGTGGAGTGACGCGCATGAATACGACAAGACCTCAGATGATCATGGTGGCGGTGCTGGTGTGCCTGTTCGCCGTCGGCATGGCGGGCCTATTGAACTTCTTCAAATACCGCAGCAATGCCGAACGCATCATCAAGGAACGCCTGGTCGTGACCGGGTCGTCGATCGAGAACAGCATCCAGTCGTCCCTGGCGTTGGGCCTGCAATTCGGCGACCTCGGCACCTTGCCCGGCACGCTGGAGCGCGAACGTGCGACCGACGATCTGATCCTCAGCATTGAAGTGTTCGACACCGAAGGCAAGCCGCTGTACAGCACGGACCGGCTGCGCGCAACGCGCAATGTGCCCACAGCCTGGCTCGCCGCAGCGCGCGAGGCAGCGCCGAATGACTGGTTCGTCAAGGACGGCACCGAATCGGCAGCGGGAATTGCGATCCGCAACAGCTTCGGGCTCGCGCTCGGTTACCTGGCACTGCGCTATTCGGACGAGCAAGTGAAAGCCACGACCAGCGCCGTGGCGCGCGAGTTGGCCCTGTCCACCTTGGGCGTGTTCATTGCCGCGGCGGTCTTGTCCTCAGCGGCCTTGTTGACGGTAATGCACTACCTGGCCCGCGACTTCGCCGCCGTCGAAGCTGCACTTCGCTCAGGCGATCCGCTGCGCCCGACGGAATCGGTCCGCAAGGGGCCGTTCGGCCGCGCGCTGCGGCGCTTTTTCGAATGCGTTCGTGACGTGGAAGCGCAGATCGCCTTGCTGCGCGGCAACCTGGAACAGGGAGCAAAACGATGAGCCAGAACTATCTGCGCGGCATCTACCTGCGCCTGGCGGGCGTATTGATGTTCGTCGTCGTGCTGGCACTGGCGGCCAGTGCCTACCTTTCGCACCGCGCTTTCGAGCGCGCTCTGGCCCCCGAAATGGCGAAGAAGGTCGCCAGCGGCGGGGCCTCGGCGCGCGGCCTCGTGCTCAAGGCCATGGAGCACAGGATCGCCTTTCGCGAGATGTACGGCGTTGAACAGACCTTCGACGAGCTGAAGGGCTCGATCCCCGACATTTCCTACGTCGCCGTCACCGACACCCAGGGTACCGTGTTGTATCAGCGGTTTACCGCCCCCGAGGGCGCCGAAGAGCACTTCCGCAAACCCGAGGTGCTGGCCGCCATGTCGACCCCCGACCAATGGCCGCCGGCAGTCCGCGTGGGCGACCAGTACGTGGTGTCGATGCCGATCGTCACGCTGCTGGACAAGGTCGGCATGATGCATATCGGCGTGGGCGTCGACTTCGTCGACAAGATCATCCTGGACATGCTGTTCGACGTGCTCGTCGTGCTCGTCGTCGCGCTGTTCTTCACCTTGGAGCTGCTCAATTTCATGGCCGGCACCAAGCTCGAAGCGGCGCTCAGGACGCTGGGCGACACGATCGAGCGCGGTGCGGGCGGCGACTTCAGCGCGGCACGCGCGCGTGACCCCGACATGGCATTCGGCGCCGTCCTCAAATTGCTCGACAAGGTGCGGGCACGTGTCAACTCGGCCTATGAGGCGCTGGCGCGCGACATCGACGCGGGGCGCAGGGGCCCGGCGCACGAACGCCCACCCGGGCTGAGTGCCGCGCACGACGGTTTGCAGGCGCTCGCCAAGCGCTACAGATTCGGCGCCGACAGCGCATCGGTGCGCGCCGACGACGGCCTGCTCGCCAAAGTGCGGGCACCCTTGTTCATCTTCATCCTCGCCGAGGAACTGACGCGGCCGTTCCTGCCCGGCTACATCAAGAGTCTGCTGGTCCCGATTCCCTGGCTGTCGCCGGAAATCGTCGTCGGCCTGCCGATCGCGCTGTTCATGCTGATCGTCGCCATCGGCCAACCCTTTCTCGGCGCCTACAGCGAACGCGTCGGGCATCGCCATACGATGCTCGTCGGCGCGAGCATCGCCGCATTCGGATTTGCGGCAACCGCTTTTTCGAGCAGCGTGCTCGACCTGCTGGTCTGGCGTTCAGTGTGTGCGCTGGGTTACGCGATGGTTTTCGTCGCCGGCCAGGCTCATGTACTCGAACACGCGACGACGACGAATCGGGCGCGCAGCTTTGCGCTGTTCGTCGGCGCGATCATGGTGGCCACGGTGTGCGGCCCGTCGATCGGCGGCATCCTGGCTGACAACATCGGCGCCCGCCTGACCCTGGGTGTCTCCGCCCTGCTGGCGTTGGGCTCGATCGCGGCGATCCAGCTCCTGCCCGGCCCCGGCCCGAGTGACCCGCAACGTGCGCTGTCGCGCGCACCGCGTCTGCGCGAGATCGGCACATTGCTCGTCAACAAGCGCTTCATGACGGTCACCGGGCTGGCGGCTATTCCCGCGAAGATCCTGCTCACCGGCATGTGTTTCTACCTCGTGCCGCTCTATGTGCTGTCGATCGGCAGCTCGCAGTCGGTGGTCGGTCGCATCCTGATGACCTATGCCGTGATCATGGTCGTGTTCTCGCCGATCGCCGCTTCGATGGCCACGTCGCGCGATCGCATGGAGGGATTGGTCGGCGCGGGCTTGCTGATTTCGGGGCTCGGCGGCTTGTTGCTGTGGCTCGGCGGCAGCGTCGGCTGGGTGTTCGGCGCCGTGTTCCTGGTCGGCGTCGGCCAGTCGCTGTCGATCGCCGCGCAAAGCGCGCTCGTGCGCGAGCACTGCGAATCGGAAGTGGCCGCGATGGGCGAATCGGCCGTCTACGGCGTCTATCGCCTGCTCGAACGGCTGGGCAATGCAGCCGGCCCATTGCTCGCCGGCGTCGCCGTGTTGACTCTGGGCTACCGCAACAGTTTTGTCGTGACGGGGGCGCTCGTTTTGCTGTGTGGCGCGCTCTTCGTGGTGGCCACCCGCCGTTCACCCGACCCGGCACTTGCCACCGCCTGATTCTTAAACCTGAGGAGTAATCCATGCTGAACCACCCTTCGCGGCGCACCTGGCTCGCCGGCGCCCTGGCCACTGCCCTGCCCTCGTTCGCAATGACAGGGGCGCACGCCCAGGAGCACCCGAGTTCGGCGCGGCGCGCCGCGGGAAAACCGTTTCGCATCTACGCGATCACGTTTCGCGGCATGACGGATGTCGAGAAAGGCTTCGAGGAGTATTTCGCGTCGCGCAAAATCCCGGTCCAGATCACGTATCGGGACTTGAACCGCGATGCGACGCGCATGCCCGGTTTCCTCGACGAGATTCGCGCAACCCGTCCCGACCTGATCTACACCTGGGGCACCTCGGTCACACTCGGCGTGGTCGGCCCGCACGACGCCCCCAACCCCGCCCAGTTCATCAACGAGATACCGGTCGTGTTCACCTTGGTGGCGGCGCCGACCCTGGCCAAGATCGTGCAGGAACGCGACAGCTCGCGGCGCAACGTGACCGGCGTCGTGCACGTCGCTCCGGTGGCGGCGCAGATCCAGGCGATGGCGGCCTACCGTCCGTTCCAGACGCTGGGCGTGCTGTACACGCCGACCGAAAAGAACTCGGTCGTCGTGCTCGAGGAAATTCGCAAGATCGGCCGCGAGCGCAAATTCGACACCGTCGAGCGCACCTTCCGCCTGGATGCCAGTCGCAAAGTGAGTGCCGAGGGTGCCGCCGACCTGGTGCGCGAACTCAAGGAAGGCAAGGCGCAATGGCTGTACCTGCCGCCCGACAGCTTTCTCGGCACGCTGGCGCAGGACGTCATCATCCCCACGGCGATGGAGGTGGGTTTGCCGACCTTTGCCTCGACCGAGCAGCTGATGCAGGCCGGCGCACTCTCGGGCCTCGTCGGCCGCTACTACAGCGTGGGGCAGTTCACGGCACACAAGGCCGAGCAGATCCTGGTGGGCAAGCAGTCGCCCGGGTCGATACCGATCGAGACGCTGAAGCGCTTTTCCTACCAGATCCGCATGAGCGCCGCGGAAAAGCTGAAGCTCCCTCCGCCGCTGCCGATGTTCAACTACGCCGAGATCATCAACGACACGCCGGCTGTGCAGTAGGACCCTGGGGCAAGGCGCAAGCACCGCCGCGCCGGCCGGTGTGACCCTGGCGGGCTTCACCCAGTTCGTCACCGGGAGCCAGAACGGCCATCGACGCCAACTGTTCTGGACTATGCGGCACAGTGCGCGCCGGGACCTTGTCGCGCCTGGACGCTGCGAGCCCGCATGGCATCGTCATGCCGAGCTCTGCGCAGCAGCCGCCTTGAGGTTCTTCGCGGCACTCGTGTAGCCGCCCCCGCCGCCATCGACAAAGTGCACATGCAGGCTGTTGGCGCTCGACGTGACGAGACAGGTCATCAGGGCGGTGTCGGCAATGTCCATGCCGAACCTGATCGATTTCCCGGCTGCGCAGCTGTGCACGTATTCCTCGATGCGATCGATGGCAGCCATGGGGCAATCGATGACAAGACACAGGGTTTGATCATGCTTGCAGAAATCGGTATTGGTGGTGATTTCGCGTCGATAGCGTTGCGGGTCGAAGCCGGGAATCGGGCGAGCGAGCGCGAACACGAGCCAGGCCACCAAGGAGTCGCCCAGTACCCTCAGAACCGACAAGGCGAGCGAGCCACCGCGCCGGCGCGCGCGCGCCTCCAGCACAAAGCCCTTGGGTGGCCAGCGCGTGCGCAGCGTGTCCAGGCGAACCGGCCGGGGGTCGCCGTCCTGCCCGGCGAGCCGCATGACCTCGGCATAGATCTCGCCCGGGTCGGACGCACCGTGCACGATGAGGGTGACGATCTTGCCGCGTGTGGAGCGCAGTTCGTCCCAGCGGCACGACAGGCCCGACAGATCCGTCGGCGCGCCGTCGTCCAAAGATTGCGCAATGGCAGCGCTGGCAATCAGCTCCGCGGCGCCGCGTCCCCTCACGGCGGCTTCGAGCTGGTCGACGCCACCGCCGAGGAAGACGCCGAAGGTGTTGCCGGGCGAGGGCTCGAAGCGGCCGACGCGCACATCGCTGCCATGGCGGCGCAGCTCTGCCACTGCGGCCAGTCCGACGCGCAACTGCAGTGCGAATTCGCGCGCCGCAAGGCCGCGCACCCGCGCCAGTTCACGGCGCGCCGCCTGCGCATGGCGCGGCGGCACCATGATCACCGCTCCGTCACCCCCGAACAAGAACGGAATCAACTCCGCAGCACAGAGGTTCTTCAAGGCTGCGATGGCCATCGCGGCGACAAAATTGACGGTCTTGTGGCGCCCCTGGGCAATCGCGAGCGTCGAGTCGACGATGTCGGTGACAACCAAGGCCCAGTCGTCGGGTGCAGCGAAGTACAGCGCCTCGTCAAAGGTGTCGTGCGCACTCCTGAGCAGGGGCAGGCTGGCGAAGAAGCCCGAGGCTTCGTCGACCCGATGGACCGAGTTGCTTCCCACTAGGCGCCTGTCGGGCCCTGGGTCGAGCCTGACAGGCTCCTAGGGTTTCGGCGTGCCAGCATCGTGCAGGCTTTCACCGAAGTACATGCGCCTCACGCCCACCGCCGCTGCGGCCGACTCGCACAAGGCGCACGGGCGAGACGTGGAGTACAGGATGCTGCCCTCGAGCATCGTGGCTTGCAGGCGCCGCTGGGCGTCCCGAATCGCCTCGCGTTCCGCATGGGCGCTCGAGTCGCTGAGTTTGATGACACGGCTCGGTCCTTCGCCGATCACTTGATCGTCTCGAACCAGCACCGCTCCGTAGGCTTGATCGCCCCAGGACTCGGCGCGGCGTTTCATGGCTGCGGCGGCCTCGTACCAGCGCTTGTTCGGGGCCTGGACAGTCGCCGTTGCCTGCTGGGCGTATGCCATGCGCGCACCGGCGAAAAGCGCAGATACAGCGAGGCATCGGCGTACCAGTTCACGGCGGCGCAGCGCAACAACCATGGCACTGCTTCAGGGACTCAGGCCGGCTCGAAGCGAATCCCGGCCAACGCAACGTAGTTGCCGCCGCGGCGGCGCGCTTCGGCGAGCGCCGAATCAGCCGCGAGCAAGAGCTCTTCGCGTGAACCCGCCGTGTGCGGGAAACTCGCCACCCCCATCGCCACCGTGAAGCCGAGGTCTCGACCGTCGAGAACGACGATCTGCGTGGCGCACTGGCGGCGCAGCCCTTCCATGCGCGAATGGGCTGTGGCCAGCCCGACACCGGACAGCAGCACGGCGAAACGGTCAACACCCAGGCGGCACGACGAATCCATCGCCCGGGTGTTGCTGCGGATCAGGCTGCCCAGCGATTCGAGAATGCGGTCGTGCGCCCGCGCCCCGTATTGGGCGACGCTTTCGCTCGTGGGGTCCAGGGCGATCGAGACCAAGGAAAACTGGCGGCTTTCGCGCGACGACAAATCGACTTCGCGGCGCAGCTGATCGGCGAAAGTCGCCAATTGGTAGACACCACCCGCCGAGTCGTGCATGGCGGCGTCCTGGGATTCGCGGCGCAGGGCCTCCAGGGCGCGCTGCTGCTGCTCGATCTGCACCAGGGCCAGGCGCAACTGGGTCTCGCGCTGGCGCGCCGCACTCAGCTCGATCCACATCGAACACAGGCAGCGCGGCGAGGCAGCTTCGGCGCGCTCGAGCATGATTCGCGTGACTGAGAATTCGCGCCGCTGACCGTCGCGCTCGAGCCTTTGCTCGCTGAGCGTGGGCAAGGTCTGGGTGAGTGCGGCCTGTTCGCCGGTGCGCATGGCGCTGGCCTCGATCGGCTCCATGAGTTCGGCGTCTTGCCGGCCGAGCATGGCTTGTGGCGTGCAGCCGAACAATGCAGCGTAACGGGCGCTGGCGTGCACGTAGCGGCCGCTGTCGGCGTCTTTGACGGCGATCGCCGCGTCGGCGCGCGCCAGCATATCGAGCAAGACGCCGCCCAGCGCCGCGCCGTCGGCACCTGTTGCTACCAACAGCGTGCGCGCAGCTTGCGTCGATTCGCTCGACGAAACCAACGTCAATTCGGCCATGGGTCCTGCTGCATCGGCACTGTGTTTCGAGAACAAGCCGGACTGGCTTTGCCCCCGTTGCCGGCGGCAGGCGCGATGATAACCGGGCGCCCGGCTCCCAAAGCCGGGGCATGGATCGCCAAGGCGATGGCACGATATTCGCTTGGACAGACCCAGGGCGACCGCCCCGCATTCTTGCACCGCGCCCCAGCCTCGGGATTCAAATGTCGCGCTTAAGAACGTTTCTCCAGTCGGGGCACGCCCCGACGCTGTTCGCCGCGTTTCTGTACTTCTCTTTCTCCTGCTGCATCTGGGTGCTCAACGGCGCGATGGCGCCGTTCATCGGCGAGACCTTCCCGATGACACCGTCGCAAAAGGGCTTGATGCTGTCGATCCCGATTTTTGCCGGGGCCCTGATGCGCTTTCCGCTGGGCGTTCTGGCGCAATACATCGGCCGCCAGCGCGCAACCCTGGTTGAAATGGCCCTGATCGTCGTGGCCTTGCTGTTCGGCTTTTTCTTCGTCGACAGTTTCGACACCCTGCTCGCCATGGGCGTCTTGCTGGGAATCGCCGGGGCCAGTTTCGGCGTCGCGCTGTCGCTCGGCTCGGGCTGGTTCCCGCCGCAACACAAGGGCCTGGCGATGGGCATCGTCGGCGCGGGCAATGTGGGCACGGCCGTGTCGGTGCTGGTGGCGCCGCCCTTGGCACAGTGGCTCGGCTGGCAGGCGGTGTACGGCGTCGCGGCGCTGTCGATCATGCTGCCGATGATCGTGATGATCGTCTTGGCCAAAGAGCCCCCGGACGTCGACGGCGCCGCCACGTTGCGCGAGCACACTGCTTGTTTGTTCGAAAAAGACGGTTGGGCCTTCAGCCTGATCTACGGAGTCACCTTCGGCGGCTTCATCGGCCTGACGACATTTCTGCCCACTTACTACCACGAGCAATTCGGCGTGAGCAAGGTGCAGGCCGGACAACTGACCATGCTCGCCGCCTTCATGGCGGCAGCGGTGCGTATCGCAGGCGGCTGGATCTCGGACCGCTGGGGCGGGGTGAACACATTGACCCTCGTGCTCCTGAGCGTCGCGGCGAGTTTGCTTGTGGTGCCGCTCGCATCGGGTTCCTTGGCCTTGACCACCCTGCTCTTGATGTTCAGTTTCGCCGCGCTCGGCGCAGGAAATGGCGCGCTGTTCCAGCTCGTGCCGCTGCGCTGGCCCAGCACCACCGCCGTGGCGGGCTCGATGATCGGCGAGATCGGCGCACTCGGTGGTGGCCTGGTGCCCAATGCCATGGGTCTGTCCAAACAATACTCCGGGAGCTTTGCTTGGGGTTTCGTGCTCTTCGCCGTGCTCGCGCTGGCGATGTTGGGCGTGATGCGCGTGATGCAGATTCGCTGGACGCGGACCTGGGCCGAGCGCGGCGGGCGTGCGCGCATCGCTTCGCACGAGCCTGCGGCTCGGTATGCAAGAGCGAAGTGAGCCGGACAGGTCAGCGCGGCAAGAACAGCAGCCAATAGATCAGCAGCAGGTTGAACACCACCGACATCGCCACACCCACCTTCCACAGCGCCGCCGGGTCGCGCACCGCAAGCGGCGTCGCGCCCGGCGCGGCCAACGGCCGTGCCGCGC
>JBAQUQ010000230.1:0-2452 GCA_049297615.1 Burkholderiaceae bacterium
CCACAGCGGCGCGGCGCTGTGCGACACATGCACCAGACGGTCGCCGATGCGCTGCTCGGTCACCGCGCCGCTGAAGGCGCTGCGCTGTTCGAGAAGCTCCTGCCAGGCGCCGGCGCGCGGCTGGCCAGTCTCGTCGAGCAGGGCCGCTCCGGTCAGCGCCCGCCCGACCAGGTCAGCCGGGGCCAGCCCGATGGCCGCGCCGATTCCCGACGAAACGAAGGTGTAGTGCAGCTCGGCGTCGGTCTCCCACCACCAGTCGCCCGCAGCGCGCGCGAAATCGAGCAGGCGTTGTTTCTCGTCGTACAGGTCGGTCAAACGCTGGCGGCTGGCCAGCAATTCGGCGGCCACCGCGGCGAGCCGCTTCAGGCTTCGCCTTTGGCCCTCGTCGAGGCGGCGCGGCCGGGTGTCGATGACGCACAGGGTGCCGAGGTTGACGCTGTCCACGGCGAGCGGCTGGCCGGCATAGAAGCGGATCTTCGGTTCGCCCGTGACGAGCGGGTTGTCGGCGAAGCGCGGGTCCAGGCTCGCGTCCTCGACCTCGAACAGTTCGTTGCAGTGGATCGCATGGGCGGAGAACGCGAACTCGCGCGGCGTCTCGCGCGTCGCCAGGCCGACTGCGGCCTTGAACCACTGGCGCTGCTCGTCGACCAGGCTGACCAGGGCGATGGGCATGTCGAGCATCCGTGAGGCGCATTCGACCAGGCCATCGAAAGCATCTTCGCCCGCGCTGTCCAGGATGCCGATGCGGCGCAGCAGCGCCAGGCGTCCTGCTTCGTCCCGAGTCGGTGCGGCGGCTTGCATAGGTCGAAATCAGTGGGTTGCGAAGGCCGCGAGGATACGCTGTTGCGCCACGCGGTTCGGGCGCCGGCCTGGGAGCGCTGTCACGCCCGCAGCTCGAAGCGTGTGGCACGCCACAGCCAGGCCAGGGCGAAGAAGAACAGCGTGAAGACCAGGCCGGCCCACCATTCCGTGACGTTCTGCAGCGCATCGCGCAGCCCCGCGCCGGCGAGGAAGAGCGGAACCAGGGCATTGATCAGGCCGAGCAAGGGCAGGGCCACGCACAGGGCGAGCAGGGCGCGCACGAGCGGGTGCGCGCGCCAGCGGCTCGTCTGCAATGCGCCGGTCGTGATCAGCATCGCCAGGCAAGTCGCGCCGAAATAAACGACGACGCCGTAGCGCCGCATCCAGCGGTAGGCATCGCCTTCGGTGCCGAGAAAGCTGCCGTAGAGCACGAGGAAGGACGCGGCCGTCAGGCCTATCCACGGCAGGGCCCGCAGGGCAGGGCGCGTCGGCGCGGCATCGCCTGGGTCCAGCCAGACCCTGCACAGCAGCCACACCAGGGCCTGCAGAGCCGCCGCGGGCAGCAGCAGGGCGCGGAACAAGTGATTCGGCAGGCCGTGGCGCGCCGCACGGCTGATCGACACGCAGCCTTCGAAGAAAGGGTTGCAAGCTTCGACCAGGCCGAGCTGCACCGACAAGGGATAAGCGATCAGGGTGCCCACCAGGGGCAGCGCTCCGGCGAGCAAGGCCAGCGGCCAATTCGCGAGGGTTCGGGCATGCATGACGCGCTCAGCGTCGGATTCGGCTTGCGGCCGGCGCTCAGTCGGCGCCTCCCACGGTTTGTCCGCCGTCGACACGCCAGCGAAGCATGCCCCCGGCGAGGTTGGCGGCGTCTGCGAAACCGCATTTGTTCAACAGCGCCACGGCGCGCGCCGAGCGTGCCCCGGATCGGCACACCGCGACCACCGGAGCGTCCTTGGCGAGTTCGGTGTAACGCGTGCCGAGCTCGCCCAGCGGGATCGACTTCGCGTTCGCGATGCGACCCAGCGGGCCGTCGAACTCGGCAGGTTCGCGAACGTCGAGCACCTGGACGCGCGCTGCCACGTCGGCGAGCTCGCGCGGCTCGATCTCCCAGATGCCGCTGAAGGTGAGGCGCAGCTGTGCCCAGCGTGGCTCGGGGCGTGGCGCCAGGCCGGCGGCCGGCTCGCCGCAGCGCAGGTTCGCCGGCACCGCGACGTCGATGTGTTTCGGGTGCGGCAGGCCGAGGTGGTGCATATAGCCGGCGAAATCTTCTTCGCCGATCTCGCCGCCAAGCCGCGGGTTGAAGCGCCGCTCCTCGCCGACGCTGGTGACGGTAAGGCCGGCGTAATCGTGCGCCGGATAGAGCAAACAGGCCTGCGGCAAGGTGAAGATGCGCTGGTGCACCGAGGCGTACATGCGCTTGGCGTCGCCTTGCTGGAAATCGGTGCGGCCGCAGCCGCGGATGAGCAGGCAATCGCCGGTGAATGCGCGGCTCAGGTCATCGAGCACATAGGTCAGGCAGCCATTCGTGTGGCCGGGGGTGGCGCGCACGTCGAGATGGCGCTTGCCGAATCCGACCCGGTCGCCGTGCCGCAACAGGCGATCCGCGCCCTGGGCGAGCCCGTCCGCCGCCACGGCGATCGCGCTGCCC
>JBAQUQ010000231.1:0-3714 GCA_049297615.1 Burkholderiaceae bacterium
CACATAGGCCGTCGCGACGTCCTGCTCGGCCAGGGCCCGCAGCAGGGGCCCATCGAAGTGCAAGGCCGCGGTCGGCGCCGCCACCGCGCCGGGCCTCTTGGCGAACACCGTCTGGTAGCGGCTTTCATCGTCCGTGCCTGCTGCATGGCCGATATAGGGCGGCAGCGGCACCCGGCCGTGGCGCTCGAGCAGCGACAGCGGATCGTCGGGCAAGCGCAAGCGATAGAGCATTGCCTCGGGCGCGCGCCCCAGCACTTCGGCGTCAAACGCGCCCTCGAAGCGCAGCATGCTGCCCGCGCGCGGCGCCTTGCTGGCACGCAGCTGGGCGAGCACCTCGTGCTGCGGCAACACGCGCTCGACCAGGGCCTCGACGGCGCCGCCGCTGGACTTCACACCGAGCAGGCGCGCCTTGATGACGCGCGTGTCGTTGAAGACGAGCAGATCGCCTGCACGAAGCAAGGCAGGCAATTCGTGAAACACCCGATCCCGTGGCGTGGCGCCGCGTGCATCGAGCAATTTCGAGGCACTGCGCTGCGCCGCCGGTTGCTGGGCGATCAGCTCGGGCGGCAGGGCGTAGTCGAAATCGTCGAGGGTGTAGGGCGAGGTCATCGAGCGAACCGGCAGAATTCTCCCATGCCCACTCGTGCCGCAGCCGCCAAGCCCGGCCAGCCATCAGGTCCGCAGCGTGCCCTTGAAAAACTAGGTCTGCTGCGCGACATCGACCTGGCTCTGCACCTGCCGCTTCGCTACGAGGATGAAACGCGCATCGTGCCGATTTCCCAGTTGCGCGACGGCAGCGTCGCCCAGGTGGAAGGTGTCGTGCGCGACTGCCAGGTCCAGGTGCGCGCGCGGCGCCAGCTGGTCGTGCGCATTCACGACGGTTCGCACGACCTGGTGCTGCGCTTCCTGCACTTCTATGCGTCGACCCAGAGGTCGTTCGCCGCCGGCCAGCGCGTGCGCGTGCGCGGCGAGGCGCGCGGCGGATTTTTCGGCCTGGAGATGGTCCATCCGAGCTTCAAACGCGTCGACACCGATACGCCTTTGGCGAGCGCTCTCACGCCGGTCTATCCGAGCAGCGCGCAACTGCCCCAGGCCTATCTGCGCAAGGCGGTTGCCGCGGCGCTGGCGCGTGCCGACCTCGACGAATTGTTGCCCGCCGCGATCCTGCCCACCGGCCTGATGGGGTTGCGCGAGGCCTTGAACTTCCTGCACCACCCCGATCCGCAAACCAGCCTGGCGACCCTGCAGGACCGCAACCATCCGGCGTGGCAGCGCCTCAAGTTCGAGGAACTCCTGGCCCAGCAGCTCTCGCAATTGCAAGCCAAGCGCGAGCGAGCGCGCCAGCGCGCCCCGGCCTTCGGGCGCTCCGGCGATACGGGGCGAGCAGGGCCGGGCACGCCGCAGCGGCTGGTCCAAAGCCTGCTCGCGGCACTGCCCTTCGCCCTCACCCCGGCGCAGCGGCGAGTGCTGGGCGAGATCGGTCAGGACCTGCGCCGCGAAGTGCCCATGCACCGCCTGCTGCAGGGCGACGTCGGCTCGGGCAAGACCGTGGTCGCCGCCCTGGCGGCGGCCACGGCGATTCAATCCGGTTGGCAGTGTGCGCTGATGGCACCCACCGAGATCCTCGCCGAGCAGCACCTGCGCAAGCTGGTCGGCTGGTTGACGCCTCTGGGCGTCGAGGTCGCCTGGCTGACCGGCAGCCGAAAGGGGCGCGCGCGCGACGCGATGCTGGCACGCGTGGCTTCGGGCGAGGCCGCGCTCGTCGTGGGAACACACGCCGTGATTCAGGAACAGGTCGAGTTCGCCCGGCTCGGCCTGGCCATCATCGACGAGCAGCACCGCTTCGGCGTGCAGCAGCGCCTGGCGCTGCGTGCCAAGCTCGAGGCACAAGACCTGGAGCCGCATACGCTGATGATGAGCGCGACGCCGATCCCGCGAACCCTGGCGATGGCCTTGTTCGCCGACCTGGACATCAGCACCATCGACGCGCTGCCGCCCGGCCGCCTGCCGGTGCAGACACGCCTGTTCGCCGACACGCGCCGCCTCGAGGTGATCGCACGCATTCGCGACCAGGCTGAGCTGGGGCGGCAAATCTATTGGGTCTGTCCACTGGTCGAAGAGTCGGAAATGCTCGACCTGCAGAACGCGACGGCGACACACCTGTTATTGAGCAGTGCGCTGCCCGGCCAGAGTGTCGGCCTGCTGCACGGTCGCCTGTCAGCCGCACAGAAAGCGGCCGTGATGGCCCAGTTCGCGGCCGGCCAATTGGCCGTCCTGGTGGCCACCACGGTGATCGAGGTCGGCGTGGACGTGCCCAACGCGTCCCTGATGGTCGTCGAACACGCCGAGCGCTTCGGCCTGTCGCAGCTGCACCAATTGCGCGGCCGCGTCGGCCGGGGCAGCGTCGCCAGCACCTGCGTGCTCCTGTATGGCGAGGCTTTGTCCGACAGCGGCAAGGCGCGCTTGAAGGCGATGCTGGAAACGCAAGACGGCTTCGAGATCGCCCGGCGCGACCTCGAGATTCGCGGGCCCGGCGAGTTCTTGGGTTCGCGCCAGTCGGGAGCCAGCCTGCTCAGGTTCGCCGATATCGCGCTCGACGAAGCTTTGCTGCATCACGCACGGCATGCGGCGCAGCGCTTGCTGGACCGTCACGTCGAGGCGGCGCGACGCCATGTGGCGCGCTGGCTGGAAAGCCGCGAGCACTTCCTCAAGGCTTGAAGGCCGAACCTGCCGCGCTTCGGGTCGTTCGGCGGTGCGGCGACGAAGTTGCGATACGTAACAGCCGATCCGCCGCCTGCGCGTGCGATTCAGCACATTGGCGACGAATCCTCCCCCCAGGCGCGGTATTCCCGGTCTGGGGACGCCGCAGGCCTACTCTGGACATGAAATCAGCCCACACGAAACCCCCGATTCGACGCACCACCGCACGCCCCAGCCGGCCGGTCTCGCGCCAGGCCCTCGGCGTGGCGGCAGGCCTGGTGGCGACGCTGCTGTTGCTCGCCGCACTGACCCTGGTGCATGGTCCCGCAGCCAGCGGGCTCGGCATCACAGACCCCGGTCCTGCAGAGCTGCCCGAGGCCGATGCCTGGCTTGCAACCTACAGTCCCTGCGACGCTCCCGCGCCGACCATGCTGGTCGCGAGCGGCCGCAGCGCCACCATGGCGCGCGGCCCCGTGATCCTCGCCAAAGACGCGGTCCTGAAACTGCCCGATGCCCCCCTGGAGCTGCGCAAACTGATCAATGAAGTCGCCGCCGAAGTGAAGATCCCTCCAGCCCTGCTGCACGCCGTGATCGCCACTGAATCACGCTACAACGGCGACGCGCTGTCGCCGCGCGGCGCGGTCGGCCTCATGCAGCTGATGCCCGAAACCGCATTGCGTTTCGGCGCACCCGACCCGTACAACCAGCGCGACAACGTATTGGCCGGCGCCAACTACCTCAAGTTCTTGCTCAAACTCTTCGACAACAATATGGAGTTGGCCCTGGCCGGATACAACGCCGGCCACGGCGCCGTGATGCGCGCCGGCAACCGCATCCCCGCGTACCCCGAAACCATGGCCTACGTGCCCAAGGTTCTGGCCTATATGCGTTGCGCCAGCAGCGCTGCCTGCCGCCCGTCCTGAGGCGCGCGAACGTCGCAGACCAGCCGCCCACCCTGGACCGACCTCGGCAGCCCGGCGGACTCACGCGTCCGTCGGGCCCTTCGCTTGGGCC
>JBAQUQ010000232.1:0-1736 GCA_049297615.1 Burkholderiaceae bacterium
GCTCGTGGCCGATCTGCTGGTGCTCGGCCAGCGCGCCGAGCCGGGCGAAGCGCCCGCCGGCGTGACGCCCGATTTCAATGAATCGGTGCTGTTCGCCAGTGGCAAGCCGGCCCTGCTGATCCCCTCGATCTACAAGGGCGAGCCGATCGGCCGCGTCGTCCTGGTCGCGTGGAAGCCGACCCGCGAAGCGGCGCGCGCGCTGAGCGCTGCCATGCCCTTCCTGAGGCGTGCGCAGAAAGTGCATGTGGCTGTCTGGGGCGAACCGGGCAGCGATGCCATGCAAGGCCCCGCCCCGGACGTCGAAGCGAGCCTGCGCCGCCACGGCGTCACTGCGGTTCTGCACCGCGACGCGGCGAACCCGAGCGAGGTCGGCGAGCTGCTGCTGTCGCGCGCCGCCGATCTCGGTGCCGACCTGCTCGTGATGGGCTGCTATGGCCACAGCCGGGCGCGCGAATGGGCCCTGGGCGGCGCGTCGCGCAGCGTCCTGCAGGCGATGACGGTTCCGGTGCTGATGTCGCACTGAGCGCCTCCAGGCCGCCGCCTTGGGGTCAAGGAACGCGGCCCGGCGTTTCCTTGTGAGGCTCGGCCTCACGCAATCCCACGCCGTGCGCCGGGCATCCGGCCGGCCGACCGGGTTCGCGGTATAAACGCTGGCGGATCGGGCGGATTCCCGCTCCGACCTCATGGGCCCGACCGCGTGACGCAGCACCACATCGCCATCCTCGACGACGAGCCCGACATCACCCAGCTGCTCGCCACCTATCTGGGCAGCAACGGCTTTCGGGTGTCGCAGCGCCACGCCGGTGCCGCCCTGATGGACCTGATGGCGCTGGATGCGCCCGATCTGGTGCTGCTCGACCTGGGGCTGCCCGGCGAAGACGGCTTCGCGATCGCGCGGCACTTGCGCGAACGCTGGAACTGCGGCCTGGTGATCGTCAGCGGGCGCGGCGACGCGGTCGACAAAGTCGTCGGCCTGGAAATCGGCGCCGACGACTACGTGACCAAACCCTTCGACCTGCGTGAACTTCTGGCGCGCGTCAAAGCCGTGCTGCGGCGCACCCGCGGCGACGCGCCGGCCTCGGGGGCCATGCCCCTCGGCCCAGGATCGGCCGCAGCGAATCAAGGCCCGAGCCATGGCGCGAGCGGCGCCGCAAAGGGCAGTGCCGCGCCCGCCGACAACGGCGAGTCGTTCCGCTTCGCCGGCTGGCTGCTCGATCGGCGCGCGCGCGTCCTGCTCAGCGCCGACGGCGTCGAGGTCGCCTTGACGAGTGGCGAATTCGACCTGCTCAGCGTCTTCGTGCAGCACCCGGGGCGCGTGCTGTCGCGCGACTTCCTGCTCGAGAGCACGCGCGGCCGCAAAGCCGGGCCCTTCGACCGCACCGTCGACGTCCAGGTCGGCCGCCTGCGCCGCAAGCTCGAGATCGACCCCCAAGACCCGCAAATCCTCAAGTCGGTGCGCAGCGCGGGCTATGTGCTCGTATCGCACGTGCAGGGCGACGCGGCGCACTGAGGCCGCACGGCCCCCAGCGTTTCGCGATCCAGCCGTGACCCGCAACGCGCCTCCACCGGGACTCGACGCGACGGTGTTCGGGGCCGTCTTCGACGCCTACCCCGACGCCGTATTGCTCGTCGACGGCGCCGGCAAGATCGTGCTGGCGAATGCGGCGGCCGCGCAATTGCTCGGCTACAGCGTCACGCAGTTGCTGGGTTCGAGCGTGGACGACCTGGTGCCGCGC
>JBAQUQ010000233.1:0-2050 GCA_049297615.1 Burkholderiaceae bacterium
GGGTCGCGGTCGCTGAGGCAAACGATGCGCACCGGCGCGCGGCCGCGCGCCGGGCTCGGGCTCATGCCCAGAGCACCGGGCCCTTGCCGGCGAACCATGCGTCGACTTGCGGCGCGACCATGGCTTCGATCGCGCTGCGCCGGATCTTCATCGTCGGCGTGAGGCAGCGGTTCTCGATCGACCAGGCTTCGCGCGCGACGACGATCATGCGCAGTTGTTCGTAGTCCGCCACGGCGCGGTTCACGTTGTCGAGCAAGCGCGCGAGTTCGCCCTCGACCTCGGTGCGCACCGTGGGCTCGCCGACGCGCGGGCGCAATGACTCCGCGAGAACGACGACGGCGTATGCCGCGGGCTGGCCGACGCCCGACACCATCGACATCTCGATCATCGAGTTCGCGTTGATGCGGTTTTCGATCGGCGCCGGAGCGACGTATTTGCCCTTCGCGGTCTTGAACTGTTCCTTCGCGCGGCCGGTCAGCTTGAGCAAGCCGTCAGGCCTGCGTTCGCCCAGGTCACCGGTGCGAAAGTAGCCGTCTTCGGTGAAACACTCGATCGTCAGCTCGGGCTGCTTGTAGTAGCCGCTGAACTGGCCGGGCGACTTGATGAGGATCTCTCCCTGGTCGCTGAGTTTCACCTGCACGCCGGGCAGCGGAACTCCCACATAACCGGGCGCGTTGAACTCGTCCTTGGAGGTGTGCGAATACGACGAGTCCTCGGTCATGCCGTAACCCTCCATCAGCTTCAGACCCAGGCGCCGGTACCAGCGGATGAGATCGGCCGGGATCGGCGCCGAGCCGCTGCCCGCGACCTTCACCTGGTCGAGCCCCAACCCTGCGAGAACCTTGCGCGCGACGATGCGCCCGAGGATCGGGATGCCCAGCAGCCGCTCGAGCTTGGCCGCGGGCATCTTGGCGAAGACGCCCTGCTGGAACTTGAGCCACAGGCGCGGTACCGAGATGAACATCGTCGGCTTCGCGCGTTTCAGGTCCTGCACGAAGGTCTCGAGCGACTCGGCGAAGTACAGGTGCGTCGTTCCCGAGACGAGCGCCGCCGCCTCGACCCAGGAACGCTCGAAGCTGTGCGCGAGCGGCAGGTAGGACAGCATGCGGTTTTCGGTCAAGCCGCCGGTCTGGCCCTTCACGTCCTGCACGATGCCCTCGGCGGCGCGTGTGATCGCGTTGAACTCGACCATCGCGCCCTTGGGCTGGCCGGTCGACCCCGAGGTATAGATCAGCATCGCCAGCTCGTCGGCGCGGCGGTCGGGCGCGTCGGTGAGCGGCTGGGTGCGAGCGACGATGTCGTCCCACTTCTCGTATTTCGTCGGCGGTGCGAGCGGCAGCGCGATGCGCGGCACGTGCCCCGGCACGCCGCCTTCCTGCTTGTCCCAGAAGTCGAGCTTGCCCACGAAGAGCAGGCTCGATTCGCTGTGCTCGAGCACGTAGCGCACGGTGTCGGCGGTCTCGGTCGGAAAGATCGCCACCGTCGTGTAGCCGGCGAGCCAGATCGCGAGTTCGGCGACGATGAAATGGGCGCAGTTCTTCGACAGGATGGCGATCCGCGCGCCGCGCCCGAAACCCAGGCCGCGCAGGTGCGCCGCCATGCGCCGCGCCTCGTCGAGGGTCTGCGCCCAGGTCATGTCGGCGACCTTGTCGCCGCCCAGAGGCTGCGTCAGGAACACCCGATCGGCGCGCTCGGATTCGTGTTCGACGACGTAATCGAGGATCAACTTGTTCGCCTGGGCCATTGCAGCTTCTCCTGAGTGGTTGAGACCAAGGGGCTACTCTGCCGCTCGATCGGGCCTGCGATGGCAAGGGTTTTCCTTGGGTGGGTGGGTTGCGATTCTCTCGCTGCAGTGCGGCAATTCGGTCCTGATCTCGAAACAGAGACCGAAATAGCGCGCGGTTGGAGCCGGCCACGCGCGCGCGGACCGCCACCCGGCGGCCCGCCAACGGCTATCGCTGCGACCCGGGCAGCTCTGCGCAGCTCCCCGGGTGCCGCCGGGGAATCAGACCTCGCTGCCGCTCTTGGGCAGGCCGGCCTTCGTCACGAC
>JBAQUQ010000234.1:0-23012 GCA_049297615.1 Burkholderiaceae bacterium
CGCAGCGACTGCGCCAGCGCAATGCCGGCGCCGCGCCGGCGCGTCTGCGGCAGGGCCAGATCGGCGCGGAATTGCTCGTCGCAGCCGATGAAGCCGAAGCTGTCGCCGGTGCGCCACGCCGACCACGCCAGGCACTGCGCGAAGTCGGCCAACACGTCGAGTTTGCACTGCGCGCCGACGAAGCCCATCGAGGCCGACAGATCGGCCACGAGCACGACGGGTATCGATTTGCGCAGGCTGAATCGGCGCACGATCCAGCCGCCGAAGGGATCGCGCAAACTCAGCCGCAGATCGAGGCGTCGCGCATCGGGGGCGTCGTGCAAGGGGGCGTGGTCGCGGAACTCGAAGCCGGCGTCGCCGCTGCGGCTGCGGTGGTGCCCTGGGAACGCGCCGCTCGCCTCACCCGCGATGCGGTAGTGAAATTCGGCGATCGCGCTGGGCATTGAAGTTCAGGGCTCGATGCGGGGTCTCGAATTCGCAGGCCGCGATTGCTTCGTGCGCTCAAGGCGCGGCAACGGCGGCGACGATCGCGCCCATCAGTTGTTTGCCGATCTCTTGCCGGTGCAATTCGTAGACAGGCTGATAACACAGACGGTGCGCGATGGTCTCGAGGAACACGGCTTGCAGGTCCTGCGGCGCGACAAAGCTTCGTCCCTCCAACCAGGCAGCGACGCGCGCGGCGCGCAGCAATTGGCTCATGCCGCGCGGGCTGGCGCCGGCAAGCATCAACTGCGCGCTGTCGACGCCGGATAGGCGCACGCCGAACCGCGCCGGCTCGGACGTCGCGCGCCACAGCGCCAGCGCGTAGTCCGCCAGCGCATCCGAGGTGTGCACGCTGCGCTGCACGAGCTCGGCCACCGCATTGAGTTCGTGGTGCTGCACCATCGCGGCTTGCAGCACGCCGACCAGGCGCTCGGTGTCGTGATAGCGCGGATCGAAGATCAAGGCGCGCCGCTGCGCGTCGTCGGCCGGAGTGTCGATGTCGACTTCCAACATGAACCGGTCGCGCGCAGCCGCCGAAATCTCGAAGGTCTCTTCGCGTTCGACGCGATTGCGGTCGGCGAATACCAGCAAATGCGGCAAGCGAAATTCGCGGTTGAACGCTGCCACGCAGCGCTCGGCCATCGCACGCAGCAGTAAAGCGTGCACCTGCGGACGCGCGCGGTTGATTTCGTTGAAGAAGAAGATCGCCAGGTCTTCGCCGTGGCGGATCAGCGGCCCGGGCTCCACGGCAGGGCGGCCTTGCTCGTTGATATAGGTGTAGTAGACCAGGTCGCCGGGCATCAGATCGACCGTGCCTTCGGTGCGCGCAAAGGCCCCGCCCAGCACCTGGGCGAAGGCGCGCAGCAGAGTCGTCTTGCCCACGCCCACGTCGCCTTGCAGCAGCACATGGCCGCGCGCGAATACGGCAGTATTCACCAGGCGAATCGCGCGCGCCTGGCCGAGTACGCAACGCTTGACTTCGGCTTCCAGCGCGAGCGCGCGCGATCGCCAGTCGGCCAGCAGGGCATCGTTTCGGTCCATGCCGCTCCTCGGTGTTGCCGCGACGCTTGACGCGGCGCGCGGCGGCCGAGTCTAGCAAGAGGCAGGGCTAGTGGACCCACCGGAGTCGGCGCCGCTGCTGTGTTGCCGCCGCCGATCCAAAAAGTGCGGCGAGAACGCGACAGGCCAGGGCTGGTGCGCGACGGATACATTCAATGGAACACTCTGTTCCGATTGCTCTGCTTCGATATCGAGACGCCTGCCCGATCGGGCCGACAGCACCGCGCCGCTCGGCAGCTTCCAGCGCTGCAGGAAGTAGTTCCCCTATCAGCATCAGTCCTAGGTTGAAGATTCGAGGCGAGTGCCGCGCCGCGCAGTGCCGATAGGCGCTGCGCGGGGATCGGGTCTGGACATCGCTGCTACGGGTTAACCCCCGCTGCGGGCCTATCGTTTTCGGCACAATCGCAACGCTCGGGACGGGCGCGGAAATTGCACATAGCGGTGACCGAGCCCACCAGGCCAATCGTGAATCCAACCCGTCGGGTTGGGTGCGACCCGGCGCCCTCGGCCACTGTAATCATCTGAAGGAGACTTTCATGCGAATTGCGAGGCATTTCCACAGGCCCGCTTGGTTATGCGTAAGTTCTGCGCTTCTCGCGCTGCCCGGCTTGGCCCTGGCCAACGCCGACGTGGAGAAGAACATCGCAAACTCCAAGAACTGGGCGACGCAGGCTGGTGACATGTACAACCAGCGCTACAGCAAGCTCAACCAGATCACCACGGCCAATGTCGGCAAGATGCAAGTCGCGTGGACCTTCTCCACCGGCGTGCTGCGCGGCCACGAAGGCTCGCCCCTGGTGATCGACGGCAAGATGTACCTGCATTCACCGTTCCCGAACAAGGTTTTCGCGGTCGACCTCGACACCCAAAAGATCCTCTGGAAGTACGAGCCCAAGCAGGACCCGGCGGTCATCCCGCAGATGTGCTGCGATACGGTGAACCGCGGCTTGGCCTATGCCGAAGGCAAGGTCATCCTGCAGCAGGCCGACAGCATGCTCGTGGCCCTGGACGCCGCGTCCGGCAAGGTGGTCTGGAGCACGAAGAACGGCGACCCCAAGCTCGGTGCGGTGAACACGAATGCGCCGCACGTCTTCAAAGACAAGGTCATCACCGGCATCAGCGGTGGCGAGTGGGGTGTGCGCGGCTTCATCGCGGCCTACAACCTGTCCGACGGGAAACTGGCCTGGAAGGGCTATAGCGTCGGCCCGGATGCCGAAATGCTGATCGACCCGGCCAAGACGATGACCTGGACCGATGGCAAGATGGCACCGGTGGGCAAGGACTCTTCGCTGAAGACCTGGAAAGGCGACCAGTGGAAGATCGGCGGCGGAACGACCTGGGGCTGGTACAGCTACGACAAGGCGCTGAACCTGCTGTACTACGGCAGCGGCAACCCCTCGACCTGGAACCCGGCGCAACGCCCCGGCGACAACAAATGGTCGATGACGATCTTCGCGCGCGACGTCGACACCGGCGCGGCCAAGTGGGTCTACCAGATGACACCCTACGACGAGTGGGATTTCGACGGCATCAATGAGATGATCCTGGCCGACATCGATGTGAAGGGCAAGGCCACCAAGGCGCTCGTGCACTTCGACCGCAACGGCTTCGCCTACACCATGGACCGTGTCACGGGCGCCCTGCTGGTGGCCGAGAAGTACGACCCGAAAGTGAACTGGGCGACCCACGTCGATATGAAGACCGGCCGTCCGCAAGTGGTGGCGAAGTACTCCACCGCGAAGAACGGACCTGACGTCAACACCAAGGGCGTCTGCCCGGCGGCATTGGGCTCCAAGGACCAGCAGCCGGCTTCGTTCGACCCCAACACCAAGCTGTTCTACGTGCCGACGAACCATGTCTGCATGGACTACGAGCCGTTCAAGGTCGAGTACACCGCCGGCCAGCCGTACGTCGGCGCGACGCTGTCGATGTTCCCGGCGCCGGGCAGCCATGGTGGTTTGGGCAACTACATCACCTGGAACGCCGGCACGGGCAAGATCGTGCAGTCCAAGCCCGAGAAGTTTTCGGTGTGGAGCGGTTCGCTCAATACCGCGGGCGGCCTGTCGTGCTACGGCACGCTCGAGGGCTACATGAAGTGCGTCGACGCGAAAGACATCAGCAAGGAACTGTTCAAGTTCAAGACGCCCTCGGGCATCATCGGCAATGTCTTCACGTATGAGCACAAGGGCAAGCAGCACATCGGCGTGTTCTCGGGCATCGGCGGCTGGGCCGGCATCGGCATGGCAGCGGGCCTGGAAAAAGACACCGACGGCCTGGGTGCCGTGGGCGGCTATCGTGAACTCAGCCAGTACACTGAGCTGGGCGGCTCGCTCACCGTGTTCGCTTTGCCGAACTGAGCGTTACTGAGAACAGGGCCGGCACTGCCGGCCTGACCTGAGGGGGACGGCGCGCAACGGCTCCGTCCCCTTTTTCACGAGGACAAGCTAAACATGTTTCGTTTTCGCAAGACCCTGTTGGGCCTATTGCTCGGCATCGCCGGATCGTCATTCGGCCAAGCCCAACTCTACAAAGTCGTCGACGGCTACAAGGTCGACGAGAACACGATGAAGGGCTTTCGCACCTGGCGCGCCGCCGCCTGCGACCGCTGCCATGGCGCCAACCAGGAAGGTCTGGTCGGCCCGTCCTTGCTGACCAGCTTGAAGACGCTGAGCAAGGAAGACTTCGTCAAGACGGTTCGCGACGGGCGCCTGGACAAAGGCATGCAGAGTTTCGGTACCAGCAAGCAGGTGATGGACAACATGGATCACCTCTACGCCTATCTCAAGGGCCGCTCCGATGGTGCGATCAAGCGCGCCAGGGTCGAGCCGATGCAATGACGCCAAGCGACTTTCGGCGACACGCTGCACCGCCCGCCTTGCTGGCATGGCTGCTGCTGGCCGCCCTGGGCGGCCCGGCTGCGGCCCAGGACTCGGAGCCGCGCAAGGCTCTGCGCGTCTGCCAGGACCCGAACAACCTGCCGTTTTCGAACGCGGGCGGCGAAGGCATCGAGAACAGAATCGCCGAACTATTCGGCCGGGCCCTCGGCCTGCCGGTCACTTATTTTTCGTTCCCGCAGCGCCTGGCATTCATTCGCAATACGCTGCGCTACAAATTGCCGGGGCAGGACTATCCCTGCGACATCGTGATGGGCGTGCCGGTCGGTTACGACCAGGTATCGGTCACGAAACCCTATTACCGCTCGACATATGCCCTGGTCTACGCGCAGGGCCAAGGGCTGGACCAGGTGCGCAGCGCGCAGGACTTCCTGGCGCTGGACCGTGCCAAGCTCGGCAAGCTGCGCATCGGCGTGTTCGACCGCTCGCCGGCCTCCGAATGGTTGAGCAGACACGGTCTGATCGACAGCGGCGTGCCCTACAAGATCATGGACGCCGACCCGCAGCAATACCCTGGCCAGATCATTGAAAACGACCTCGTGAGCGGCAAACTCGACGTCGCCATCGTCTGGGGCCCGATCGCAGGATTCTTCGCCAAGCGGGTCAAGTCTCCGGCGTTGACGGTGATTCCGCTGAAGTCGGAACCGGGTGTGCGTTTCGACTACCAGATGGCGATGGGGGTTCGTTATGGAGAACGCGAATGGAAGCAGCAGGTGGAATCGCTGATCGAATCCAAGCGCGCCGAGATCGAGGCGATCCTGGTTGACTACGGCGTTCCTCTCGTCGCCGAGGCCGGGTCCAAGCCTTGAGCCCGCGCGTCGCGTGCTCGGCGGCGCGTGGCGGCTGGCAAAGGCCCAGCCGCCATACAGCGGATCGGCTGAGAGCGCCCCCAGGCCAGCCGCGTTGCGGCGCCCGCCCCAAGGGCCACGAAGGGGCCCCTTCGTGGCCCTTGGGGTTGCGGAAACTTCGGGCGGCCGCGCGTTTCCTCATGAGCGTGGCATGATGCGGCGATGAAGCCTTGGCGCACCGTCGGTCTGCTGCTTGTCGTGGCTTTGCAGTCCATGGCGGGGGCGTTCGCGGCAGAAGACTATTCGCCGGCCGAGCGAGCGCTGTTCATGACGAACCAGTTCGCGAAGTTGAAGCCGCCGCTGACACTGCACTACGGCTACACCAAGGGCGGCAGCCTGGAACCGGGCTTTACCGACAAGGTTGCGATCCACTTGCGTGCCCAGGCCAGTGGCAAGTGCTGCACCGCGAACACGGAATTCCTGGGCGGAACACGGCGCCTGTCCCTGCCCGAAGTCGAGGCCGCCGACGGCAATCCGGTGGTCCTGTACTTTCTCGAACGCGACATCCGCGAGATGAGCCGCCTCACGAAGGGCCAATCGAACTACTTTCGCAAACGCATCCGCATGGCCGTCTACCAGGGGGCGCAGATCAGCGAGCTAAGCCTTCCCTATCGAGGCAAGAGTGTCGCTGCGCAGCAGATCCTCATCTCGCCCTACCTGGACGATCCGCTGCGCGTGCGCTACGAGAACCTCGCCACCAAGCAGTACTTGTTCACACTGTCCGACGCCGTGCCGGGCGGCGTGTATGGCATCCGCACTTTCGTGGCTGCCCGAGCCGGCGGCTCGGTAGCACAGCTCGAGGAGGAAATGGTCCTCGACGGCGCGAGCCCCGTGCCACGCAAGCCTTGAGGGAACCTTCCGATGAAAGCCCTGCACCAACTCGTCACGTGCTGCGCCGTCGCGAGTGCCGCACTGAACGCGGCTGCCAATGATTTCCCCACCGTCGAGCGCGTCCTGTACGTTCAGGAATGCATGAAGGCCAACCCCGGTCCGCACTACGAAATGGTCAATAAATGCTCATGCGCCGTGGACGCGCTGGCGCGCGAAGTCAAGTTCGACGACTACTCCAATATGCTGACCATCGTCAACGCGATGACGATCAGCGGCGAGCGCGGCAACGCGCTGCGCGACAACGACTCTCTCAAGCCGCAGATCAAACGTTTTCGAGAACTGCAATCCCAGGCGCAAAAGGCCTGCTTCATCGCCCCGAGGTAATGACCATGACTGCTTCGACCAGTGCGTTCTGCGCACGCCGGCTCAGAGGCCTGTTGGCCAGCCTGTTCACCCTGGCTGGCGGCCTGGCCGGCGCAGCGCCCATGTTCCAGGCCAGCGACGACCCCGCGGCGAGCGCAGTCTGGCAAAAAGTTCGCGCCAGCCTGTTCGAGGGACGCACGATTTCGCAGGCCCCTGAGGGTGCGCTGATCCTCGATGCGCCGGCGCGCGCAATCGACGCTGCCGTGGTGCCGATCGCGATCCGCACCCGGTTCCCTCCATCGACGACGCGTCATGTTGCCAAGCTTTACCTGCTGATCGACGCCAATCCGTCGCCGATCTCGGCGATCTTCCAGTTCACGCCGCACAGCGGACGCGCCGATGTCGAAACCCGGGTGCGCGTCGACGAGTACTCCCATGTCCGCGCGATCGCCGAAATGAGCGACGGCGCGCTCTACGCGACGACGCGCTTCGTCAAAGCTTCGGGCGGCTGCTCGGCGCCCGCCGGCAGTGACGCCGCTGCTGCGCTGGCGTCGCTGGGCAAGATGCGCTTTCGCGTCGACGGCGACGTGAAGGGCCGCGAGCCGGTGCTCGCCCAATTGATGATCGACCACCCGAACCATTCGGGCCTGGCGATGGACCAGGCGACGCGCCAGTACACACCGGCGCACTATGTGCGCAAGGTCGACGTCACGCTTGGCGGCAAACCGGTGTTCTCGGCTGACGTCGATTTTTCGATCAGCGAGAACCCGAACTTCCGCTTTTACTTCCAGCCCCAAGGCGGGGGCGAGTTGCGCGCGACCGTCGTCGACTCGCGCGACTTGCGCTTCGTGTCGGCCCCTGCGCCGCGCGACGCGTCGCAGTGAAGTCGGCGCAGGCCAACGGCGCACGCCGGCTTGCGCTGTCGAAGTTGCTGGCGGCGTGCCTACCGCTGGGCGCTTGCGCCGGCGCTCCGGCATTCGCGCGTGCACGCCCCATCGAGCTTGCGTCCGGCGTCTACATGGTGCCCGGCGCGAGCGGCGCGGCCGACGAAGACAACCAGGGACGCATCGGCAACTCGGGCTTCATCGTCGGTGAACAGGGCGTGATCGCCGTCGACACCGGCACGTCGTACGCGCACGGCCTAGACTTGCTCGCGGCAATCCGGGCGATCACCGACAAGCCGGTGCGCGTGGCCATCGTTACCCACGTCCGGCCGGAATTTCTGTTCGGCGGCGCGGCATTTCGCGAAGCGCAGATTCCGCTGCGCATGCACCGCCGCAGCGCCGCTCTGATGGCGTCGCGCTGCGAGACCTGCCTGAAGACCTTGCGCTTGACCCTGGGCGAAGCCGCAATGCGCGGCACGACGATCTACAAGGCCGACCAGGAGTTCGATGCAGCGCACGAGCTCGAGCTGATCGGCCGGCCGGTGCGAGTGCTCAGCTTCGGCCACTCGAGCGGCCCCGGCGACAGCGCGGTGCTCGACGTGCGCAGCGGCGTGCTGTTCGCCGGCGGGCTGCTCGACGTGGGGCGCATCCCCGACATTCAAGACAGTGACCTGCAAGGCTGGAGACATGCGCTGCGTGAACTGCGCGAGTCGCGCTTCAGCCGGGTCGTCCCCGGCCATGGCGCTGCCGCGACGGCGCTGGCGATCACCAGTGTCGAGCGCTACCTGGCGGCGCTCGAGGCCCGCGTGCGCGAGCTGCTGGCGTCGGCGACGTCCCTGCTCGACGTGCCCGAAGCCTGCGAATTGCCCGAGTACCAAGCCTGGGACCAGTACGACACGATCCACCGGCGCAACGCATCGGTCGCCTTTCTGCGCTTCGAGCGCGAGTTGATGTTCAAATAGAGCGGCAAGGAGAATTGAAGCATGCGATCCACGATGCACACCCGGCGCCGCGCCCTTCAAACGCTGCAGGGCCTCGCCGCGCTGGCCATCGCCCCGGGCGCGGCGCGCGCTGCGGTCGGCGGGCTTCCCTCGGCGACGCACGACGCCACATCGCCCGAATGGGAGAAGTTGCGCGAACGCCTGTTCCCGGGCCGCGCGCTCAAGGCCGGCCAAGGCACGGTGCAGATCGTCGCGCCGCTGCGCGCAGCGTATGGTGCGTCGGTGCCGGTGAAGCTGCTGTCCAAGTTGCCGCAGCGCGCCGAGCTGTATGTGCGCAGGCTCTACCTGGTCGTCGATAAGAACCCTTCGCCGATTGCCGCAACCCTGGACCTCACCACCGAGGTCGGTCAGGCCGATTTCGAGACGCGCCTGCGCGTCGACGAATACAGCCATGTGCGCGTGGTCAGCGAGCTCTCCAACGGCGAGTTGCACACCGATTCGCGCTACGTCAAGACTTCGGGCGGCTGCTCGGCGCCGCCGAACCGCGACGCGCTGCACCTGATCGGCCGAACCCAACTCAAAGTGGCCGGCGAGCTGCGCATGGACCAACCCACGCCGGCCGACGTGACCGTGGTGCACCCGAACGATACCGGCTTCGAGTTGAACCACATCACGGTGATGTACATCCCGCCGCACTTCGTGCGCTCGATCAAGGTGAGCTACGCGCAGCGCAAGGTGTTCGACGCCGAACTCGACTTTTCGGTGAGCGAGAACCCGACCCTGCGCTTCAACTTTGTTCCGCACGGGCGCGGCGAACTGCGCGCCGAGGTCACGGATTCGAAAGAGACGCAGTTCGTCGGGACCTTGGCGGTGGGATGAGCCTTCCGCCGGGCCGCCCCAAGAAAGGCGACGTCCCTCTCGGAGGGAGAGAGGCCCGCGGCTCCAAGCCCGCCTGCGCGGGCTTGGACGGGCCGAGCGCACGGCTCGTCTCGCGCCGTGCCGCGCGCAGCTCGAGGGAGCGCGAATGAACGCAGCACGCCTGCTGGGTCTGCTGTTCGGCGTGCTGATCGCGGCGACGAACGCGGCCGCCGCCGGACTTCCGGCGCCCTATGCGGCAACCGTCCTGGTCCCTGTCGTGACCGGGCAGCGCCACGAGTTCGACCTGACGGCAGCGTTGAACCGCGCCAGGCGCGAGAACAAGCGCGTGTTTGTCTACCTTGGCGCAAACGACTGCCGCTACTGCCGCCGCTACGAAGCCTTTCTCGAGCGCCATGCCGCCGAACTGGTACCGCATTTCACCAAAGACTGGGTCGTCGTCGACTTGCGCAGCAGCCTGTCGGTGCAAGCCAAGCTGCTCTACATCCGCATCGGCCAGACGAGCCTTGCCTACGCCGATTTCCAGCGCTCGATCGGTGACGAACGCGCGCGAATGCTCGTCTACCCCAGCGTGTGGCTGCTCGATGCCCAGGCCAGACCCCTGATGCAGATGCCCGCCGGCACGGGAACCTTCGAGACGGTCGAAGAACAGCTCGAAGTTCTGCGGCTCGAGCAATAACGCGGCGCTGCGAGACGTCAGAGCGCCGCTTTGGCCAGACGGCGCGAGTTGACCGGGTCGCGAAACACCAGCGGATGTTCAGTGAGGCCGCGCGCCGCGTTCGCTTCGGCGCGCCGCACCGCTTCGACCACAAGCTCATGGTGCGGGCTGAAGCGACACACCGGGTCTGCGGCCTGTGCGTCCTGTGCTATCAAGTAGGCTTGGCAACGGCAACCGCCGAGGTCGACTTCGCGGAATTCGCAACTCGAACAGGGCTCCTTCATCCAGCCGGTGCCACGGTAGCGGTTGAAGCCTTCCGAATCGAACCAGATGTCGCGCAAGGACTGCTCGCGAACATTCGGGAATGCCAGGCCGGGCAGCATCTTCGCCGTGTGGCAGGGCAGGGCGGTGCCGTCGGGCGCGACCGTGATGAACATGCTGCCCCAGCCGTTCACGCAGCGTTTGGCCTTGCCCTCGAAGTAGTCGGGGGCGACGAAGAAGATGCGCATCGAATCGCCGAGTTTTTGCCGCCAGGCGTCGGTCACGGCCTCGGCGCGTTCGAGTTGCTCGCGCGAGGGCAACAACTGGTCGCGATTCAGGTAGGCCCAGGAGTAGTACTGGGTGTTGGCGAGTTCGATGTACTCGGCGCCGAACTCGGCGCCCATCGCGATGATGCGGTCAATGTGGTCGATGTTGAAGCGATGCACCACGACATTCATGACCATCGGCCAACCCTGCTCCTTGATGATCTTCGCGACCCGATTCTTCAGCTCGAAGGTCTTGGTATGCGAGAGGAAGTCGTTCATTTCGCGCGTCGAGTCCTGGAACGACAACTGCACATGGTCCAGCCCGGCGGCCTTCAAGGCCGCGGCGCGCTCCAGCGTCAATCCCACGCCCGAGGTCAGCAGGTTGGTGTAGTAACCCAGGCGGTGCGCCTCGGCGACGATGAGCTCGAGGTCGTCGCGCAGCAGCGGCTCGCCGCCCGACAAGCCGCATTGCACCGCGCCGAGCTCGCGGCCCTGGCGCAGGACGCGCAGCCAGTCTTGGGTGGACAGCTCCGCCGCCTGCTCGGCAAAGTCGACCGGGTTGTAGCAAAACACGCAATGCAAGGGGCAGCGATAGGTCAATTCGGCGAGCAGCCATAGCGGCGGCCCCGGCGTCATGGCTGCAGTCGTTTCGGTCAAGGCGCTCATGGCTTCGCCCAGGCCAGCCAGCGCTGCTTGCCGGCCATCTCGACGAAGGCGAGGACCTCGGCTTGCAGGCCTTGGGCCGCGAAGGCCTGCTCGAGGTCGGCGACGATCTCGGCGACGCTGAGCTGGCCGTCGCAACGCTTCATGATTTCGCCGGCGCTGCCGTTCAACTTGACCATGCCCTCGGGGTAGAGCAGCACCTGGCAGTTCTGCACGGGCTCCCACTGCAGACGAAAACCAGGGCCGATGCAGGGCTGCGTGTGGATGTTCGGGGCCATCACGGGTTCACACCGTACTTCAATGCCATGGCGTCATTCATCGCCCACAGGATGTCGAGCTTGAACTGCAGCACCTCCAACGCGCGTTGCTGTGCGCTGCGCGACTTGAAATGTTCGAGCGTGATCGACAGGCCCTGCTCGACGTCGCGCCGTGCCTGGCTGACGCGGTTGCGGAAGTAGGCCAGGCCATCGGCATCGATCCATTTGTAGTGTTCAGGCCAGCTGGACAGGCGCTGCTTGTGGATTTCGGGGGCAAACAGTTCGGTCAAGGACGAACACACTGCCTCCTGCCACGGCGCGCGGCGCGCGAAGTTGACATAGGCGTCGACGGCGAAACGCAGCGCCGGGATCACATGGCGCTGGTCCAGCACTTCCTCGCGGCTCAATCCGACGGCCAGAGCGAGGCGCAGCCAGGCTTCGATGCCGCCCTCATCGCGAACGACACCACCCGGCCCGTCGAGCTCGAACCCGTCGTGGTCGAGGATGCGCTGCACCCAGCCGCGGCGCACGTCGCGGTCCGGGCAGTTGGAGAGCACGGCCGCGTCTTTCACCGGAATCGCGATCTGGTAGTAGAAACGGTTCGCCACCCAGCCGCGGATCTGCTCGGGCGTGGCGCGCCCGGCATTGAGCATCACGTTGAAGGGATGGTGAATGTGGTAGGCGCGGCCGCGCTCGCGCAGCTTGGCTTCGAACTCGCTGCGGCTCCACGCAGCGCCGGCCTGGGCTGCGTCTGGGGCGATGAGGTCGGCGTCGGCCATGGCCTTCAGATGTCGAGCGCCATGCGGTCCTCGCAGACCTCGATGCCGTGCTGCGCGAGCTGGGCACGCTCGGACGAGTCTTCGTCGAGGATGGGATTGGTGTTGTTGATGTGAATCAGGAACCGCCGCGTCGCCGCGGGCAGCTTGGCCAGCCATTCGATCATTCCGCCCGGGCCTGACTGCGGCAGGTGGCCGATGTCGCGCGCGGTCTTGCTCGACAGCCCGAGGCGCGGCATTTCGTCGTCGGTCCAGAACGTGCCATCGACAAGCACCGCGGCGGCGCTGCCCATGAGGTCGAACAGCGCCGGCGTGATCTCGCCCAGGCCGGGCGCGTAGAAGGCGCTCTGGCCGCTGTGCTGATCGGTGATCAGCACGCCGATGTTGTCGCCAGGCACCGGTGCGTCGCGGTGCGGCGAATACGGCGCCGCCTTGCTCGACAGGGCGACAGCGCGAAAGCTCAAGCCCGGCGCGCCGGGCACGCCGAATGCCGAACCGTCGAGCGCGATGGCGTGCCGCTGCACGCCGCAATAGTGGCTGAGCACGCGCAGCACCGGGTTGCCGTGCGTCAAGTCTTCCTCCACCGCGTCGGTGCACCACAGCGGCAATGGGCTGCCGCGCTCACGCAGCATGAACAAACCGGTCGCATGGTCGATCTGGCCGTCCATCAGGACGACGCCGGCGATCGCCGTATCGCGCAGGGCGCGGCCCGGCTGCAATGACGGGTGCGAACGGATCTGCTCGAGGATGTCGGGCGAGGCGTTGAACAGCACGCCATCGGCGCCGCTATGGGCCTGTACGAAGATGGACGATTGGGTGCGCGGTTTGGCGCGCACGCTGGTGCTGCGCACCCCGGCGCAGTTGCGGCAGTTGCAGTTCCATTGCGGAAAACCGCCGCCCGCGGCGGAGCCCAGGATCGTGATGCGCATCAGGCCGGAAAACTCGGGCCGCCGCGCTCTGAGCGACGGTCAGGCTGCGCGGCGGCGTGGTTTCTCGCTCGAGGAGGCGGACTCGCCTTGGCGAGTCCTGGGGGCACTCTCAGCGAGCCGCCACGTACATCGTGATTTCAAAGCCGAAACGGAAGTCGGTCGCGGTCGGGGTTTGCCATTGCATAGAGATTCTCCTGTCGGTGGCGCGGGCGCCGGGCGGCGTCTGCGGGGATTCCTGCATCCCGTGGCGCATGGTCGCCGCAGCGCGCCGGCACGCCCAGCCCGAGAACCATGATTCGAGCCTCATGATTTTCATGAATCGCCGTGCGCAAGGCTGCAGGGTTCGAGCCGATACCATTCAGGCGTGCCGCTCCCTGGATTGCACTGCGACTCAGCATTGTTGCGCCGCCATGCGCTTGCGGTGGATGCTCGCCATGTGTTGAACATCGAGGAGTACGGTCATCCACAAGGCATTCCTGCATTGTTGCTGCACGGTGGCCCGGGCTCGGGCTGCTCGCCCTTGCTGCGGCGCTTCTTCGATCCGCAGCGCTATCGCCTGATTTGCCTGGACCAACGCGGCGCGGGCGGCAGCCGGCCGCGCGGCGAGACCCGGGGCAATACCACGGCCGATCTGCTCGCCGACCTGGGCACGCTGCGCCGGCATCTGGGACTGGTGAGCTGGCTGGTGGTGGGCGGCTCGTGGGGCGCGACGCTCGCGCTGGCTCACGCCGCCGCCGAGCCGCAGGCGGTGCAGGCCCTGCTGCTACGCGCCACCTTCCTCGCGCGGCGCGAAGACATCGACTGGTTCTTTCAAGGCGCGGCAAACCTGGCGCCGCAGGCCTGGGCGCGCTTTGCCGGCGCCGCGCCGCCGGAACAACGCGCTGCCCTCTTGCCCTGGCTGACGCGCGTGTTCAGCGCAGGCCAGCCCGACGAACAAGAACGCGCCGCACTGGCCTGGTGGACCTGGGAACAGGCACTCGCCGCAGGTACCGGCGCAGCACCGACTTCAACGTTGCCCGAGGGCGATGCCCTCGCCGCGCTCGTCGACCGGTATCGCGTGCAGAGCCATTACCTGGCGCACGACTGCTGGCTCACCGCGCCGCCTCTGTTGGACCGCATGTACACCCTGCCCCGCGTGCCGACCCTGCTGCTGCACGCAACCGACGACCGCGTCTGCCGACCGGTGGCCGCCCGGGCCCTGCACGAGAAGGCGCCGCACGGCCGGCTGAGCTGGGTTGAAGGCGCCGGCCACGACCCGGCGCACGCGGCGATGGCTGGCGCGATGGTCGCGGCCCTGGACAGCTACGCCGAACACGGCGAATTCAGTCCGCGCATGGCATGACACTGCGCCTGAAGATCAACCTGATCGTCAGCGCGCTGACGGTGCTGTTCACGGCTGCGGTGATCACGCTGCAGTTGCGCTCCCTGCGCGACTCGGTGCTGGAGGAGGTCGTCGCCGCGAACCGAGTCGCCTCGCAATTGCTGAACCGCACCGTTTGGCGCTACGCAGCGCAAGGAACGCCGGCGATGCTCGCTTTCCTTCAGGGGGTGGGGCGAATCCGCTCGAACGACATCACCCTGCTCGACGCGCAGGGCCAGGAGTTGTACCGCTCGCCGCCGTCGCCGTATAAGCAGGGACGCGACGCGCCGGCCTGGTTCGAAGCGCTGATCGCACCACCGCCATCGCAGCAATCCATCGAATTCCCCGACGGCAAGCTCGAGGTGCGCGCCAACGCATCGCGCGCGGCACTCGATGCGTGGGACTATGCGGTCGATCTGGCCGGTGGGGCGCTGCTGCTGCTGCTGGCGGTGAACGCCTGGGTGTTTTGGCTGGTCGGGCGCGCCGTGCGGCCGCTGGGCCAGATCGTCGGCGCGCTGAACCAGTTGCAGGCCGGGCGCTTCGACGTCGTGCTGCCGCTGCTGCCCGGCAGCGAAGCCGGCGCGATCGGCGCCGCGTTCAACCGCATGGTCGCCCAGTTGCGCGACCATATCGAAACCGAACGGCGCGCCGTGCGCGCTGAAATCCAGCTCTCCGACAGCCGCGAGTTGACGCACTGGATTGACCGGCACATCGAAGCCGAGCGGCGCGCCATCGCGCGCGAACTGCACGACGAACTCGGCCAGTCGGTCACCGCCGTGCGCAGCCTGGCGTTGTCGATCGCGCAGCGCGTCGGCGCCACCGACGCGCAGTCGGAACAGGCGGCGCGCGTGATCGCCGACGAAGCATCGCGTCTGTACGACGCGATGCACGGCATCATTCCCAGGCTCACGCCCCTCGTGCTCGACAACTTCGGCTTGGCGGAAGCGTTGAGCGACCTGGTCGAACGCACCCGGCGCAGCCAGCCCGAGCTGACGATCACGCTGCACGTCGAGCTGGGGGCGTCGGGCCTGCCGGCCGAAGTCGCATTGACGCTGTACCGCGCTGCGCAGGAGGGTTTGACGAATGCCTTGCGCCACGGCCAGGCGCACCACGTGGAGCTCGACGTCGGCGTGAACGCCCAGCAGGTCAGCCTGGCGCTGCGCGACGACGGTCGCGGTCTGCCGCTCGAGGGCGCACAGCGCGCCGGCCACTACGGCCTGCGCTGGCTCTCCGAACGCGTCCAGAGCCTGCGCGGCGACATCCGCATCGAGGCGGCGCAACCCCAAGGCGTTGTGTTGCGCGTGCGCATCCCATTGCCCCAGGAGGCCCCATGATTCGCGTGATGCTGGTCGACGACCATGCCCTGGTGCGCATGGGGTTTCGCATGCTGCTCGCGCAGGCCCAGATGGAAGTGGCGGCCGAGTTCGACACCGGCGAACAAGCCTGTGCCGCTTACGCCCAGATCAGACCCGACGTCGTGGTCATGGACCTTTCGATGCCGGGCATGGGCGGGTTGGAGGCGCTGCGACGACTGCTCGCCCAAGACGATCAAGCACGCATCCTGGTGCTCTCGGCGCACGAAGACAGTGCACACCCGCAGCGCGTGCTGCGTGCCGGTGCGCTGGGCTACCTGACCAAACGCAGCGCACCCGACGCCCTGATCGCTGCGGTGAGCGCAGTGGCTGCGCGCGAACCTTACGTGGATACGCAGACCGCCAAGCTGTTGGCCACGGCCCAGGTCAAGGGATATGCCAGCCCGGCGCAGACGCTGAGCGAACGCGAGTTCTCGGTCTTCATCCAGCTGGCGCGCGGCCTGAGCGTGGCGCAGATCGCCGACAACCTGAAGCTTTCGCCGAGCACGGTGGGAACCCACCTTTATCACGTCAAACAGAAGCTCGGCGCGAGCAATCAATCGGAGCTGACCCTGGTGGCGTTGCAGTGGGGCCTGATCCAGATATGACACGCAATTACCCCCTATCTAGGGGAAACCCCTAGACCTGGAACATTAGTTGCACCTGCCCCGGACATGGCAGCGGATGCGCAGCCGTTCACGGGAGGTTTGTCATGAGATGGATTCAACTGACAGTTCTCGGCATGGCCCTCGTCGGGCCGGCACACAGCGAGGACATCATCGACGTATTGCGTCGCTCGCAGCAACAGCGCCTCGAAGCGCTAAAACCCGTGCAGGACGGGGAGCGCGCCCAGACGGTGCGTGCGACATTCGAGAAATTGTTCCAGGCACTCAAGCCCGCCGCAGAGGTCGAGCTGCGCGTTGTCAGCAGCGGGACTTATGCCGAGACCCTGCATGGACGGGTCATAGTCGCCAACGAGTCGCTGGCGGACCTGCCCGAAGGCGAACGCACTTTCATCATTGCCCATGAAATCGGCCACGTCGTCAGCGGCCATTGGGGGCAAATGGGCCGCGTCTACCAGCGCTGGGTGCCCGGCGAGGTGACGAAGGAAAAGACCGATCCGGTGGCCGGCCTGCTCGGGCGCGACGCCTCCGGGCTGGCGCACCGCCACGAATACGCCGCCGACGCCTTTGCGTTGCAGGCATTGGCCAAGCTCGGCTGGCCGCCCGAAGTGGCGTTCTCGGCCTTCTTGCGTCAAGGCATGCAGCACGACACCGCAACCCATCCGGGCACGCGCAAGCGCGTCGCTTCGCTGCGCGCTGCGCAAGCAGGCGCAGCGCCGCTGGACAGCGAAGAGGCGGAATAAGCGCGGCGCGCCGGCGGGGCGCGCGGCCCCTGCCGATCAAACGGCGTCGACGATTCGCCAACCCGCCGCCATGGCGTGAACGCGCAAGCGGGCATCGGGCCGTACGGCCACCGGGTGCGTGACGGCCGCCAGCAGGGGCAGGTCGCTCGTCGAATCGGAATAGAACCAGGATTCATCGAAGTCGGCCAATGCGCGAGGCGCTACCGGCCGCGCTGCGAGCCAGGCCTGGACATGGCTGAGCTTGTGTTCGCGATAACAAGGCACACCGGCAATGGTTCCCGTGGCAACACCAGCGATCCGCACCGTCTCGGTGGCGAGCAGGTGTTCGATGCGAAAGCTTCGCGCGAAGGGCTCGGCGACCAGGCGTGAGCTTGCCGTGACGATGGCGCAGAGGTCGCCGCCGTCGCGGTGCCTGGCGACCAGGGCCAGCATCGCCGGGGACAGCGCGCTCGCCTGCTCGCGCTCGAACTCGCTTTGCCAGCGCTGGATTTGCTCAGCGGCAAAAGCCGCGAGCGGCGCCATGCTGGCGTGGTGCATCGCGTGGATGTCGAGCGTGCCCGCCACGTAGGCGTGGCAGAAATCGAGGTAGCGTACCTCGGCCTGTGTATCCAGCGCCCCGGCGCGCACCAGATGGCGCGTCCACGCCATGCCGCTGTCGAACGGGATCAAGGTATGGTCGAGGTCGAACAGTGCGAGTTTCATGACGAGCTTGCCGTGGCTCGCGCTGGAGCGGCATTCGAGGGCGAGGCTCAGGACCAATCGTCCATGTCGTGTTTCATGCGGTGCCGGTTCGCGATCAATTCCTCGACGCTGGGCTCGTTGTTCAACGCCCGGCGGATCGCGAGTCTGGTCGCCTCGTAATTGGTGCGGTACATGTCCTTTCTGTCGAGGTTCGGATCCTGCGCGCAGCGCGGGTCGATCCACACCAAGGCGACGATGCACAGCTGATGCGCGAGCGTCTTCGGGATCACGCCTTCGATCAGGCAATCGACCACGGCGTCGGCGGTCGCGCTTTGCACGACGCCGCCGAACAGGTCGATGTTCGCGTTGTCTTTCAACGTGACTTTGGGCACCAGCATCGTCGCGGGCCGCACCATCTGGTTGCAGGCGCGGACCGCGAACATCGCGGTGTGACCCTTGCTCTGCGCCATCAAGTTGGCGAAGGCATGGCCGACGGGGCCGTCGGTTCGGCCGATCAGGATCTCGGTCATTGCGTCGGTGCATTGGCCGTTTCGGGCGAAGACAGTCGCTTCGCCGGCGTGGAACAGGTAGGGGTCGCTCATTGGCTTGCAGGTGCTTTCGTGTGAGTCAGTGGACCAGGATCAGCTCGCCCTTGCCAGCGCCCGCCCCGGCGCTGAGGTCGCCCAGCCAACGCTTCATCCGGCGCGACGGCAGATCGGCGAAGACGCCACCGTGGCGTGCCAGATCGCGCGCCAGCAATTGCCAGAACACGGGAGTCTGGGCGATTCCCTGGACGAAAGTGAGCGGCACTTGCGGCGCCGTGCCGGCGAAGACGACACTGCCGCGGCGCATGCCCAGGCCGCAGTTCACACCGCAACTCCCGCCGATGGCAATGGTTCCGGCCACCATGCGCGAGGCCAGAAAGTCACCGGTGTCGCCGAACACGACGGCCGTGCCGCGCCGCATGCGGTCGCCGAAACGCGCGCCGGCTTTGCCTTGCACGATCAAGCTGCCGCCGCGCATGCCGTCCATGCTGCCGGGCAAGGTGCTCGCCGCAAAGTCGGCCGCGTCGCCGGCAATGCGCAGCGTTCCGCCGGCCATCTCGCACGCCGCCAGATCGCGCGCCGAACCTTGCACCGTCATCTCGCCGCCACGCATGCAAGCGCCCGCATAGTCGCCCACGTTGCCCTCGACGATCAAGCGCCCGCCCTCCATCTGCCAGCCGACGCGGTCGAAGCGCGCGAGGTCGGCGGCGAACCTCAGCGTCGCATCAGCGCCGGGCTCGACATAAAAAAACTCCGCCAGCGCGACCAGCGAATTGCCATAAGCGACCGGAAATCGCTCGACCGCTGCGCTCGTCAGCGACGCCAACGCGAGCGGTGTCGCGCCGCGCAGATCCACGCGCAGCGCGGGCGTCTGCTTGCTGCGAAGCGTCCAGCCGGTCATGAAGACACTTCCTCGAGCAGCTCATGCAAGTGAAAATGAAACGGCCCGAGCTTGCCGCCGTAATTGCCTGCGCAGATGCGCAGCAGCCCGCCAGCCGCGCCGAGCCTGATGCCGGCCTGGAGCCCGGCGCGCATCGCGGCAGCGACGTCGGCCTGGGTCAAGCCGTCGATGACGATTTCGAGGACGCAGCGTGTTTCAGGCGTGAGTTCGCTGTGCGCCACCAGGCCGTACAGGCTGGGGCAGAACGCGTCATTGGTCGAAGCGCCCAGACTCGGATACTTCGCTCCGACCTTGGAGCCCGAGCGAACGACACCGCCGGGGAAAGGCATGATCACGTTACGCAGCTGTTGCATCGCGGCGACCGCGCCCTGCGCCGCCGCCAACGCCGCATCGGTGTCGCGCGCGAGCAGCAAGAGGTTGCCGCCACCCACACCCTGGACCACGCTCGCGCTTTCCTGCACCACGAACTCGCCGTCCATTACGGGAATGCGCCAGTAGCGCTTGCCGGCGATCAGCTTGGCAATCTGCCAGCCGTCGCCGAAGAAGCGAAGGTTCTTGCCCAAGGGTGCGTTGTCGCGCTTGGCGTCGCCCGCGGCGGCCAGGTCGGCAGCGCCGATTCCGGCGTAGACGGCGGTTGTCGGGCAGGTCAATACACATTGGCCCACGCGCCGCTCGATCTGTTTGGCGAGTTCCTTGCCCGATACCGCGAACAACAGCACGGCGATTCCGGGGCGGCCGTCCGGGGTCTCGGCGGGGTTCAGCTCGCGTTCGATGCCGGCCTCGCAGCCGCAGGCGATCACCGACGTGGCGAAACCGGTGGCCGAGACTGCAGCGTGGCGCGCCCATTGCATCGTCTGGGCTGTGATGACAATGCGCGTCGCCTTCATGGCAAAGGCTTCGGCGAAACTGTCGTCGATCATCACGCCGTTGCGCTGGACGGACCGCTTCATCGTTGCACGACCGCGGCGCTGCGGCGTCTCATGTGGTTGCGCCATGACAAGCTGCCGGCAACAAGCGGCCGCCGTTGCAGCAACTGCACAATTCGTCGCGTCCGATCGCCACATTGTCGAAGTCGATCGCGCCCTGGGCTTGCCAATGGCGGCGCAGTGTTTTCTCGATCGCCGCGTCGAAGCCGGGTTCGACGAAATGCGTGCCACCCACCGGTGTGGCGCTCATCTTGCCGGCGCGTGCGACGCGCACGCCGTCCTTGAACACATGTTCGGGCGTGGTGAACATCGCCTCGCGATTCGGCGCGTCGCGATAGACAGCGATGTCGGCGGCGGCGCCCACGGCGAGCTGGCCGTGCTGGCGCAGGCCGAGCAATTTGGCCGGCGCGGCGCGCGTCATGATCGCGACCTCTTCCAAGCTCAGTTCGCGCGCGATCGAGCCCAGCGCGCAGTGGGCCGCCACCTGCGGATGGAGCCGCGCGAGCTGTTCGTCGCGAAAACTGCGGTCCATCAGCAGGCGTATCAGATGCGGGTAGCTCGTGAACGGGCCGCCGTTCGGGTGGTCAGTCGTCAACACCACCTGCCAGGGGTTGCGCACGAGCAGGAAGATCTCCAGGCCGATCGCCCATTGCAATGCATTCACGAAACTCTGCTCGCGGTAGCGAAACGGCACGACGCCGCATCCGGCGATTCCTTCGATGTCGGCGCCGACCCATTTGCGCGGGCTGGCGAGACTCGCGTTCGCGCATTGGCGCATCGTGTCGCCCGAAGCGGTGACGGTCTGGCCGAAAATGATCTGCCCGACGTCGATACTGATCTGCGGGTTCGCATTCACAGCGTCGGCCAACTGCAAGGCGGCGGAAGAAAACTTCGCTGGTCCTTCGCTGCCGTAGGCGTGGAATTGCACATGCGTCAGGTGCGCGCTCAATCCTTCGAGGGCGTCGATGGTCGCCAGCGTCGAGGCGATGTTGCCCGCCACGCCGAGGTTGCTGCCATGGATGTGCAGCGGATGCGCAACACCCAGTTCGCGCAGCGCGCGCGCCAGCGTGTGCAGCACCTGGCGCGCAGTGACCTGCCAATGCACATGCGGCTCGTCGACGTCGAGCTTGCGCTGGTTGAACTTGAACGCCGAAATGCCACCCGGATTTACGACTTTCACGCCCATCGCCTTGCTGGCATTGATCGTCCACGCGGTGTAGTCGCGCAATTGCGCGAAATTGCGCGCGTCGCGCCCGCCCTCGGACAAGAGCTGCAGGAACAGTTCGTCGTTGCCGAGCATCACGTAGGCGCCGTGGTCGAGCACGGGCACGTCGCCCATTTCCATGTGCGCATGGCGTGCGTTGCTCGCGACCATCGCCGGCTCGAACGCCGCCGTGTAACCCATCTCGACGTAACGGTAGCCGGTGGCCAGCGTTCCCGGCGTGCAGCGGCCGCACGACGGCAGCTCCAGCGGACCGGCCGCTGGCGAAATCGGGTCGGCGCCGCAACGGTGGTCCTCGGCCATCAGCAAACGCGCGAGATTGACCTTGCCGCCGCCGATGTGGGTGTGCAAGTCGATGCCGCCGGCCATGATCACGCAGCCGCTCGCGTCGATCTCCTCGTCATAGTGTGCGCCCTCGGTGGGCAGCGCGACGCAGCCGTCACGCAAGGCCAGGTCGCGATGTTGCGGCGCGGCAGGATTCGCCGGGTCAACGATCCGCCCGCCGCGCAGCAACACAGCGCTCACCGCCCGCGCTCCGCTTGCAGCGCCTGCAGGATGCGCTGCGCCAGTTCGGCCACCGTGGGCAACTGATCGTCGTAGAGTGCGTGCAGCGGCATCAACACGGTGCCGTCGGTGCGGAATACATGGCCCTTGCTGCCGATGCCCGGTGTCGCGACCGGCATGAAGACAGCACCCCGGCGCCGGCACGCCGCGGCGAGCGCGCGCGGGCCGAGCACGACCATCGGCAGCGCAGTGTCGGGCGGCGCGCCCGACGCTGGATCCGCGTCAAAGCTCGAGACCCACAGCAGCGCGTCGGCGGCCTTGTCGTCGAGCAAGCGCTCGGCGCCGAATAACATCGGCTCGTGTTCCAGCCCGCGCGGACCGGCACGCGAGCGCAGCGGCAGGCCCGACAGCCAGGTGAAGACCTGGTTCGCCGTGGCTGCGCCGCTGCCGCCGCCGACCCACAGGGCGGCGGCGCGCGTGCTGAGATTGAGCTGGTTCACGACGCGGTGCACCGCTTCGATGATCAGCGCCCCGTGCGGCGGCAGGCGCGCCGGAGTGCCGACGAGGACGGCGTAATGTGCGTCACGCAAGCGTTGCGCAAGCGCGCGCAGCGGCTCGGGCGCGTCGCGCACGGCTTGTTGCGCGACCAGCGCGGCGAGCAGCGCCGTGCTGGCGAACAGGTCGACGTGCAGAGCAATCGAATCCATCGTCACGCCGGGCGCGGCGTTTTCCGACAGTCGTGCGGCGTCACCGGGGTCGGCGCCGAGCAGCACGACGTGGCGCCGCACCGTGCGTGATTCGGCGATGCCGCAGCGCTGCAGCGCCAGCGGCGCCCCGGGTCCGGGCAAGCCGCCGATGAAGACGATGACATCGGCGCGGGTTCGCACTTCGGCCAGGGTGGTCGTGAATTGACCGCGGTCTTGCAGGGCGCGCAGACCTTGCATGAAGGAATCGCCGCCGGCCGAATCGCAAATCGCTCCCGTCGCGCAGGCAAGCCGGTACAGCGCACGGGCCCCGGCCACGTCGGTGCCCAGGCCGGCAAACAGCGGTTGTCGGCTCGCTGCCAGAAGGCGCGCGGCGGCGGCGATTGCCGAGTTCAGATCGCAGGGCTGGCCATCGTTGAGTGCCGCAGGCGCGTCCAGCGCGCCGCCGGCAAAGCGCCGCAG
>JBAQUQ010000235.1:0-17753 GCA_049297615.1 Burkholderiaceae bacterium
GGCCGGTGGCACCGCCGCCTGGGCCGCCGAGGGTCGGCCACTGGCCGCCGGCGAGGCCGGTCTGATGAGCCCGCGCATCGACCGCTATCGCCGCCCCTACGAGGGCACCGACGCGCCGCGCGCGGCGATGCAGGGCTACCTGGACTGGGAGTTCAACTTGGTCGCCCAGCTCGGCCGCGATGGCACGCACGGCTTCCAGGTGCTGGCCGCGGCGGCCTGAGCCGCGTGAACGGCGCGACGCCGCGCCAGCCACTCGCGCCTGCATCTCATGCCGTAGCCCCGCATGTACACCCAGGACCGGATGGGCTATCGTCAGCGCGCGCATGAAGCCCTGTCAGTCCGATTCAACAGGCGGGCAGAGGGCGCGTTGGGGGCCTCGATGAACTTGCGTCGATTGATTGGATTCGTTCTCGCGTGCGGGTTCGCCGCTGGTGTAGCGGCGCAGACGCCGGCGCCTGCGCCGCTGCGTGTCATCACCTTCGACGGCGGCTGGAATCTGCCGCTGTGGGCGGCGCAGCGACAGGGTTTCTTCCAGGCCAATGGCGTCGCTGTGCAGTTGAGCTACACGCCCAATTCAGCCGCCTTGATCACGGGCCTGTTCGACGGCCGCTACGACGTCGCGCTGGCCACGATCGACAACTTCATCGCCTACCAGGAAGGCCAGGGCGAGGCGAAGATCCCCGACAACCCGGACCTGTTCGCCTTCCTCGGCGGCGACGGCGGCTTCCTGTCGGTGATGGCGTCGCCCGCGGTGAAATCTTTCGCCGACCTGAAGGGCAAGACCCTGTCGGTGGACGCGATGACCAATGGCTTGGCATTCGTGCTGCGCGAGCTGGTCGCGCGCGGCGGCCTGGCCGAGGGCGACGTGAACTATGTGCGTGCGGGCGGCACGTCGAACCGCTACCGCGAACTGCTGGCCGGCAAGCATGACGCGACCTTGCTGCGCACGCCCTTCGAATTGCTCGCCATGCAGCGCGGCTTCAACCAGCTCGCCACCGCGCAGGCGCTGGGCGCGTACGTCGGCACGGTCGGCGCGGCGCGGCGCTCATGGGCCGGGGGCCACGAGGCTGCCGTGGTCGGCCTGCTGCGCGCCTACAAGGCCGGTGTCGACTGGGTGCTTGACCGCGCGAACCGCGACGTCGTCGAAGCCCTGCTCGTGGCGAATATCCGTGACATGACGCCGGCCCTGGCCAAACCGTCCTACGACCTCCTGCTGGCAGAGCACGGCGGCCTGTCGCGCGACCTGACGATCGACTTGGGCGGCGTGCGCACCGTGCTCGAACTGCGCAGCAAGTACGGTACGCCGCGCAAGCAGCTGAGCGACCCGCTCAAATACCTCGACCTGAGTTACCACGACAAGGCCTTCGGCAAGCGCTGAAGGCAATGGATAGCGATGGCAAGCAAGAACAAGAAACGCGAACCGACGATCATCCGGCCCGACGACGTCGACCCGCATCACGGCTGGGACCGGCCCCTGCAGGCGCCCGGCCACATGCAGGTCGACTTCGAGGAGCGCATCGATTTCCGCCGCCTGCACGACTACCGGCTCGCGCGCACCCGCGCGGCCCTGGCCAACTCGGGCCTGGGCGCGCTGCTGTGCTTCGACCAGCACAACATCCGCTACACCACCAGCACCGTGATCGGCGAATGGGCGCGCGACAAGCTCACGCGCTACTCGCTTCTCACCGGCAACGGCGACCCCTACATCTGGGACTTCGGCTCGGCTGCCCGGCACCACCGCCTGTACACGCCGTGGCTGTGCAAGGACCATTGCCGCGCCGGCCTGCTGGGTTTGCGCGGTGCAGTGGGCGGAGACGGCAAGCTGTTTCGCAGCGCGGCGCGCGAGATCAAGGCGCTGCTCGATGCCGAGGGCGTCGGCGCCATGCCGCTCGGCGTCGATGTGGTCGAGGTGCCGATGATGCTCGAACTGCAGAAGCTCGGGATCGACGTGCGCGATGCGCAGCAGACCATGCTGCAGGCGCGCGAGATCAAGAACATCGACGAGCTGACGCTGCTGAACATGGCCGCCGCGATGGTCGACGGCGTCTACCACGACATCGCCGCAGCGCTGAAACCCGGTGTCAAGGAAAGCGATATCGTGGCCCTGGCGACGATGCGGCTGTACCAGATGGGATCGGACTGTGTCGAGGCGATCAACGCGATCTCCGGCGAGCGATGCAGCCCGCACCCGCACAATTTCACCGACCGACTGATTCGTCCGGGCGACCAGGCCTTCTTCGACATCATCCATTCCTACATGGGCTACCGCACCTGCTACTACCGCACTTTCAGTGTGGGCCGGGCGACGCAGCCGCAGCTCGACGCTTACCGCCGGGCGCGTGAATGGATGGATCGCGCGATCGACCTGCTCAAACCCGGCGTCGCGTCGGACGTGGTCGCCGCCTCGTTCCCGACTGCGCAAGAGATCGGCTTTGCCACCGAGATGGACGCTTTCGGCCTGAACTTCTGCCATGGCCTGGGCCTGGGCCTGCACGAGCGGCCGCTGATTTCGCGCCTGAGCTCGCTCGACGAGCCGATCGAGCTCAAGGTCGGCATGGTCTTCGCGGTCGAAACCTATTGCCCGGCAAGCGACGGCGTGTCGGCCGCGCGCATCGAGGAAGAGGTGATCCTGACGCCGACCGGGCCGAAGGTGATCTCGCTCTACCCGGCCCAAGAGCTGCCCGTGGCCAACCCTTACTGAGCCCAACGCGGCACACGCAATCATGAAACTCGGATGGATAGGCATCGGCCGAATGGGCTACGCCATGGCCGAGCGCCTGGCCAAGGGCGGCGCCGACGTCACGCTGTGGAACCGCACGCGCGCCAAGGCCGAGCCGCTGGCGGCGGCGGGCGCAAAGATCGCGAGCCGGCTCACCGAGCTGGCCGCCTGCGACATCGTCTTCGTGATGGTCTCGGCCTGGGACGATGTGCGCGAGGTCATCGCCGGGCCGCAGGGGCTGTTGTCGGGCAACCTGGCGCCGCGTTTGGTTGTCGAGTGCTCGTCGATCTCGCTCGAAGGCTCGGCCGAGTTGCGCGCCTTGCTGGCGCAGCGCGGCGTCGAGATGCTCGCCGCGCCGGTCTCGGGCAATGCCAAGGTGATCAAGGCCGGCCGGTTGTCGTTCGTCTGCTCGGGGCCGAAATCGGCATTCGACGCGGCTCTGCCGGCGTTGCGTTTGATCGCGCCGGCAGCCAGCTACGTCGGCGAAGGCGAGCTCGCGCGAATCGTCAAGATCTGCCACAACGTGTTCCTCGGCGTCGTCATCCAGTCACTCGCCGAGATCACCGTTCTCGCGCAGAAGGCCGGCGTGCCGCGCCACGCCTTCCTCGACTTCATGAACCAGAGCGTGATGGGCTCGGCCTTCTCGCGCTACAAGACCCCTGCCCTGGTGAACCTCGACTTCAAGGTCACTTTCACGCCCGAGCTGCTGCGCAAGGACCTCGACCTCGGGCTCGAAGCCGCGCGCCGTTTCGAGGTGCCGATGCCGCTGACCTCGCTGACGCGCGACGTCGTGCAAAGCCTGATCGGCCACGGCCTGGGCGACGCGGATTTCGCCAAGCTGATCGTGCTGCAAGCCAAGGCGTCGGGGCTCGAGCTGCAGCCCGAGCAGGTGGCGGTCGGCGATGGCCTGACCTGAGGTCGCGCACAAGGGCGCGCCTGCGCGCGCCATGGACAACCTAGTCGGCCTTGATGCTGTTGTCCTTCACCACCTTGCCCCAGCGCTGCATCTCGCTGAGCACGAAGCTTTGCAACGCCTCGGGGGTCGACGCCATCAGATCCATGCCGAGCGTCTCGCCGAGCGTCTTCTTCACGTCAGGCAGATTGAAGACCTTCACCAGTTCGGCGTGGAAGCGCTCCAGGATCGCCGTCGGGGTGCCCGCGGGAGCGAAGATGCCCCACCAGGCGTGCGCGGTCAGGCCCGGGAAACCCTGCTCGACGAGGGTCGGTACTTCGGGCATCAAAGACGAGCGCTGCGCGCCGGTCACCGCGATGGCGCGCATCTTGCCGCCCTTCACCTGGGACGAGAGCAGGGCCACGGAACCGATCCCGAGGTCGATCTGGCCGCCCAGGACGTCCATCGTCATCGGCCCGCCGCCACGGTAGGGGACGTGGGTCACCTGGAAGCCACCGCTGTTCTGCGCCAGCACCAGCACCAGGTGCCCCAGGGTGCCGTTGCCGACCGAGCCGATGCTCACCGAGTTCGGTTTCGCCTTCGAGGCGCTCACCACGTCGCCGAAGCTCTTCCATGCCTTGTCGGTTTGCGTGGCGATGGCATAGGGGGCCGTTCCGACCAGCATGACCGGCGCCAGGTCGCGCACGATGTCGTAGGGCAGGTTCGGGACCAGGGCCGGAAGGATCGGGTGTGAATCGAACACGAACACGAAGGTGTAGCCGTCGGCGGGAGATTTCACCGCCGCAGCGGTGCCGATCGCACCGCCGGCGCCAGTCCTGTTTTCGACGATGAACTGCTGCTTGAGCGACTCGCCGAGCCTGGCGCCGACCAGGCGCGCCAGCGGATCCACCGAGCCGCCCGGCGGAAACGGCACGATGAACTTCACCGGCTTCGAAGGCCAGTCCTGCGCCGCAGCGGGCAGCGCAGCCAGCGCACAGAACAGGGTGAACGCTAAAGCCAGCCGGGCGCGCAAAGCCGTTGAAAGGCGCATGATCCGTCTCCTCCAGAATTGTGAGCAAGCGGCGCGAGGTTAACACCCGCCGTGCGCGATTGGGGCGCTCAAGAGCCGGGGCGAATATGCGCCGTCGCCTCGTCTTCGACGCGCTGCCAGATCTCCATCGCCATGGGCTTCGTGCTCTCTTCCAGGATATGGCCGACCAGACCGATGGCGCGCGCGAAGACGCCGATGCCGCGCACGATCTGCCACGGCAGGCCCAACTCGCAGCAGATCGCGCCGATCGCGCCGGTGGCATTGACCGGCAGCAGCTTGCCCGTCACGCGCTGGGCCTGCGCACCGATGAGTTGTTCGAGGCGGACGTAGTCAGCGCTGAAGCCGGTGTCCCTGGCGATCTGGAACAGCCGTGGCACACGCGGGTCCACCGGTTTGTGCAGCGGATGACCCAGGCCCGGAACGATCTGCCCACGCGCGCGAAATCCGGCTACGGTGTCGTGCGCGATGCGCTCCAGGTCGGCACCCTTGGTGCCTGGCGGCAAAGCCTCGTAGAGCATCTTCGCCGTGCCTTCGGTCGAGCCGACGAATACCGTGCCCAGGCCGCACAAGCCCGCCGCAACGGCCGCCTGCAGCGCCTCAGGTGCACCCGCATACGTCAGGCGTGCCGCCAGTGAACTCGGCGTGATGCCATGCTCGACCAAGGTCACCGCGACCGCGTTGAACAGTATCGATTCCTGCGGCGTCGGCCTGCGGCCGGTGAGCAGCAAGAACGCCATATCGCCCAGGTTGATATGGCCCAGCAATTCGTCGGGCAAGCTATTGCCGTGCACTTCGATGCGGTCATGCGTGCTCCAGGCAATGTCGGAGCGGATCGGTTGGGTCTTGCGTGCCATGAGCGTGTCCTGTGGTGATGAAGTTTTGCGAGTGTTCAGATCGCCTTGTCGGCGCGCAGCCGGGCGACGTCGGCGCCGGCGTAGCCCAGTTCGGCCAGGATGGCCTCGGTGTGCTCGCCCAGCGCAGGGATCGGCCCCATGGCGGGCGGCTCGCTGCCGCTCGAGTGGTGTGGCGGCATCAAGGCGGGCAGGGCGCCGACCGGCGAAGCGACTTCGCACCATCGCCCGCGCGCGGCCAATTGCGGGTGCTTCCACAGATCGGCGAGTTGATTGAGTTGCGCGTTGGCGATTTGCGCGACCTCCAAGCGCTCGACGAGTTGCGAAGAGGTCAAGGTCCGGCAAACGGCTTCGATGATTTCGCTCAGGCGTTCGCGCTCGGCCAAGCGCTTCGCGTTGCCCATGAACTCATTGGCGAGCTGCGGTTGCAGCAGAACCTTGTTGCAAAAAATCGCCCATTCGCGGTCGTGCTGCACGGCCAACACCACCTGCTTGCCGTCGCCGCAGGTGAACGGGCCATAGGGAAAGATCGCCGCGTGCGACGCACCGGCGCGCGGCGGCGGCGGCTGGCCGTCGAGCGTGTAGTAGAGGGGAAAACCCATCCATTCCGCCATCGCTTCGAGCATCGAAATCTCCAGGCGCTGGCCGCGGCCGGTGCGTCCACGCTCGAGCAGGGCGGCCAGGATGGCGCTGTAGGCGTACATGCCCGCGGCGATGTCGGCAATCGACATGCCGGCCTTGGAGGGCTGCTGCGGTGTGCCGGTGACCGACAGGAAACCCGCCTCGCCCTGGATCAGCAAGTCGTAGGCCTTCTTCTCGGTGTAGGGGCCGCCGTCGCCGTAGCCGGAGATGTCGCACACGACGATGCGCGGGTTCACGCCCTCCAGACTCGCATGGTCCAGCCCCATGCGCGCTGTGGCGCCGGGCGCGAAGTTCTGCACCAGCACGTCGCAGCGTTGCACCAGGCGTTGCAGCACCGCGCGTGCACCGGGGTGCTTCAAGTCGAGCGTCAGGCTTTCCTTGCTGCGGTTGCACCACACGAAGTGCGAAGCGAGACCGCGTGCGCGCGTGTCGTAAGCGCGTGCAAAGTCGCCCTCGCCGGGACGTTCCACTTTGATGACACGCGCCCCCAGGTCAGCCAACTGCCGGGTACAAAACGGCGCCGCGATGGCGTGCTCCAGCGTGACGACCAGTACTCCCTGCAACGGACGCATCGCTGCCCCTTTCGAGCCTTGCAAACCTTGATGGCGCTGCGCACGCGCCCGGCCATGCGGCGCGGGCCCAGTGCTCAATCGCAGTGGAGCCGTCCCCTATACTGCGCCATCTAACAAGCGTTAGGGCGCGCTGAGCATCTCGGCGCGACGGCGCCCAGCCTCGCCGAGATCGATGCAGCGCTGCCCGAGGTCGGAGAGTTCATGCCCGCCATTCTGACCCAAGTCGACTCGAATTCGCAGTCGTATCGACGCCAGCGCGAGCAGATGCTTGCCTTGATCGAGAGCGTTCGCAGCCTCGAAGACCGCGTGCGCGACACCTCGAATTCGCAGGAGCCGAAGTTTCGCGCGCGCAAGCAATTGCTGCCGCGTGAACGCGTTGCGCGCCTGCTCGACCGCGGCTCGCCCTGGCTCGAGTTGTCCACGCTCGCGGGATTGCGCATGCACGACGACGACGGCGAGAGTAACGTGATGGGCGGCGGTCTCATCGCCGGCATCGGCGTCGTCTCGAACATCCGCTGCGTCGTGGTCGCCTCCGACAGCGCGATCAAGGGCGGCACGATCGCGCCCATGGGTTTGCGCAAGGGCTTGCGCGCCGAAGCGATCGCGCTGGAAAACAAGTTGCCGTTCGTGCGACTCGTCGAATCGGGCGGCGCGAACTTGATGCACGTCGGCGAGATCTTCATCGAAGGCGGGCGCGGCTTCGCGAACCAGGCGCGGCTGTCTGCCGCCGGCATCCCGCAAGTCACCGTGATGCATGGTCACTCCACGGCGGGAGGCGCGTATCTGCCGGGCATGTCGGACTACGTCATCATGGTGCGCGGGCGCGCCAAGGCGTTTCTCGCAGGGCCACCGCTGCTCAAAGCCGCGACCGGCGAGATTGCCACCGACGAAGAACTCGGCGGCGCCGAAATGCATACGCGTGTCTCGGGAGTGGCCGAGTACATTGCCGAAGACGATGCGGACGGCATCCGCATCGCGCGCGACGTGCTCGCTCGATTGGATTGGAATCACTCCCTGGCTTTGCCACCGCTGCGGGATTGGAAACCGCCGCGCTACGCCGCCGAAGAAATCGTCGGCCTGGTTCCGCCCGATTACCGCCAGCCCTATGACGTGCGCGAGTTGCTCGCGCGGCTCATCGATGACTCCGACTGGCTCGACTTCAAGGCCGATTACGGCGCCGCCACGGTCTGCGGCCACGGCGCGATCGAAGGCCAGTCCTGCGGCTTCATCGGCAACAACGGCCCCATCGACCCGCAGGGCGCGATGAAGGCGACGCAGTTCATGCAACTGTGCAACCAATCGGGCACGCCGCTCGTGTTCCTGCAGAACACGACCGGCTTCATGGTCGGCAAAGAGGTCGAGCAGGCCGGCATGATCAAACACGGTTCGAAGATGATTCAGGCCGTGACCAATTCGAGCGTGCCGCGCATCACCCTGATGATCGGCGCTTCGTTCGGTGCCGGCAACTACGGCATGTGCGGCCGCGCCTATGACCCGCAGTTCCTGTTCGCCTGGCCCAACGCACGCGTCGCCGTGATGGGGGGTGAGCAGGCAGCGACGGTGATGCGCATCGTCACGCAAGAAAAACTCGCGCGCGCCGGCAGAGAGGCTAACGCCGACGGGCTCGATGCCATGCAGGCTGAGATCGTGCAACGCTTCGACACCGAGTCGCAAGCGCTCTACGCCACCGCACGGCTGTGGGACGACGGCATCATCGACCCGCGCGATACGCGCCCGGTGCTCGCAACCGTCCTGGCGCTGTGCCGCGAAGGCCGGGCGCGGAGATTGCGTCCGAACAGCTTTGGTGTGGCGAGGATGTGAGGCGATGATCCAGCGCGATCACCCTGACCCCAACCCTCTCCCGCAAGCGGGTGAGGGAGTTGTAGCGGCTGTTCCTCCCTCTGCCCTGTACTCGGGGGAGAGGGTTGGGGTGAGGGGGCCAGCCGTCACTGCGTTCACGAAGATCCTGGTCGCCAACCGCGGCGACCAGCCGACGCCAGTCGGCGCAGCGGCGCAGCCACATCGCGTGGCACGCGCAGCGTGGGCAGGCGATTTTGCCGCGGGAGATGGAGGTGTTTGAGAAGATCCTGGTCGCCAACCGCGGCGAAATCGCCTGCCGCATCATCCGCAGCGCGCGTGCGCAGGGCTATCGCACCGTGGCTGTCTACAGCGAAGCCGACGCCCAGGCCCTGCATGTTCAGCAGGCCGATGAGGCTTTGTGCATCGGCGCGGCGCCGGCGCGCGAGAGTTATCTCAACAGCCAGGCGCTGCTGAGTGCTGCCGCAGCGAGCGGCGCGCAGGCGGTCCACCCCGGTTACGGCTTTCTGTCGGAAAACGCCGCGTTCGCGCGTGCCTGCCAGGCTGCCGGTCTCGTATTCATCGGACCCGACCCGCATGCCATCGAACAAATGGGCAACAAGGCAGCCGCCAAACGCCTGATGCTCGCCGCGGGTGTGCCCTGCGTCCAGGGCTACCAGGGCGAGGATCAGTCCGACGCAAACCTGCTTGCGCAGGCGCGTGCGATCGGCTTGCCCGTCATGGTCAAGGCCGCAGCCGGCGGCGGCGGGCGCGGCATGCGCCTGGTGCACCAGCTGAGCGACTTGCCCGCGGCACTGGCCAGTGCGCGCTCGGAAGCGCGCAACGCTTTCGGCTCGGACGAGCTGATTCTGGAGCGCGCCGTCGTCGAGCCGCGCCACGTCGAGGTGCAGGTCTTCGGCGACCGCCACGGCAACATCATCCACCTCGGCGAACGCGATTGTTCGATCCAGCGGCGCCACCAGAAGGTCTTTGAAGAAGCGCCGTCGCCGGCCGTCGATGCTGGCTTGCGCGAACGTTTGGGTGCGGCGGCAGTGGTTGCGGCGCGCGCCGTGCAATACGTCGGCGCGGGGACGGTCGAGTTCTTGCTCGACCGCGCAGGCGTCTTCTACTTTCTCGAAATGAACACGCGGCTGCAAGTCGAGCACCCGGTCACCGAGTGCATCGCGGGGCTCGACCTCGTGGCCTGGCAACTCGCCGTGGCGCGCGGCGAGGCCCTGCCTCTGAGGCAAGAGCAAGTGAAGCTGCAAGGCCACGCCATCGAGGCGCGCCTGTACGCCGAGGACCCGCATGCCGATTTCCTGCCGCAAAGCGGCGCTGTGGCGGTATGGCAGCCGCCCTCAGGGATGGGTGTGCGGGTCGACCACGGCCTGGCCGCGGGGCAGGCAATCAGCCCTTTCTACGATCCGATGATCGCCAAAATCATCGCCCATGGCGCGACGCGCGAGGAGGCGCGGCGCCGCCTGGTTGGCGCCCTGCGCAACACGCGCGTGCTGGGTGTGCCGACGAACCTCGCCTTTCTCGAAGCCGCGGCGTCGCACGCCGAATTCGCCGCGGGTGCAGCGACGACGGCTTTCATCGCCCGACATTTCGACGCCGCAGCGCGGCAGCGGCGCCCGACCAGCAACCAGGCTGTCGCGCTGGCGGCGGCGCTGTGGTTCGACGCGACCTCGTACCGCGGCGCGCAGCGCAACTGGCGCTCCAACGGCGCGGCGCGCTGGCCGCTCGAACTGGCCGAAGGCGACTTGCGGCACAGCCTGCACGTCAGCGCCAGCGGCGCGTCCAATTTTCAGGTCGAAGGCTGCGGCGCCAGCGTGCACGACATCGCCTTGATCGGCAGCGAAGGGCCTACGCTTGCGGTGGCCATCGATGGTTTGCGACAGGAGGCGACGTTCGCGTTCGCAGCCGGCACCCTGCACCTCGCCCTGGCCGGCGCGGTGCATGCCTTCAACGACATCACCTATGCCCCGCCCGACGCGAGCGAGCAGGCGGCAGCGGCCAGTCTTGTCGCGCCGATGAATGGGCGCGTCCTGGCAGTCTTCGTGCAAGCCGGCGACAGCGTCGCCAAGGGCCAGCGCCTGGCCGTGCTCGAGGCAATGAAGATGGAGCACCAGTTGCTTGCCCGGCGCGACGGCGTCGTCGAGCGTGTCGCGGTGCGGGTGGGCGACCAGGTCGGCGCGCGAGCCGTGCTGATTGCCTTGGCCGAAACGCCGGGCGAGGCCTGAGCGGCCGGGACGCCAATTCTCCAAGGACGCGCTATGCATGGATCCACCCTGCGCATCGGCTGTGCCTCCGGCTTCTGGGGCGACACCGAATTCGCTGCCGCTCAGCTGGTGCGCAGCGGCGACATCGACGTGCTCGTGTTCGACTACCTCGCCGAAATCACGATGTCGCTGCTGATCCGCGCCAAGGCCAAGGACCCGGCGCTGGGTTACGCGCCGGATTTCGTCGCGACGATACAGCCGCTGATGAAGGAGTTGAAGGCACGCGGCATCTCGGTCGTCGCCAATGCCGGAGGCGTGAATCCGACGGCGTGCCGCGCGGCGCTGGCGGCGGCGGCCCAGGCTGAAGGCGTGGACCTGAAGATCGCTGCCGTGCTCGGCGACGACTTGTTGGGCGAGGTCGAGGCGCTGCGCGCGGCGGGTGTCAAGGAGATGTACTCAGGCGCGCCATTCCCCTCCAAAGTGATGAGTGCGAACGCCTACCTCGGCGCGTTTCCGATCGCCGCTGCATTGCGCGCCGGCGCCGACATCGTCGTCACCGGGCGCTGTGTCGACAGCGCCGTGACGCTCGGCCCGCTGATCGCCCAATTCGGCTGGAAGGCCGACGACTTCGACCTCTTGGCAAACGGCAGCCTGGCCGGCCATCTGCTCGAATGCGGCGCGCAGGCCACGGGCGGCAACTACACCGATTGGCAGAGCGTGCCGGGTTGGGACGAGATGGGTTTCCCGATCGCGCACTGCCGCGCCGACGGCAGCTTTGTCATCGGCAAGCCTGCCGGAACCGGCGGCCTGGTGTGTCCCTCGACGTTGGGCGAGCAGATGCTCTACGAGATCGGCGACCCGCGCGCCTACATCCTGCCCGACGTGGTGTGTGATTTCACGGGCGTCACGCTCACGCAAGCGGGCCAGGACCGCGTCGAAGTGAAAGGTGCACGCGGCCGACCCGCCACCGACCAGGCCAAGGTGAGCATCACCTATGCCGACGGCTTTCGCGCGACCAGCCTGTTCATGATCGGGGGCATCGACGCCGCTGCCAAGGCGCACCGCGTCGCCGCGGCCTTGCTCGCACGCGTCCGGCGCCACTACGCCGAGCGCGGCTGGCCCGATTTCACCGAGGTCTGTGCCGAAGCCATCGGAGCCGAAGACACCTATGGCCCGCACGCGCGCAAGCAAACACGCGAAGTCATGCTCAAGCTGGGCGTGCGCCATGTGCAGAAGGAAGCCCTCGAACTGTTCTCGCGCGAAGTGGCTCCTATGGCTTTGATGTCGGCGCCGGCGATCACGGGTTTCACTGGCGGGCGGCCCAAGGTGCAGCCGGTGGTGCGGCTGTTTTCCTGCCTGGTGCCGAACTCGCGCCTGAGCGTCAGCATCGACATGGGCGAGCAGCGCGTAACCGCGCCGCCGCTCTCAGGACGGCCTTTCGACGCGCGCGAACTGCCCACGCTCGGCGGCCCGTTGCCCGCGGCCGACGCATTCGCGCGCGGCATGCGCAGCGTGCCGCTGGTGAAACTCGCCTGGGGCCGCAGCGGCGACAAAGGAGATAGCGCCAACATCGGCATCATCGCGCGCCGGAGCGAGTTCCTGCCCTTTATTCGCGCCGCGCTGACCGAAGACGCAGTCGCGCGCTGGTTCGCGCACCTGGTCAAGGGAGCCGTGCGGCGCTACGACTTGCCGGGAATCCACGCGCTCAATTTCACGCTCGACGAAGCCCTGGGCGGCGGTGGCGTCGCGTCGCTACGAATCGACCCGCAGGGCAAGGCCTATGCGCAAATGCTGCTCGAACACCCGGTGCCGGTGCCTGCGGAGTTGGCGCTTTGATCGGCTACGCGCGCCGCGCGGCGCGCTCGACGTCGCTCTCGAAGTCGCCCGAGGTGCTCTGCGGCCCCCAGCGCGGGAAGGTCGGGTAATGGCTGCGAAACGCCGCCAGCATCGCGTCGCGGGGCAGGTCGGCGAAATGGCCGCGCTCGTTGACGTATTCCATATGGCGCCGGCCGCTGGCGTCGAACTCGTGGAAGATCGAATCGCTGCGGCCGTCGAACTCGAGCGGGTGAATGCCGGCCTTTTCGCAAAGCGTCTGGTTGAACGCCGGAGTCGCCTTGACCCAGCGAGAGTCGATCCACATCTCGGTGTAGCCGTGGTAGACGAAAAGGTCGGTGCCCATCATCTCGTGCAGCTTCGGGCTGGTGAGGTGGTTGCGCACGTCGGCATAGCCCAAGCGTGCCGGCACGCCCAACACGCGCGCGGCCGCCGCCAGCAGCACGGCCTTGGAGATGCAGAAGCCGCGCGCGCGCTGCACGACCGTGCTCGCCTTGAGGCCGTGCTCCGAGGTGTCGAGGCTGTACGGGTCGTAGCGGAACTCATCGCGTACGGCGTAGTAGAGTTTCACCGCGATGTCGCGTGCTGTCATGGCCTGCGTCGCGTGCGAGCGCGCGAAGTCGATCACCGCGTGATGGTCGCTGTCGACATAACGCGCCGGCGCGAGATAGGGCGCGAAGTCCGTTGCGGTGTCAGGCGCGGCGGGAGTCATTCAGTTTCCTTTCAGGGCCACGCCGCTACTCTATCAGTGCCATCTGGCCCACCGATCCACACCATGAACAGGTAATTTGTGATGCATAGAGGAGCGATGTTGCAAGGCAAGGTGGCCGTGGTCACCGGTTCGGGCCGCGGCATTGGGCGCGACATTGCCCTGCAAATGGCGGCGCAGGGCGCAAGAGTCGTCGTCAACGACATCGGTGCCTCGGTCAGCGGCGAAGGCAGCGACGCGAGTCCCGGCCAGCAGGTGGTCGACGAAATCAAGGCGGGCGGCGGCGAAGCGGTGCTGTCCACCGACAGCGTGTCGGACTGGAGGTGCGCGAATCGCATCGTCGAGTGCGCCGCCGACAGCTTTGGGCGCATCGACATCGTCGTCAATAACGCCGGCATCCTGCGCGACCGCTTGTTCTTCAATATGTCGATCGAGGAGTGGCACGCCGTGATCGACGTGCACCTGCACGGCACGTTCTACGTTTCGCGCGCGGCGGCGCCGCATTTCAAGGCTCAGCAGTCAGGCGCCTATGTGCACATGACCTCGACCTCGGGTCTGATCGGCAGCCTCGGCCAGGCCAACTACGGCGCCGCCAAACTCGGCATCGTCGCCGTGTCGCGCGCCATCGCCGGCGACATGCAACGCTACAAGGTGCGCTCCAACTGCATCTCGCCCTTCGCCTGGAGCCGCATGATCGGCTCGATCCCCACCGATACGCCCGAGCAACAGGCGCGCGTGGCCAAGCTGAAGAAACTGGACACGGCGCAAATCGCGCCGATGGCCGCCTTCCTGGCGAGCGACGCAGCGGCCGAGGTCACGGCGCAAATCTTTGCGGTGCGCGGCAACGAGATTTTCCTGATGAGCCAGCCACGCCCGATTCGCGCCATGCACACCGAACAAGGCTGGACGCCCGAGACGATCGCCGAACGCGTGCTGCCGGCAATGAAGCCGAGCTTCATACCGCTCGAGAACTCGGGGACGGTGTTTTCGTGGGATCCGGTCTGATCGGATGTTGACAAGGACGCTCCGGGGCCCGCGACGCTCCGCTGTCCAGTTCGAAAATTCGGCCCACTCAAGACGCAGGCCACACCGCAGGGTGTGAGCCGGGTGGCATGGCCGGGCGCCGCCAGCGCGCCGGCGTCGCTGAAAAGCGCGCCGCATGGCGCAGCGCCACGACGTCGCCGAAGCCACCGGCATACCGCTCGAGAAACTCGTCGTTATCCGGCGCAGGCGCCGCGCGCGCCTGCCCTTCACCGACGCGGCCCAAGGTGCGCAGCCAATGCCCCACTCCCGCCAGTGACACCTGGACATGCCAACTGCCGCCCTGTTGGGACTGCCGCAACAGCGCGGCTTGGGCGCCGAACGCCATCAGGTAACCGGCGGCGTAGTCGAGGATCTGCAGCGGCATGGCTTGCGGCTGCGACGCGCCAAACGCGGCGGCCTCCGCCAAATTGAAGCCGGTGGCCGTCTGCACCAGCGAGTCGAATCCGCGGCGCTGCGACCACGGACCTGCCGGTCCGTACGCCGACAACGACACGTAGACGATGCCCGGGCGCAGCCGTGCCAAGTCGGCCGGGCCGAAACCCAACGCCGCCAGGGCGCCGGGCCGGTAGCCCTGCATGAAGACATGCGCCTGGCCGATCAAGCTGCGCAAGGTGGTGCGGCCGGCCTCGGTTTTCAGATCGACAAACCCCGACAACTTGCCGCGGCTGGTGTCGGCGATCGACTCGATGTTGGGCAGGCTGGGCGAGTTCAGCAGCATGGCCTCGGCGCCGTAGGCCGCCAGAGTGCGGCCGGCGACGGGGCCCGCGAGGATGCGGGTGAGATCGAGCACGCGCAGGCCCTGCAACGGCGAAGCGTCGCGTGCTTCGGCGGGCCAGCCTATCGGTGCGGCCACCGGTGCATCGCTTGCGCCGTGGATGGGCGCGATGCTGACGGTCGGTACGGCTGCCAGGGCACGCGCCTGTGGATGCGCGTCCCAGGCCGCAAAGTCGCGCGCTGCGGCCACCACCAGCCCGACGTGCGCCGCAGCGGCCTCGAAGTCTTCAGCGTGCCAGGTGCGCAATGCGGCGGCAACGTCGGCGCGTTCGGTGGCTGGGCCGGCAGCGCAGCCGAGCAGCTGCAAGGCGCCGTCGCGATGGTGTGCGAAATTGGCGTGGATGCGCACCCAGCCTGCTGCGCCGATCGCGCCGCCGCAGGAGTACAGGCCCGATAGCTTGTCCCAAGCTTCGGGCACGCGGCCGTTCAGCGAAAACCAGCCGCGGCATTCGAGTGCGGCGTGGCGCATCGCCACCGTCACGCGCTGCCGGGCGCCGTGGCGCCGGTGGCCGATCGCGACGGCGGCCAGCGCAGCGGCGGCCAGGCTCGCTTGCGCTGCGGTGCCGACGGCAAATGACGATCGCAGCACCGGCTCCTGGCCTTCCAGGTCGACCCAGCCCAGGGCCTGCGGCGCCAGGCCTGCCGCCTGCCACAGCGCGGCCAAAGCCTCGATCGCCGGGACCGGCGCAGCAGTGGGGGAGGGCATGGCAGGGCTCTGAGTAGTGGACGCCGTGGCGATTGTCGGCGCAGCATCGGTGCGCGTTTGCCGAGCCTGATAGGCTTGCCGGAAGTCAGCCACCGAGGAAGACGAAGTCATGACGCAGAGTACGACGAGTGAACTGCTCTACGAAGTCGCCGACGGCATTGCCGTCATCACGATCAATCGCCCCGAGCGCAAGAACGCGATCAACCGCGCGGTGCGCGAAGCGATGTCCGAGGTGTGGCCGCGCTTCGAGGCCGACGCCGGCGCCCAAGTCGCCATCCTCACTGGTGCCGGCGACAGCTTCTGCGCCGGCATGGACCTGGTGGAGGCGGCGCAAACCCAGTTGCGCATCCCGCCGCGGAACTTCATGCCGGTGCTGGGCGACACGATGGAGGTGAGCAAGCCGGTGATCGCCGCTGTGCAGGGATACGCCTACGCGGGTGGCTGGCTGCTGGCGCAGATGTGCGACCTGTGCGTCGCCGACGAGACCGCAAAGTTCGCGATCACGGAAGGCCGCGTCGGGCGCGGCATGCCTTGGGCTTCGCCCTTGATCCACATGCTGCCGCAGCGCATCGTGATGGAAGTGGCGATGACGGCCGAGCCGCTGTCGGCACAGCGCGCCTACGAGCTCGGTTACGTGAACCGGGTCGTGCCCACAGGGCAGGCGCTGCAAGGAGCGAAAGAGCTGGCCGCGCGCATCATGGTCAACGCCCCGCTCACCGTGCGCGGCGCCAAGGAGATGGTGCGTTTGGCGACCGAGCTGGGCCGAAGCGAGGCGCTGCGCGCGTCGGCACGCGCCTTCGAGAGCGTCTACCTCAGCGAAGACGCGCTCGAGGGCCCGCTGGCGTTTCGTGAAAAGCGCAAGCCGCAGTGGAAGGGGCGTTGACGCCCCGGCCTGGGCTCAGCCCGTCCGCTCGCATGGCGGACGGGCCTTCGCCAGCCGCCAGTCGCCTTCCGGCGCCTGGCGCGCGGGCTCAGTTGCCGTGAAAGCGCGGCTCGCGCTTTTCGAGCAGTGCCTTGACGCCTTCCTGCGCATCAGCCGTCTCGAGCGTGTGCGGCTGGCACAGCGCCTCGACCTCGGCGCCGGACTTCGGGTCCCAGTTCAAGCTGCGGTACAGCGTGCGCTTCATCATGCGCACCGCCACCGGTGCGCAGGCCGCGATCTCGGCAGCGATTTCGCGCGCCTTGGCCAGCACGGATTCGCCCGCTACGGCGTGGTTGACGATGCCCCACTCGGCCGCCTGCGCGCCGCTGAACACCCGCCCGGTGAACAGCAACTCGGCAGCGCGGGGCACGCCGGCGATGCGCGGCAACAAGTAGCTGATCGCCATGCCCGAATGGATGCCCAGCTTCGCGAAGTTGGCGCCGTACTTTGCGTCGCGATTCGCGACGCGGATGTCGCACACCAGGCCCAGGCCGAAGCCCCCGCCGATGGCGTGGCCGTTCATCGCCGCGATCACCGGCACCTGCACGTCCAGAACGCTCAGGAAGGGCCGGTAAATACCGTAAGCGGCCTCGTGCGGCAGCTCCTGGCCGCGGTCGAGAATCGAACTTCGGAAATCGGCACCTGAACAAAAGTTCGCGCCACCGCCGGTGACAACGACGCAGCGTATCTCGCGATCCGCCTTCACGCTGTCGATCACGGCCTGAAACGCCTGCAGCAGTTCAGGTGTCATGGCATTGCGCTTGTCGGGGCGGTTCAGCGTGATCTCGCACACGAGATTTCGCGTGCTCACGAGCACGGCAGCTTCAGTCATGTCGGGTCCTTGTCCATGTCAGTTGCTCCACCGCGCTTCGCGCGACCCGCCACGCACGATACGCCGATGCTCTGTGAAGGACTGCCTTCGCGCCGTTGCTGACCTTCACCTTGCGCTGTGGGCGGGTGTGGAGCAGGGGCAGGTGGCCTGGGGCACGTTCTCCGGCCCACGCTCGCGGGGCAACAGC
>JBAQUQ010000236.1:0-2435 GCA_049297615.1 Burkholderiaceae bacterium
GCGCGGCACACCGAGTGCGTCGGCGCCAGCTGCCGGCAACGCGTCGGAAGCCGCAAGCGGCGGCTTGGGCGCATAACGCATCGCCTCGCCGAGGCTCGGCAGCTGCGCCAACGGCAAGGCGTGCAGATCGCGCGTCTCCTCATGCCAGTTGCGTATGCCCCAGGCAAACGCGTACTTGGTGAGCGGGTAAATGCCGAAGGCGCGTTGCGCGGTCGAGTAGTCCTCCGGCACCTGAGCCGCCTGCAAAAGCTGCGTGGCGGTGCGGTCCTCCTGTGCCAGGCGGGCGCGACAAGCATCGACACCGGCCACGTCATGGCTCGATCCAACCGCCCGGCCCGCATTGGCAAGCTCGATCGCGCGCGCTTCACGATCAAGCGCGAGCAGGCGCTCCCGCCAGGCGCGGTTCGCCTCGGCGTCGGCGGCAGAGGGTGCGAGACGGGCGCTGAGGCGATCGACGCGCAGGTACGGAAAACCCTCGACCTGCGGCGACTGAGCGTCACGCACGCCGGCCTGGTCGATCGCCTGGTCGAGCCGCTGCAACAGGCGTGCACATTCGCCCACTGCATCGGCGCGCCCGAGGTGCGCGGCGATCGGCGCCTTTGCGTAAGGATCGACGCTCGCGCACGCCGCGAGTGCCAGTGTTGCGAGCAGCGCCAGGCCGCGCTTCATCGGTCCGGACATCGGGTTCAAGAACTACGGATAGAGTCAATTCACCGCTGAAGCGGCTCGCCGTGTAGCGCATTGCAGCGCTCGAAGCCGTCCTGAACGGGGAGCGACACACGTCGTGTGGAAGGATACATCTTGGCTGATGGGCTCCGGCGCAACCGGGGAAGCCTATCGATGCGATTGAGGGGAGCTGTGTAGCGCATCAGGCCGGATTCATCGCACGCGGCGCGCGAGTCATGCCGACTGCGCGAACCGGTCGCGCTTGGCCAGCGCCGGGAACAGCCGCCACCACAGCAATGCGATGACGACCGAGCCGGCACCGCCGAGCAGCACCGAAGCGACGGGTCCGAACAGCGCGGCAGTGGCCCCCGACTCGAATTCACCGAGCTGGTTGGACGCACCGATGAAGACCGAATTGACCGCACTGACGCGGCCGCGCATCGCGTCGGGCGTTTCCAGTTGCACCAGGGACTGACGCACCACGATGCTGACCATGTCGGCTGCGCCGGTCACGGCCAGCGCGACCATCGAGACCACGAGCGAGCTCGACACGCCGAACACGGCGGTGGCCAAGCCGTAGACGACCACGGCCCACAGCATGCGCGGCCCGGCGCGGCGCGTCATGGGCCAACGGCTCAGCGCCAGCGACATCAGCAGCGCGCCCACCGCCGGCGCGCCGCGCAGCAGGCCCAGCCCCCAGGGCCCGACGCCCAGCAGATCCTTGGCGAAGATCGGCAGCAGCGCGGTGGCGCCACCGAGCAGCACCGCGAACAGGTCCAGCGAGATCGCGCCGAGCACGACAGGGTTGCTGCGCACATAGGTCACCCCTGCCAGCAGGGTCTGCCAGGTGGCGCGCTCGCGCGCCGGCGGGTCCGCGTGATGGACCCGCAGCAGCAACGCTGTCGCGGCCGCGAACAGGACCATGCAGGTGATGTACACGGCGCTGGCGCCGCCCACGTAGATCAGGCCACCGATGGCCGGGCCGGCGATGATGGCCAGTTGCATGCCCGCCGCGCTGAAGGCCAGCGCACGCGGCAGCAGCCCCGGCGGTACCAGCAGCGGCACCAGGGCCTGCTGCGCCGGCATCTGGAAAGCCTTGGCTGCGCCGAGCACCACTGCCAGTGCCAGCAGCAAACCGCGCTGCGCTCCACCTGCCCAGGGCGCGAGTGCGAGCACGAGGGCCACCGTGCCCTGTACGCCGACGCAGATTGCCGCGACGCGCGCCCGATGGTGCCGATCGACGACGTCGCCGGTGACCAGCACCAGCGCCAGCGCCGGCAAGAACTGCAGCAAGCCGATCAGGCCGAGGTCCCAGGCCGAGCCGGTCAGGTCGTACATCTGCCAACCCACCGCCACCATCAGCATCTGGCTCGCGCATGTGTTGGCCAGGCGGGCCCACCAGAAGCGCACGAAGTCGCGCAGCGGCTGCAGGGGGGCCGGGATCAAGAGCCCTGTCCTGGCGCGGGCTGGAAGGCGTATTGGCCGCTGCAATGGGCAGGAAGGTCAGGGATTTGCATGGTGGCGCGATGCAGACGACTAAGTTCCGCAGAATGTCTGGTAGCGGGCGGTGATTTCCGCCGGCGCGGGCTCGGCGTAGGGCGCGAGTTCGCTCGCCTCGTCATAGGGCCGGCGTAACGCAGCGAGCAGCCGCTCGAAGACGCCCAGGTCGCCGTCGCCGGAGGCGGCCGCCAATGCCTCTTCGACGCGATGGTTGCGCGGGATGATCCACGGACTCGCGCGCCGCATCCGAGCCGCGCGCTGCGCAGCAC
>JBAQUQ010000237.1:0-9771 GCA_049297615.1 Burkholderiaceae bacterium
CAGCAGCGCGACGCCACCGAAGACCCCGATCACAGCGGCCGTTCCACCCGACACGGCAGCACCGCCGCGATGCTTGACGCAACCAGCAGCGCAGTCTCGAGACGACGCCGATTCGGTGCAAGAAGGCACCCCGGGCGCCACCGTGAGCCCCACTGTGAGCACCGCTGTGAGCACCACTGCGAACCCCACCTTGAGCGACAGCCAGCCGCAAGACAGCGCCGCCACGACAACGAATTCGGCCACAGCGCCCCAGCCCGCGGCTGCGCAGGCTGCATTCGAGGCAGCACGCGAAGCAGGACCATTCGCACTGGCCAGTCCTGCGCCGCAGCCGCAAGCGGCGCTGCCCTCGAGAAACCCACCGATCCAGGCCCAGGCGCCCGCGCGCGCCAACCCGGCGTCGCCGTCGGCCCGCTCGGGCAGCGGCGCCAGCATCGAGCCCCTGCCTCTGGGAAATCCTGCGGGCCCGGTGCCTGCCGTTGTCATGCAATTCGGCGCGGCGCAAGCGTCGGGCAGCAGCGGACAGCGTGCGAGCAATGACACCTCGGCGGTCCCGGCTGGCCAGGACGGGACCGAAGCGCTGGCGCCCCTGGCGCAAGCGCTGGACGTGAACAGGCCCCCCTCCGGTCTTGTCCATCCGATGCCCGGCCTGCCGCAAGCGCAGGAGTTTTCCCGTGCAGCATCGGGCCGCCCTGAGGCGCTCGCCGCGGCGAGTCCGGCCTTGCCATGGCCAGCCGTGGCACCGGCGGTTCCGCCCTTGCCCATGAGCAGCGCGGCGCCGCTGCACATCGAGTTCGCGGTGCCGGTCGCGGCAGCGCAGTTTCGCGACGCTTTCGCGCTACAGGTGAGCATGCTCGCGCGCGATGGCGTGCAGCACGCTGTCATGCACCTGAACCCTGCCGACATGGGGCCGATCTCGGTGCAGATCGCCTTGGACGGCCAGCAGGCGCAGATTCACTTCGGGTCCGATTCGGCGCAGACGCGTCTGCTCGTGGAAGCCGGCTTGCCCGCGCTGGCCGCAGCCCTGCGTGAAGCCGGCTTGACACTCAGCGGCGGCGGTGTGTCGCAGCACGCTCCCGAACAGCGCCCAGGCTCGAACCCGGCGTCCGCCGAGCCGGGTCGCACATTCGCGCCCGCCTCGGACGACGCACCCATCGTGCACTCGATGCGCGTCGCCACCGGGCGCCTGGACACCTACGCCTAAGAGCCGATCGGGCTTGGGGTCGAGCCCGACAGGCTCCCAGCCCCGCGCCGGTCACTGCGGGAAGCCGGCAAAAGCTGCGCTTATCGGTCCTTGCCGGCCGGGGGCGGTTTCGATAATCACGCAGAACCCAGCGCCGCGCCAAGCGGTGCCACCCGCCGATTCGTCCGTCCCCGAGGAGCCCGCATGTCCGCCGCCGCGCCTGAAGAAGTTGTCGAAGCACCGGCCAAGAAGAGCAAAAAAAAGCTCATCATCATGGTCGCCTCCGCCGTGCTGTTGTGCAGTGCCGGCGCTGGCGCGTTTCTCTACACGAAGAACAAGGCCGCCGCCCAGGCTGCCGCTGCTGCCGCTGCCAATGGCGATGACGAAGACGCGGATTCGAGCGCTGAAGAGCATGCCGCCGCTGCACCGGGCGCGACACCCACCTATGTGCCGCTGGACGCCTTCGTCGTCAACCTGACCGACAAGGACGCTGACCGCTTCGCGCAGATCGGCATCACGCTGCAGGTCGACGACAGCAAGGTCGCCGATCAGATGAAGACCTTCATGCCCGCGGTGCGCAACGGCATCCTGATGATCCTGGCCCATAAGAGCTCGGAAGAACTTCTCGAGCGCAGCGGCAAGGAAATCCTCGCCAGCGAAATTCTGGTGGCCGTGGCGCGCGCCTTGGGCATCGCCGTGGGCGATGCGCCCGCCAAGACGGCGCCGGCGCAGCCAGAGCAGGACGGCGCACAAGGCACTGCGCCGGCCGACAAGCCCGACCCGAAAAGCACACCGAAGAAAGCCAAGCGCGGGGCGCACAACCCGGTCACGCGTGTGCATTTTTCGAACTTCATCATTCAATGACACACACTGCGCCGCTGCGTGACGATCGTGCGCCGCCGCGAGGGGGCAAGACATGACGGCTGAAACCGGCAATCCCGCGGCAGCGGCCACTGACACGGCAGCCGACGACTGGGCCGCGGCCCTGGCCGAAGCCAAGCCGGCCGAGACCATGCCCTCACCCAGCGCTGTGGAACAAGTGGCGCCGGTGTCGTTTGCCAACCTCGCCGCCGGCAGCGCGCCGGCCGCGGGCAACGACATCAACATGATCCTGGACATCCCCGTGCAACTGACGGTGGAACTGGGGCGCACGCGCATCCCGATCAAACACATCCTGCAGCTCGCGCAAGGCTCGGTGGTCGAACTCGAAACCCTGGCCGGCGAACCGATGGACGTGCTGGTCAACGGCTATCTGATCGCGCAGGGCGAAGTCGTCGTCGTGAACGACAAGTTCGGCATTCGCCTGACCGACATCGTGACGCCGTCGGAGCGCATGCGGCGGCTCAGCAAGCACTGATGACGTCGGCCGCTTTCACCTCGGCGCTGTGGTTCATCGCCGTCCTGGCGCTGATTCCGCTGGCGCTGTGGCTGGTCAAGCGCACGCCGCTCGGCGCGGTGGGATCGGGCCGTGGCGCCGGCGCTGCCGGCACCCTGCGCCATGTGGCGGCACTGCCGCTGTCGCCGAGCCAGCGCATCGTGACGGTGGAAGTGGGCAGCGGTGTGGAGCGCCGCTGGCTGGTGCTGGGCGTGACGCCGCAAAGCATCCAGACCCTGCACAGCATGGCGCCGCAGGCCGAAGTACCCCTGCCTGAAGCGAGCTTGCCCAATTTCGCCCAGCTCTTTGCGCGCTTGCGCAAGCCCGGCGAAACCTCGTGATGACGACGCTCGCGACGCCACGACGCGCCGGGAGGGGCCGGATCTGCGCTGCGGCGTCGTTGGCACTGCTGCTCACCGCGTTTTCGCAAGCTGGCTGGGCCCAGGCCGCGGGCAATGCGAATCTGCCGCTCGTGATCGGTCAGGGCGCGGGCGGCGCGAGCTATTCGGTGCCGATCCAGACCCTGCTGTTCTTCACCGCGCTGAGCTTCCTCCCGGCGGTCCTGCTCCTGATGACGGGCTTTACCCGAATCGTCATCGTCTTGTCCCTGCTGCGTCAGGCCCTGGGCACGCAGGCCGCGCCGCCGAACCAGGTCATCGTCGGCCTGAGCCTGTTCCTTACTTTCTTCGTGATGGGGCCGACCCTGGACAAGGTCTACGAGCAGGCCTATCAACCCTTTGCGGCGAACCGCATCGCCTTCGACGAAGCCCTCAAACGCGGCGAGTTGCCGATGCGCGAATTCATGCTGCGCCAGACGCGTCAGGCCGACGTGGCGCTGTTCGCCAAGCTGGCCAAGGTCGACGCTTCGGTCAAGTCGGCCGACGTGCCGTTCAAGGTGCTCGTGCCGGCCTTCGTGACGAGCGAGTTGAAGAGCGCCTTCCAGATCGGCTTTCTCATCTTCATCCCCTTCCTCGTGATCGACATGATCGTCGCCAGCGTGCTGATGAGCCTGGGCATGATGATGTTGAGCCCGGTGCTCGTGGCCCTGCCGTTCAAGCTGATGCTCTTCGTGCTCGCCGACGGCTGGAATTTGCTGCTGGGTTCGCTCGCGGCGAGTTTTTCCGCCTGAGGCGGCGCAGGGGGCGATCCATGGACTCGCAAGCGGTCTTCAGCTACGGCCAGGAGGGCCTGCACCTGTTGCTGATGGTCGCCGCACCGCTATTGCTGACCGTGCTCGCCGTGGGCCTGCTGGTCAGCATCTTCCAGGCCGCCACGCAGATCCACGAGGCCACCTTGTCCTTCGTACCCAAGCTGGTGGCCGCCGTCACCGTTCTCGCGATCGCCGGCCCGTGGATGCTCACGACGCTCGTCGAATACGTGCAGCGCACCCTGCAGAGCATTCCGTCGGTGGTGGGTTGAGGCGCGCCGCCGACTCGGGCTGGCGCAGTGGTGCAAGCATGATTCAGTTCACCGAGGCGCAGTTTCTCGCCTGGATCACGCCCCTGCTGTGGCCCTTCGCGCGCGTCTTGGCGCTGTTCGCGACCCTGCCGGTGCTGAGCCAGCGATATGTGCCGGCGCGCGCCCGCGTCGCGCTGGCGCTGTTCATCACGGTGTGCGCCCAGCCCTCGCTGCCGCTGATTCCCGTCGTGCCGCTCGATTCGGCCCTGGCCCTGATGGTGCTCGTCCAGCAGTTGCTGATCGGCCTTTCCCTGGGCTTCGCGGCGCGCATCGTGTTCGCCGCGATCGAATTCGCCGGCGAACTCGCGGGCCTGCAAATGGGCTTGAACTTCGCGATGTTCTTCGACCCGACCACTGGCGGCGCGGCGACCTCGGTGAGCCGCTTTTTCGGCGTCACGGTGGCGTGGCTGTTCATCGTCATCAATGGCCACTTGCTGCTCATCGCCGCCCTGGTGCGAAGCCTGCACACCTTCCCGGTGAGTGCCGAACCGTTTGCATTCCTGCGCGCCACGCAACCCCAGGTCTGGGGCGCCGAGATCTTCGCCCTGGGCCTGTGGATCGCCTTGCCCCTGGTGGCCATGCTGCTCTTCGTCAATCTCGTGCTGGGCGTGATTTCGCGGGTCGCGCAGCAGATGAACATCTTCGCCATCGGCTTCCCCATCACCCTGAGCGTGGGCCTGATCGGAGTCCTGTTGACCCTGCCGATGTTCCAAGTGCCGATGACGATGGCCCTGGAGCGCATGCTCGGCCACTTCCTGTGACCGCCATGCCGGCGCTCGACGATGTAACTTGCAAGATTACAATGCGGCGTGATCAAGAGCTTCAAGCACAGAGGGCTCGAACGCCTGTTCATCAAGGGCAGTGTCGGCGGGGTTCAGGCGGTCTACGCACCTCGAATCTGCTTGATCCTCGAGGCCATCGATGCGGCGGAACGGGTGAACGAATTGGACATTCCCGGCTTGCACCTGCACCGCCTCAAAGGCGACAGGCGCAATCCGTGGAGCTTGAGGGTGTCAGCCAATTGGCGCATCACATTCGAATTCGAGAACGGCGATGCGAGCATTCTGGACCTGGAGGACTACCCCTGATGGACAGCCTACGAAACAGGAAACGCGCACCCGCTCACCCCGGTGCTTTGCTGCGCCAGGTGGTGCTGCCTGAACTGCGGATCACGCAATCCGAGTTGGCGGAGCGGTTGGCGGTATCGCGCCGCACCGTCTCCGAGATACTGCACGAGCGCCGCCCGGTCACGCCGGACATGGCGATCCGTTTGGGCAAGCTGATCGGCAACGGCCCTGGGCTTTGGTTGCGCATGCAACAGGCGCTGGACGTCTGGCAGCTGGAGAGGCACGGCGGGTACGAGCACATCAGGCGGCTCGAGGTGGCGTGACGCCGACGCGCCGACGCGGCCAACCGGCCTACTGCCCCACCAGGCCGTGCCGGATCGCGTAGACCGTCATCTCCGAGTTGTTCGCCAGCCCGAGCTTCTCCAGCACGCGCGCCCGGTACACGCTCACCGTCTTGGGGCTGAGCATCAGCTCCACGGCGATGTCGGACAGGCGTTTTCCTGAAGCGATCAAGACCAGGGTTTGCAGTTCGCGGTCCGAAAGCCGCTCGTGCGGGTTCTCGACATTGGGTGTCGTGAGGCTCTCGACGAGCATCTGCGCCATCTCGGGGGTCACGTATTTGCGCCCCTGCGCGACAGTGCGCACGGCGGTGACGATCTGGCCCGGGTCGCCGCCCTTGTTGACGTAGCCGAAAGCGCCGGCGCGCAGGGCGCGGATCGCGTACTGGTCTTCCGGGAACATCGACAGCACGAGCACGCGCATCGCCTGGCTTTCGTCCTTGAGCACGTGCAGCACGTCCAGGCCGCTGCGCCCGGGCAGGTTGATGTCGAGCACGAGCACGTCGCAGCTGGCGCGGCGCAACAGCTCGCGCAGTTCGCCGTAATCGCCCGCCTCGCCGACGACCTCGATGTCGGACGCGTCGCACAGGGTGTCGCGCACGCCGCGGCGGATCAAGGCATGGTCGTCGCACAGGATGACGCGAATCACAAATCGCCCCAATGGCTCGGATCGGCGCTCTTGGACCTGGCGCGCAGCGCAGCGCCTGTCGCGGCGGCGCCGTGCAGCGGCACCGACAGGATCAGGGTCGTTCCGCTCGGGCTGCTGCTCAAGTCGATCCAGCCGCCGACGGTGCGGGCGCGCTCGTGCAGGCCGCGAATGCCGAAGGACTGCGGTTTGGCCAGGTCCGACTGGAGGAAGCCGCGGCCGTTGTCGCTGACTTCGAGCGAGATGACCTTGCCCGCCGACGACAGGTCGATGGCCACTTGGGTGGCCTGCGCGTACTTGGTGACATTCGTCAGCGCTTCCTGCACGGTGCGATACGCGACCAGGCCGACGCCGTTGGGCAATTCGGGAATCTTCTCGGGCGTGCGCAGCAGGCAGGCCACGCCGGTGCGCTTCTCGAAGCGCCCCGCGATCCATTGCAGCGCCGCCACCAGGCCCTGCTCGAGGATCGCAGGGCGCAGGTTGTGCATGATGCGCTGTGCCGCTTCGATCGCATGCGAGACCTGCTCGAGCGCCGCGCCCACTCGCACTGGCACTTCGTCGGACTCCGGGTGGCGCGCGATCCAGGCCAGGTCGAACTTGAGCGCGGTCAGCGAGCCGCCGACGTCGTCGTGGAGTTCGCGCGCGATCGCCGCGCGCTCTTGCTCGATACTGCCTTGCAGGTGTTGCGCGAGTTCACTCAGGCGTTGTTTGGAAGCGTTCAGCTCGGCTTCGGAACGCTCTTTCTCGCGTCGCGTGACACTGGCTTCGATGGCGTTGAGCAGGGCCGGCACGAGGCGCGCGAGGTTGCCCTTGCGCACATAGTCGCTCGCGCCGTTGCGCATCGCCTCGACCGCGATTTCTTCGCCGATCTCGCCCGAGACGATGACGAAGGGAATGTCGCGCCGGCTCGCCTTGAGCAAATCCAGCGCCAGCAGGCCCGAAAAGCCGGGCAGGTTGTAGTCGGACACGATCGCGTCCCAGTCCTTCTGGATCGCCGCCAGGAATTCGGATTCCGAATCGACGCGTGTGGCCTGCACGCGTAAGCCCCCGCGGTGCAGGTGGGCGAGCAGCAAGACATGGTCGAGGTCGGAGTCTTCCAGGTGCAGCAGGCGCAGTTCACGCACGACGGGGGTCTTCATGAGGGTTGAAGTATGCCGTGTCGTCTCGCGCGCGCGTGCGCGCCCCGACCCGCAGCGGGGCGGTGCGATTCCGGGTGGTTGCCGCGACCCCTTGAATGCGGGGGTTTAGCGCCGAGGTCGCTTTGCAAGCAAGACTTATGTCTCAGTTCGCAGCACGCTCGGCAAAGGCCCCCCTCGAAACGACGATGCCCTGCGCAGCGGGGCTCAATACCATGGCTCGCAAGGACGGAAACGTCTGAGGCCGGGTCAAGGGCGAACACGAGGGTCACACACCGATGGGTACCGAATCAAGCATGATCAAGCGGCCCGCCAATCGTTTCGCCTGGGTCGATATGGCCAGGGGCCTGTGCATCGTCGCCGTCGTGTGCCTGTACGCACGCAACGATCTGGCGCGTCTGTTCGCGGGCGCGGGCTGGCTCGAGCCGTGGGCAGCTTTCGCGCGGCCGTTCCGAATGCCCGATTTCTTCTTGTTGTCGGGTCTGTTCCTGTCGGCCGTGATCGACAGGCCGTGGAAGAGCTACCTCGACACCAAGGTGGCCCACTACGCCTACTTCCTGCTGCTGTGGGTGTCGCTCATCTTCGCCTACGACGTGCTTGTTCTGGCCAACTCGCCCGACGCATTGGCGAGCCCGGTCAAGTTCATCAAGTTGTGGGTTTGGGGACTGCTCTACCCCGACTACATGCTGTGGTTCATTCAAACCCTGCCGATGTTCTTCGTCGTCACGCGTTTGCTGCGCGGCGTGCCCAAGGCATTGTTGTGGAGCGTGGCAGCGGCGGCGATGGCGGCTTCGCCCAAGACCGGCATCCACCCCATCGACAACTTCGCCGACTACTACGTCTTCTTCCTCACAGGACACCTCTGCGCGCGCTGGATCTTCAAGTTCGCCGATCTGGCGCGAGCCCACCGCGCGCGCACTGCGGTGCTGTTCGTCGCCTGGTGCTTCGTCAATCAGTGGGCGGTGAGCGCGGGACTGAGCGCGCAGCCGGGCCTGGACCTGGCATTCGGCTTCCTGGGCATCACGGCCATCATCGGGCTGAGCACCTTGTTGGCCCCCCTGCGCGCCTTTGCCTGGCTGTCGCATGCAGGCGCGAACTCGATCGTCGTCTACCTCGGATTCTTCATTCCCTTGACGCTGTGCATCCGCTTCGCATGGGCCCTCCAGTGGCCGGTCGGGATCGACACGCTGGCCACCCTGGCCGTGCTGTGCGGCGTCGGCGCACCGCTGCTGTTGTTCCATCTGACGCGCGCCACACCGCTGCGCTTTCTCTTCGTGCGGCCGAAATGGGCGCATCTGGCGTCCTCGGCGCGCCACCGAGGCGGGCCCGGGGCGCCTGCGGCCGAAGCCGCATCGCCGTCGCTCGGCTCGAGCGTCGACCGGACGGCCCTGCCGCTGCGCGTGACATGTCGGCCGCTTGCCGAGCACCCCGAGCTGGAATTCGTCTGGCGTGAACTGAGCTCGCGTTCATCATGCAGCTTCTTCCTCACCTGGCCGTGGATCGGGTCCTGGCTCGAACAGCTGCCGCCGCGCTGCGATGCACGCGTGCTGCTCGCCCATTGCGGAAACCGCACCGTCGGGGCGGCGGTCCTGGTCAGGACCAAGAGGCGCATCGGCCCGATCCCGATCTGCGATGCCTGGCACTTGCACTCCTCGGGCGACATGACGGACGACAGCCTGTGGATCGAACACAACGACTTCCTGATCGACAGCGAGCACGGCGACGACGTGCGCAGCGCCATGATCGCCGCCTGGTCGGCCCTGGCCGGGTCAGCGGCAGAACTGCATCTGCCGGGATTGGCGGCGGCTGCGCTGCCGGCAGCGCGGCTCGGCCGCTTGCGCAGCCAAGACACTGTCAGACAGTCCGCCATCGTCGACCTCGAGGCGGTTCGTGCAGCGGCCATGGATTTCACGTCGGTGCTGAGCAGCCATGCGCGCCGCTTCGTTCGACGCAGCCTCAAGGAATACCGCACGCTGGGCCCGGTCGAGGTCGACACGGCGCGAACGCTTGCCGAAGCGCTCGACTTCCTCGCCGCACTGACGCGCCTGCATGCGGCCGTCTGGCAAAGCCGCGGCCAGAACAGCGCCTTCGCCGGTCCGGGCAGCCTGGAATTCCACAAGCGCCTCATCAAGCGCGCATTGGCGCAGGGCGGCGTGCAGTTGCTGCGCGTGCGTGCCGGCACGACGCCGATCGGCTACCTCTACAGCTTCATCCGCGCCAAGCGCGTCTTCGTTTACCAGTCGGGCTTCGACTACGGCGTTCTCGAGAAACACAGCCGGCCCGGCCTGGTGGCACACACCTTGGCGATCCAGCACAACGCCGCGCTGGGCATGGACTGCTACGACCTGCTCGCCGGCGAATCGCAGTACAAGGCAACGCTGGCGACCGCGACCGAGCCCATGACCTGGTCGGTCCTGCAAATGCCCGCGCTGCGCCTGTCCGCCGAACAGGTGGTGCGCGACGCGGTGTGGCGCTGGCGGCGCCTCATGGCCTCGTAGGAGCCTGTCGGGCTTTGGGTCGGGCCCGCGTTGGGCCTGAAAAGGGGCGCAGGCTAGACGCAATGCGCAGCCG
>JBAQUQ010000238.1:0-2993 GCA_049297615.1 Burkholderiaceae bacterium
GCCGAGCACCGCATCGCGGTCTGGCGCGGCGCAGAACTGGCGCAGGCCTTGCGCGGCCTCGCGCTGCCGGCACCGGCGCGCTGAGCCGCCATGTCGGTGGAGTCGCCTGTTTATACATGTTGACACGCAGCGCGCCCCTGTCTAGACTTCTTGCGGTGAGTTCCAGGAGTGGGCGATGGCCGTTGCGATGAAGCTCGAGCAGACAGTCCAGCAGTGGGGCAATGGCCTGGGCGTGCGAATCACGGCGCCAGTGGCCAAGGCGGCGCGATTCGCTCGTGGCCTTCCCGTCACCGTCGAGGTGGTTGAAGGCGGTATCCTCGTAAAGGTCTCGGGCAAGCCTAAGCTGACCCTGGCGCAAAAGCTCAAAGCTTTTGATCCGAAGCTTCACGGCGGCGAAGCGATGCTCAGCGGTCGGATCGGCGCCGAGGTCTTCTGATGCCGGCGCCCGGCAAGCTTTGGGTGCCGGATCGGCGAGACATGATCTGGATCGATTTCAACCCGCAGGCCGGCGGCGAAATGAAAGACGAACATCCGATGCTCGTATTGTCCACCAAGGCCTTCAACGAGCGTACCGGCATCGTGATCGGCTTGCCGATGACCCACGCCGCGTCGAACGAGACGAATCCCTTTGCGATCAAGTACGCGGGCACCAGGCGCGACATCGGCTACATCCTGGTACATCAGCCCAAGTCCTTCGATTGGCGCATACGAGGTGCACGGCCGCATCCCTGGAAACATGTCTCGCCATCGGTGTTCGAGTCAGCCTGCGAAGGACTGAACTCGATCATCTCGATCGGGGCGTGACGACAGGTTCAGCGGGGATGGGCGGGTGTGCATGGGCTGTTCTGACCGGCACGGAAATCACGACGCTTGACACGCGCCATGCATGTACATATCGTGTCCATACCCAGGTGGTCAAGCAGGAGCTGAAATGGCGGCAGCCGTTCAACGAATCGTGGTGCAGGTCACATCGCAGGACAAAAAAGCGTTGGCCGCCAAGGCGAAACGCCTCGACATGGCGCTTTCGGAATTGATGCGTCGCGGGGCATTCGGGTACGCCTCGGATGAAGCGGACGCGGAACTCGGCGCCCTCGCCGACGCGGCCAAGGGCGCGGCGGATCGGGCCGGCGCTGCCATCGATGACGCGCTGGAATTCCTGGCCTCGAGCAACCGGCGCATCGCCGCGCTGGAAGCCAAGGCCGCCAGGCGCAATGTTCGCAAGGCTGCGTGATGGGGGTCAGCGACAGGATCTGGGGCGCGCTCACATCGATGATCAAGCTCGAAGACAAGGTGAATCGCCAGGCCGAGGGCATGAAGCATCAGCAGCAGAAGATCGAAGACCTCACCGGCCGGGTGATCCGCCTGGAGGCGCAGTTGGAGTTGCTCACTTCCGCAGCCCTTGTCAAGAAGCTCAAGGGCAACTGAGCCGCAACAAGCTGATTCGCTGGCCTACACCAGCGGCGCGAGCAAGCCCTGCAGATCTTCGGCGCTGAACTTCGGCGCCGCAGCCGCGTCGACGCCGAGAACGCCTTCGGTGAGCGCGGCCTTGCGTTCCTGCAGGGCGAGCATGCGTTCTTCGATGCTGCCGGCCACGACCAGTTTGTAGACGAAGACCGGCTGGTCCTGGCCGATGCGGTGCGCGCGCGCCGTGGCCTGCTGTTCGACGGCCGGGTTCCACCAGGGGTCGAGGTGGATCACGGTGTCGGCGGCGGTAAGGTTCAGGCCCACGCCGCCGGCCTTCAGGCTGAGCAGCATGACGGGAACGGTCTTGGCCTGGAACTGCTTGACCACATCGCCGCGCTCGCGAACCGGCGTCTCGCCGGTGAGCAGCAGATGCGGCAGTTCGAGCTCGCTGAGTTGTTGCTGCACCAGCGCGAGCATTTCGGTGAACTGCGAAAACACCAGGATGCGCCGGCCTTCGTCGATCAGTTCGGGCAGGGCATCGCGCAGCCACTCCATCTTGGCGCGCTCCGTCGTCGCCGGCGTCTTGGCGCCTTTGACGAGGCGCGGGTCGCAGCAAACCTGGCGCAGCTTGAGCAGGGCGTCGAGGATGCTGATCTGGGCGCCGGCAAAACTCCGGCGTTGCAGTACGCGGCGCACTTGTTCGTCGGCGGCGACGCGCACGCTCTCGTACAGGGCACGTTGCTGGCCGACGAGTTGAACGCGGCGTATCACTTCCGTCTTGGGCGGGAGCTCGGCGGCGACGTCGAGTTTGCGCCGGCGCAGGATGAAGGGGCGCACGCGCTGCGCGAGCAGTTGGGCGCGCAGCGTTTCGCCGTTGATTTCGATGGGCTTGCGCCAGATTCGCGTGAAGCTGCGCGCGTCGCCCAGAAAGCCGGGCATCAGGAAGTCGAAGTGCGCCCAGAGTTCGCCGAGGTGGTTCTCGATCGGCGTGCCGGTCACGCACAGGCGGTGCCGCGCCTTCAATCGGCGCAGTGCCGTTGCGGCGCGGCTGGCGGCGTTCTTCACCATCTGCGCTTCGTCCAGGATGAGCAGGTGCCATTGCTGGCCCTGCAGGGCATCGACATCGCGCCACAGCAGCGGGTAGGTGGTGAACACCAGGTCGTGCTCGGCGAACCGCGCAAAGTCACCAGCCCGATTCACGCCTTGCAGGGTGAGCACGCGCAGCGCCGGCGCCCATCGCGCGGCCTCGGCCTGCCAGTTCGCGATCAATGACGTCGGCAGCACGATGAGTGCCGGCGCATCCAGCCTGCCGGCGTGTTTTTCGATGAGCAGGTGCGCCAACACTTGGGCCGTCTTGCCAAGGCCCATGTCGTCGGCCAGGATGCCTGCCAGGTGTTGTTCACGCAGGTACTGCAGCCAGGCCACGCCGTGCAACTGGTAGGGGCGAAGTTGCAGGCCCAGGCCGACAGCGGCCATGAACTGCGCCGCGATCGGCGCCGGCTCGCCCGCGACGCGCAGGCGCTGCGCCAGTGCGGCCAGGCCGGCTTGGCCTTGCAGCTGCACCAGGCGCACCACCTCGGTCTTGGGCG
>JBAQUQ010000239.1:0-11555 GCA_049297615.1 Burkholderiaceae bacterium
GCCGAGCACAGCGCGCGCACAGCGGCCGCCGAGGTCGCAGCCCGGCTCGCCGAAACCCGCGCCCTGGAGGCGAGCCGCGAGGCCGAGGCATCGCTCGCACCGCAGAACGAAAGCGCCAAGGCAGCGCATGCCAATGCCGCCGCCGAAAGCGAGCTTGCAGCCCTGATCGCCGAAGAGGCATTCATCAGCCTCGACCCACGCCAGCCCGAGACCGCGCGCCTGGCTGCCAAGGCCAAGGTCGAACTCGCCCGAACCGCCGCGCACAAGACGCGCCTCGAAGGCAAAGCGGCGCTGCAGGCTGCGCAACGCGCTGCCGCCCAGGTGGGCCCGAAGATCGAGCTGGCGCAGGCGGCGGTCGAATCGGCGCGCTCAGGGGCGCGCGCCTCTGCCCTGGAAGGCGAAAGGCTTGTCAGGGCGGCGCTCGATGCGCACAAGCTCGCCGAACTCGACGCTCGCCTGGCCGGCGCGCGCGCAGCGCAAATCTCGGCCGATCTGGCCCAGGCCAGGGAAAAGCTGGGTGTGCAGATCCCGCTCGACGAGATCGTCTTCGTCGCGGCGTTCCCGGTGCGCGTCGAGGAGGTGACGGCCAGCATCGGCAGCAGTGCGACCGGAGCGGTGCTGTCAGTGACCGACAACCAGTTGGCGATCGACGCGTCGCTGACGCTGGACGCGGCGCCCCTGCTGAAGCCGGGAATGCAAGTCGCCATCGACGAGCAGGATCTGGGTGTGAAGGCCAAGGGCGTCGTCGAACAGGTGGCCAGCACGCCCGGCACGCGCGGTGTCGACGGTTACCACGTCTACTTCGAAGTCCGCGTGACCGAAACGTCGGCGCGGCTCGAGGGCGTCTCGGTGCGGCTGACGATTCCGACCGTTTCGACTCAGGGGCCGGTGCTCGCCGTGCCCACCAGTGCCCTCTCCCTGGCCTCGGACGGAACCTCGAGGGTCCAGGTGCAGGACCACAACGTGCTGAAGTACGTTGTCGTGAAACCCGGCCTGTCGGCAGGCGGCTACGTCGAGGTGGCCGCTGTGCAGGCAACGCTGACGCCGGGCCAGCTGGTCGTCGTCGGCTATAAGACGGCGGCCCCGGACGGTGCTGCTGACAACGCTGCGCAAATGAAGGGCACGCCGTGAAGGCGCCCGATTTCGTGGGCTCGCCCGCCAAGGTGTTCGAGCTGCGCGGCATCTGCCGCCAGTTCGGAACCGAAGCCCCCGTCCATGCGCTCTCCAGCATCGATCTGACGGTGCAGCGAGGCGACTGGCTCGTCATCACGGGCCCATCGGGCGCGGGCAAGTCGACCCTGCTCAATATCATCGGTTGCCTGGACACCCCCAGCAGCGGCAGCTATCTGATCGACGGCATCGACACCACCGTGCTTTCCGACAAGCAGCGCGCGGGGATTCGAAGCCAGCGCATCGGCTTCGTGTTCCAGTCATTCCACCTCCTGCCTTATCGCAGCGTGCTCGAGAACGTGATGCTCGCCGAGGTGTACCGCAAGCACCCTCCCGCCGGGCGCCGCGAGCGCGCGCAGGCAGCGCTCGAGCGCGTCGGCCTGGGTCATCGCGTCGACTTCGCGCCGATGAAACTTTCGGGCGGCGAAAGACAACGCGTGGCGATCGCGCGTGCCCTGCTCGGCTCGCCGAGCATGCTGTTGTGCGACGAACCCACGGGCAACCTCGATTCGAAATCCAGCGCGAGCATCCTCGACCTGTTCGAGCGCCTGAACCGCGAGGGGCTGACCCTGATCGTGGTGACTCACGACGAAAACGTCGCCAGGCGCGCGGCGCGGCGCGTCCACATCGTCGACGGTGAGCTGACCGACCTGAGCGCCGCCGCCGCAGTCGCCGATACCCGGGCTGGCGCCGCCGCGCCGGCTCCCGCGGCAAAGGAGCGCGTACCGCAGTCGGGCATCTCGATTCGCGACCTGCTGGGCGAGGCCCTCGCGGGCATGTTCTCGAGACCCGGACGCATGGTGCTGACGGTGCTGGGTGTGGTCATCGGGCTGGCGGCCCTGGTCGCGACGCTGGGGCTGACGCGCACCGCGGGGAACCGCATCATCAGCCAGTTCGACCGGCTCGCCGCCACCGAGTTGTTCATCACCGGCAGACCCGGATCGGCCACGGGTATGGTGGACCCCTGGGCGGTGCCCAGGGACGCGCCGACGCGGCTGCGCCGGCTCAATGGCGTCGTCGCCGCCGGCACGCTGAGCGAGGTCGAGGTCGGCGCGGCCCTGGTCAGTTCGTCGCCGCTGCGAGACCCGTCGAACCAGAGTTCGCACAAGCTCGCCGTGCGTGCTGCCTCGCCGGATTTGTACGAGGCCGTCAGGGCCGAGTTGGACACCGGGCGCCTGCCCGACGAAGGCCATTCAGACCGCGCCGACCGTGTCGCCGTGCTCGGCCCCGATGCGGCGTCGCGCCTGGGCATCAACGGGCTCGAGCAGCTTCCGGCGATCTATCTCGGCGACCAGCTCTACCTGGTCATCGGCATCCTGCGCGATGTGGCGCGCAAGCCCGAGTTGCTCGGCTCGGTGATCATCCCCGAAGGCACGGCACGGCGCCACTTCGGCCTGGCCGGCCCCGGCAGCGTGGTCGTGGAGACGCGCATCGGTGCCGCCTACCTCATCGCCGATCAGGCGCGCCTGGCGCTGCGGCCTGACGACCCCAGGGCGCTGAAGATCGAAGTGCCGCCCGAGCCGAAGCGGGTGCGCGATGAAGTGCAGACGGATCTGAACGTGATGTTCCTGCTGCTCGGCGGGCTGTCCCTGGTGGTGGGCGCGATCGGCATCGCCAATATCACCCTGGTGGGCGTGATGGAGCGCACTGCCGAGATCGGGCTGCGCCGTGCCATCGGCGCGACGCGTGGCCACGTCGCGGCGCAGTTCCTGTTCGAGAGCGCGTCGATCGGCGCGATCGGCGGCGTGATCGGAGCCAGTCTGGGCGTGCTGATCGTCGTCGTAGTCTCGGCCTACCAGGTGTGGACACCCGTGCTCGACCCCGCCGCAGCCCTGCTCGCTCCGCTGGTGGGCGCGCTGATCGGCTTGTTGTCGGGCACCTATCCGGCGATGCGTGCGGCACGGCTCGAACCGGTCGAGGCCTTCCGGCACTGAGCTGAGGGAAGAGCCGTGGCTTCGTCGCGCCGGACTTTGCACGCCCTTGCGGCCCTGTGGCTGAGCCTCGCACCGTGTGGTGCGACATGGGCCGCCGACACCGACGAGTTGGCGCAGCTCAGGCGCCAGCTCGAAGCGCTGCGCGCCGAAAACCGCGCACTCAGCGAGCAACTGGCTCAGGACGCGCAGACCCTCGAGCGCCGGATCCGGCAATTGGAGCTCGCCAAGACCGCGCAGGAAGACGCAGTGCGTTCGATCATCAGGGACTCGATCGCGACGCGCAGCTCCAAGATCAACGAAGCGGCCGCTTTGGGCGGCACGCTCGACCTCAGCTTCGGGCGCCGCACCGACTTCTCGAATTCGCGCAAGACTTCGATCGGACTGAACTCGGCCGATTTCGAGCTGGAGATCCAGACCAACGAATGGGCGATCGCCCACATCAAGCTCGAATACGTCGACGGGTCTGACGTCGCCCTGCAAACCGCCACCGGGGGCCAGGCCCAGGTCGATCGGATCAACCTCGACACGGCGTATATCCAGCTCGGCGACCAGCGCAGGTTTCCGCCCCGGTTGACGGCCGGCCGCATGGTCTTGCCCTTCGGCATCTCGACGGGTCATCCGGTGGCGGACGTGCTGTCCACGAACAGCCCGCTGACGGTCGACGCGTTCGAGATGAGGCACAACGCGCTCGGCTTGAACCTGGCGTTCCCGACTCCCCCGGGCAAGCCGAGAACGCCGCCGGTGACCGCCCCGCCGGTGCTTCCGGTGGCCCTCGAGCCATTGCTCGGCTCGATCAGCGCAAGCCTCGGTTACGACCCGCCGCCGGCCCGGCCGGCGCCGCTGTCCCCGACCCCAGCGCCACTGGATTCGGCGCCGCTGAGCACGGGTCTCTATGTCTACGAAGGCCGCACCAGCGGCGGGCTGCGCAAACACTGGGGCGGCACGCTCGGGTTCAGCGCCAAGGGGCACTGCGGCCGGCGTTACGAGGAACTGACGGGCTTGGGCTGGTGCCCATGGGGAGTCAATGTCGACCTCGGCTACAACAGCTCGCTCTTCAACAGCCGCTTCTTGGAAACCGAATACGAGGGCTTCCTGAGCCAGATCGGCAGGGTGCCGGGATTGGCGGCGAGCGCGAAGGCCAGCCTCGGCCCCTTCGCGCTCGTGGGCGAGTGGAACTCGGCGACCCGCCACGCCAGGTTTGTCGACGATGCCGGCGACACGATCGTCATCAAGCCGGCAGCCTGGCAGGTTTCGCTCGGTTACCAGCTCGGCTGGAATCCGTGGGTCCAGGAGATCGGCGCGCAGGGCACCTATGTAGCGATCGGCTTTTCGCGCAGCCGCGACCTGGCCGGCGCGGCGCGGCTGATCGGCGCCACGGAGAGCCTCGTGGGTTCGCTGCCCAAGAAGAGGCTGCTGCTGACCGCCGGCGAATGGGTGCAGGACGGTTTGCGAGTCGTGATCGAGTATGCGCGTGACTGGGACTACACCGAGATCGAGGGCGGGACGGGCAGGATCGTGAACGGGATCTTCACCAACCTGACCTACGCATGGTGAATGGCTTCGTGCGTCGAGCCGCGGTCATCGCGACACGTCGGTGCCGCGTTGGGTCGCAATGGGTTTTTCAGGTTCAACGTGATGTTCAGGAGGAACAGAGTATGAAAGCAGCAGTTCGAATCGCAATTGCGAGCGTGTGGTTGGCAAGTGCCCACGCAGCACCGCCGCGTGCGGGAATCGGGAGCGAAGAATTCGGCATGAGCGCCAAGCAATTGGTCGAGGCCGTGCAGAAGGTCGAAAGCTCGATTTCGACGTGCATGCGCGAAAGCGGCTTCCAGTACATCGCCGCCGACTACGCCACGGTACGCCGCGGCATGCTGGCCGAAAAGAATCTGCCCGGCGTGAGCGACAAGCAGTTCGTCGCCAAGCATGGCTTCGGCATCGCCACGCTCTACGTCGGCGAGCCTCCCCAACTGAGCAGCGGTTACAGCCCGGGCCGCGACGCCCTGGGCGAGCGCAATGTGAAGATATTCAAGGGGCTTTCGCCGGCCGACCGGGTGGCGTACAACCGCGCACTGTTCGGTGAAAACACGGGTGCGACGTTTGCGCTCGGCCTCGAACAAGAGAACTTCTCGATGGCAGGAGGTTGCACGAAGACGGCGATTGCGCAGGTCTTCAAGCCCGACGAAATGAAGTCCAGCTACTACAACCCGAAAGACGCCCTGATCAATAAGGACCCGCGCATGCAAGCCGCGCTGCGCAAGTACGCGGTGGAGATCCGCAAGGCCGGTTTCGATTACAGCCACCCCGACGAGGCTGAGCCCGATGTTCGCAAGCGGCTCATGGCCCTGACCGCCGGCGGAACCATTCCCCTGGACAAGATGACACCCTCACAACGCGCCGCCTTGAAGGAACTGCAGGACTACGAGCGCCGCGTCGCCGTGACCAACCTGCGCCTCACCGAAGACCTGATCGAACCGCTTGCCGACAAGATCAGCGAAGAGTTGTTCGGCCGCAAACCGCAATGACGGGTTAGGGCGGCGCGCGAACCGCTTGCCCCCGGCCTTTAGAATTCGACGGGGAAGGGCAATGCTGCCATGGGTCACACCGACTATTCGCTCAGTGCCACCGAGGCGGCCATCGACGCCGACCTCGCTCACCAGGCGCGCAACTCGCGACAAGCGCATCTGTCGGTGGTCATGCCGGCTTTCAACGAAGCGCTGAACATTGCGAGCAGTGTCGCGGCCCTGGTCGAGTTCCTCGACTCGCGAACGGCGTCTTACGAAATCCTGGTCGTCGACGACGGCAGCACCGACGCCACCGCGCCGGCCGTCGTCGCATTGCCGCCGGCCTGGCCGGTCTCGCTCGTGCAGCTGTCGCGCAACTTCGGCAAAGAGGCTGCCATCACGGCCGGCCTCGAACAGGCCAGCGGCGACGTCGTCCTGTGTATCGATGCCGACGGCCAGCACCCGCTGTCCACGGTCGACGAGATGCTGCGACTGTGGGAACAGGGCCACGACATGGTCTATGCCGTGCTGCGCGATCGCGCGGGCGATACCCGGTTCAAGCGCTGGGGCGCGCGCTGGTTCTATCGTGCGCTGGGCGTCGGCAGCCAGGTGACGATCCCGCCTGATGCCGGCGATTTCCGCCTCATGGACCGCAGGGTGGTCGACGCGATCCGTGCCATGCCCGAGCGCAACCGTTTCATGAAGGGCCTGTACGCGTGGGTGGGCTTCAAGTCGGTGGGTGTTCCCTACGACCCGGCACCGCGCGCGAGCGGGGCGAGCCATTATTCGAAGATCGAGCTGCTGCGTCTGGCGTGGTCGGGCTTGACGGGCTTTACGTCCCTGCCGCTGCGCGCCGCGAGCGTGGTGGGGCTGCTCCTGGCCGTGCTCGCATTCGCCTATGGCGTCTGGGTGATCGTCGACACACTGATCTTCGACGGCAGGCTTCCCGGCTGGCCGACGATCGTCGCCAGCATCATGTTCTTCTCCGGCGTGCAGTTGCTCTTCATCGGCGTGCTCGGCGAGTACCAGGCACGCATCTTCGACGAAGTCAAGCGGCGGCCGAACTACATCGTCGCGCGTGTCCTTCGGCCCACCCGGCGGAGATGAAACGCTGCGTCGTCGCCGCCGACGATTTTGCGTTCAACGCCGCCGTCGACGAAGGCATCGTGGCGCTGATCGAAGCCGGCGTGGTGACTGCTGCCTCGTGCCTGGCGACTTCGCCGCGCTGGCCGCTGGCCGCGCGCCGGCTCGACGCAGCGCTGCGTGCCAAGGCCGATGTCGGCGTGCATGTCGACCTGACCGAGTTCGAACCTCTGGCCTCACGCCACGCATGGCTCGCCGCCTCCTGCTACACGCGCAGCATCGACACCCGCAGGGTGCGAGCGACCCTGAATGCGCAGTTGCAGCGCTTCGAAGACGCGCTGGGTGCTGCGCCGGACTACATCGACGGCCACCGTCATGTGCACCAGTTGCCCGTGATCCGCGAGCAATTGATCGAACTGCTGGCCGATCGCTACGCGCAGCGCCTGCCCTGGGTTCGGATCAGCCGCGCGCGCGCTGATGCAGGCTGGAAGGGCAGATTGATCACCAGCCTGGGCAGTGCAGGCTTGGCGGCGGCTTGCAGAGCGGCCGGCGTGGCCACCAATGCGCACCTGTTCGGACTCTACGATTTCGCGGGTGACGCCGCGAGCTATCGACTGCGCCTGTCGGCCTGGCTGGCCGGCGCCGCCGACCGCGACGTCCTGATGTGTCATCCCGCCTCACGCATCGACGGCGCAGACCGGATCGCTCGCGCTCGTGTCACCGAATTCCAGGTGCTGTCCAGTCCATGGTGGAAGACTTGTCTCGAATCGCACGAGGTCAGTTTGAGCCGAGGCATTGAATGCTTCACGCCTTGAGGCTGGGCGCGCTGCTGCGGCAGCCGACGGCGCTCGTTCTGGCCCTGGCCTTCGTCCAGCTTCTGCTGTGGGGCGTGTTGTCAGCGCAACTGCATCTTGCGCCGCAGGACGACAGTCTCGAGCAGGTGCTGCTGAGCCAGGAGTTCCGCCTCGCCTACGGCAAGCACCCGCCGCTGCCGACATGGCTGTTGTACGGCGTGAACCGGATCTTCGCGCCGTCGATCGGTGCCACCTTCGTATTGAGCGCCTTGTGTTCAGTGGCGACCCTGCTCGTGCTCTATGCATGGGCCCGACCGCTGATCGGCGCGCAGCGCGCAGCCTTGGCCACCCTGCTGGCGTCGAGCGTCGAGTTCATGAACGCGGGCACGACGTATTTCAATCACAACACCGTGCAGTTGCCGTTCGCGTTGTTGGCCATTGCGCTGTTCCATCGTGCGTTGACGCGCATGCGCCTCATCGACTGGGCGCTTCTTGGCGTGGGCGCCGCTTTGATGCTGCTCGCAAAATTCAGCGCCGTCGTGCTGTTCGCCTCCTTTGCTGTCTATCTGGTGTGGACACGGCGCCTGAGCGACGGCCCGACTCTGCGCGGCCTGGGCGTCGCCGCCCTGGTGTGCACCGCCTTGATCGCGCCGCATCTCTGGGTCGCCCTGCACGAAGCCGCGACGCCCAATGCCTACGCGGCGGAGTCGCTGTTTCCAGCGCAGCTCGATCGGATCGAACGCCTGAAATCGGTGTGGAACTTCGGCATCAGCCATTTGGCCAAGGTCGCGCCGGCTTTGCTGCTCTTCGCCTGGCTGCGGCGGCGCGCGCCGCCGGCGGCGCCGCCGGTCGGTCAGCCCGTTGCGCTCACCCCCTATCTGACGATCGTCGGTTTCGGGCCTTTCGTGTTGACGCTCGTGATCGCGGCGCTCTCGGGTGCATTCCTGCTGGTGGGCTGGGGCACGACCTTCCACGTCGTGCTGACGCTGTGGCTGGTGGCGGCGCGTCCTTTGGCCATCGAGGCTCCGCAACCCGTCTTGCTGCGCGCCGCAACTGCCTGCATCGCCCTGCAGGCCGTGCTGTGGGCACTCGTCACGGCCAATGGCGGCACCTTGCCCAATCTGCACCGCCTGTCTCCGGTGCGCGTGGCGCCAGCGCCGCCGCAACTGGCGCAGGCCGTGCAAAGCGCCTGGGCCGCGCGCAGCGCGGCGCCACTGCACTACGTCGTCTCCGACGTTCGCACCGGCGCCTCGCTTGCCGTGCAGTTCCGCGGCCAGCCGCGCGTGATCGCTTCGAACCGAGCGGATTTCGCCGCGATCCTGCCGCCAGATGTTCTGGCGGCCTGCGGCCACGTCGTCGTGTCGGCGCGGCCGCCTGTGGCGGAGCCTGGCGCACCGAACTACAAGCTGCTCGACGCCCTGCTCGACGCCGCGGCACCCTTGTCCGTCGTTGAGCTGCGAACCGACGGCACCGGGCGCCGCGAGTTCTTCATCGGGGTGCGCCCGCCTGCGTCAGGCGCGGTCTGCGCGGCATCGTGAACCGGTCCAGACTGCTGCGCTATTGCACGGTCGGTGTTGCGGCCACCGCGCTGCACTACGCGGTGCTCGTCGCGGCTGTGGAACTGGCCGGTTTCGCTGCGGCCCTGGCGAGTGCGCTGGGTTCGGTGGGCGGCGCGGCATTTTCGTATGCCTGCAACCGTCGCTTTACGTTTGAATCGTCGGCCCGCCATCGTCAGGCCTTGCCTCGATTCGTCGCCGTGGCCGTGCTCGGGGCCGGGGTGAACGCCGTGGTGGTCGCACTGGGCACCCTCGTCCTCGGGTGGCACTACCTGATCGCGCAGGTGCTTGCCACGCTCTTGGTATTGCTCGGCGGATTTACGCTGAACCGGTTTTGGACCTTCGCCTGAATCGGCCGATCCGCCCGCATGGCGGCTGGGCCTTGGCCAGGCGCAAACAACGCTCCTGAGGGGCGTTTGTGTCCCGGCTCAGCCCCGTCCCGCCATTGACATGGACTGCGCCAAACTCGGGCGCAGCGCGCGGCGCGGGCTGCGGCTCGATGCAGACGGTTCGGCCGCGAAACCACGCGTGCAACGCGCAAACGCCTTGAGACGCTCGAAATCGAGAATCTCGACTTCGCGCACGCTGACCCGCACGCAACCGTCTTGCGCCAGGGCGCCGAAGGCCCGACTCACCGTCTCATGCGCCACGCCGAGATGGCTGGCGAGGTCGCGCCGACTCATGCGCAGCACGAAGCAACGCGGCGAACGGCCAAGCGACTCCATCTGCCCGGCCATGTGCACGAGGAAGCGCGCCAGCCGCACTTCCGCCGCCACGGCGGCCATCACATCGGCGAGTTCGCTGCACTTGGCGAGCAACCGGCTCGCCGCGTGGTGCAAGGCGCGGTCGAGCGCGGGCACGTCATGGCACAACCTGAACAGGTCGTTCACGCGCAAGCTGTAGACCCATGCGTCTTCGAGTGCTTGCGCTGCCGTGGGGTGGTGGCGCGTGCACAACGCGTCGAAGCCGAGCATCTCGGCGCGCCCGGCGAAGCCAATGACCTGCTGGTAACCGTCTTCGGCCGTCGTGAACAGCTTGAACGTTCCCACGTGAACGAAAGCGACGCTCTCGACGCAGGCGCCTTCGTGAAAAAGCGCGCCGCCGGCGCTCACGTGGCGCAGCGCCACCCGCTGGGAGTCGGTTTGCGCCGTGATGCCCTCTTCGGCCTGCATCAAACGCAGCAAATCCGACAGGTTGCTGTTCTCGGCGGCTCCGCGGCGCAGCCCCAGCAAGGCGACGCCGTGTCCATTTGGCGCTTGCGAACCCATCTTGTTCCTCGTTTTTTTGATCTGCAATCGCTTGCTCTACGATCGCGCTACAAACAGAGCATGGACCAGACGCGCGCCACGCGCCATCGGCGCGATGCGCGACTTCGGTGTCGGAATCCGGCGATAGGCTCTCCCAATGTCCGACCTTGAGGGTCGGAAAATTCCTACTCCTTCGACCCTGGGTCAAACGTGGGATGGCGTGGTGCCCCCGTTACGGGTCCAATCACCTCCAATGATGGTCCCCGCGTCTCGAGTCGGCCTGCGCGTTCTGCTGGTGGACGAACACACAGTTGTTCGCGAGGGGTTGCGGCGTGTCCTCGAGGGTTGCGGCGAAGGCTGGCGAGTGGTCGAGGCGGCTTCGGGTTTCCAGGCGCTCGAGCGCCTGCGCGAGCAAGCCATGGCACTCGTGATTACCGACCTGTCGATGCCGGGCATGAACGGCCTCGACCTGATCCGTCGCATCAGAACCGAGTTTCCCAAGATGGCGATCCTGGTGCTCAGCATGCACGCCGAGGAACAGTACGCGTTGCGCGCGTTCAAGTCCGGCGCGAACGGGTATGTCACGAAAGACAGTGCCGCGGCCGAACTCGTCGCCGCCGCGCGCAAAGTGATCGCGGGCGGTGCCTATGTGACGAGCAGCCTGGCCGAGCGTGTGGTGCAGCAGCTCAGCGGCAATGCCCAGGCGCCCGGTCACGCCCGGCTCTCGAACCGCGAGCTCGACGTGCTGCGCCGCATCGTCGCGGGCCGTCGCCTGACCGAAATCGCCCAAGAGCTGCACTTGTCGGTGAAGACGGTCAGCACGCACAAGACACACATTCAGGACAAGCTGCAACTGCCCAACCTGGCAGCGCTGGTGCGATACGGACTCGAAAATCAACTCGACGTCCCGCCCTCGGGATTCGACGAGCCCTAGGAGACTGTCGGGCTGCTAGGAGTTCGACGCCCGCTGGAGCGGCTTTGCGGTAGGCGCTGGCTCGCTAGCGGTTTCTCCCGTTCGTGAGCTGGGCCTCGACCCAGGCGCCAGCCAGATGCGCCATCGTATCCAGTGCGCCAGGCTCCTTGAAGCCGCGGCTGGCGCCAGGAACGACTGCGAGGCGCCGCGTGCATTTGAGCTGTGCCAGCAATGCACGATTCAAGGCGAGCAACTCGGCATCTTCGCCGCCGACGATGAGCAGGGTCGCGGCTTGCACCAGGCCCAGGACCTGGTCGACCAGGTTGGGTCTTGCGCTGCGCGCGACCAGGGCCGCCA
>JBAQUQ010000240.1:0-3956 GCA_049297615.1 Burkholderiaceae bacterium
TTGCCGCGGGGCGGCTTACCGCTGTTGGCTGCGGCTTGCGCGACCCAAGTCGAGATGCTTTGCGCAGCGACCTTGAACTCACGCGCCAGTTGCGTGGGCTTGCGCCCGGCTTGGACCAGTTCGACCATCTGTCGGCGGAATTCCGCCGGATACGGGGGTTTCGGTGTTGGCATTTCGGACTCCTTCTTCCATAAGGATGAGGTGTCCGCGAAAACGGGTCAACTCGCCATGCCGCCTCGCTGCTGTCGATCTCGCTCCAACGTGCGCCGCGCAATTCACCCGGGCGAACCGCGGTGAGGATCAACAGCCGCAGCGCCTGCTTGGTCGTCGGGTCGCCCGCGTAGGCGTCGAGTTTGGCCAGGAAGGCGGGCAGGTCCTTGTCGTCGAGTGCCGCCCGGTGCGTCACTTGTCGGGGTTTGAGCAGGGCCGATGCCTTCAGATCGAGCATCGGGTTCGAGGGGATCAGCTCGTGCACGACGGCGTGCGCGAACACGGCGCGGATGCGCTGGAAAATCCGCCCGGCCATGTCGCCGGCGCCGCGCCGTTCAACGGCCTTCACCGCTTGCGCCACCTCGCGCGGCTTCATCTGCGCCATCGGCCGTGCACCGAAGGCCGGGAACACGTCGGCCTCGAATGCGGACGCGGTGCGCCGGTGTGTCTCGGCAGCCCACTTGCCGCGCATGTGGTCGAGCCAGTCTCGCGCGACGGCTTCGAAGGTGGTCCGAGCCTCGTGCACGGCCAGGGCCTTCGCCGTCCTCTTGATCTCACCTGGGTCGGCGCCGAGCTGGATCGTCTTCTGCGCATCAGCGCAGCGTTCGCGGGCCTGCTTCAGGCTCACTTCGGGGTAAACGCCGAACGCGAGGCGCTTTTCCTTGCCGGCGTGGCGGTACTTCATGCGCCAGTAGCGGCCCCCCGCCGCAGTCACTTCCAGGTACAGGCCACGCCCGTCGAAGTGCCGGCCGGTCTCGGCCAGGTTGCGAAGTTTCGTGTCGCTTCATGATCGATACTCCAAAGCGGCCCAGGGGGCACATTTGGGGGCACATCGTATCCCCCGGGGTTGAAGATCAAGCAATGGCGCGGGTTGCCGGGCTGAATGTGTGTGTCGTCTCGTTCCAAGGTGATCCGCCCGGCAGCCACGAACCCACGCAGCATCGGAGGCCGCATGGCCCTGTTCCCGCAGGAGGCGCTGAACGAAGGCGTTCGCAAACGCGAGGTCTTCGGTTGGGCGATGTACGACTTCGCGAACTCGGGCTACGCGACGGTCGTGTTGACGGCAGTGTTCAACGCCTATTTCGTCGGCGTGGCGGCAAACAACGCCGAGTGGGCGACCCTGGCCTGGACCTTGGCCTTGGCGCTGTCCAGCCTCATCGTGATGTTGACGATGCCTGCCATTGGCGCCTACGCCGATCTGCGAGCGGCAAAGAAACGCTTGCTCTTGATCACCACGGTGGGCTGCGTCATCGCCACCTTGCTTCTGGCGCGTGTGGGCAAGGGCGACGTCGCGCTCGCATTCGCCGCCATTGTGGTGTCGAATACTTTCTATGCCTACGGTGAATCGCTGACGGCAGCTTTCCTGCCCGAACTCGCCCGCCGCGAATCGATCGGGCGTGTCTCGGGCTGGGGTTGGAGCTTCGGATACTTCGGCGGCATGTTGTCGCTCGGGCTTTGTTTGGCCTATGTGCTATGGGCGCAAAGCAAGGGCCTCCCCGCGACCGAGTTCGTTCCGGTCACGATGCTGATCACGGCGGGTGTTTACGGCATCGCCTCGGTCGCCACCTTCGCCCTGCTTCGAGAGCGTGCCGTCGCTCAGATCGAGGCGCAACCCGGGCCGGCAACGGGGCACGGCTTGCGCGCAACGCTTGTTCGCCTGGGGCGGACGTTGAGCCGGGCTCGTGCCTTTTCCGATTTCTGTTGGTTGCTCGCCTGCGGCGCTGCCTACCAGGCAGGCATTTCCGTCGTGATCGCCCTGGCGGCGGTCTACGCTGAACAGGTCTTGGGCTTTAAGCAGGCCGACACGATGCTGCTGGTGTTCCTGGTCAATATCGCTGCGGCATTGGGTGCCTTTGTATTCGGTGCATACCAAGACCGAGTCGGCCATAAGAAAGCGCTTGCTCTGACCTTGGTCGGTTGGATTGTCATGACCGTGCTCGCGGCGATGGCGCAAAGCGCAGCGCTGTTTTGGGTGGCAGCCGTGATTGCAGGGCTATGCATGGGCTCGAGCCAATCGGCGGGGCGCGCCATGGCAGGGGCTTTCGCACCTCGCCTGCAATTGGCCGAGTTTTTCGGTCTGTGGACCTTTGCCACGCGCCTGGCAGCGATCATCGGGCCGGTGACTTATGGCCTTGTGACCTGGGTGACGGGTGGCAACCACCGGCTCGCGATCGTGTCGACGGCCGTCTTCTTCGTCATCGGATTGATCTTGCTGATTCCGATGAATGTGCAGCGCGGCATCGATGCAGCGAAGGCACGTGGCGGCGGTCACTAGAATCCCAGTCTTGCCGAATCAACTGGACGAACAGGACCCATAGGAGACAGACGCATGAAAATTCTCGTCGCGGTGAAGCGCGTCGTCGATTACAACGTCAAAGTGCGCGTCAAGTCCGACGGCAGCGGCGTCGACATTGCCAATGTGAAGATGAGCATGAATCCGTTCGACGAGATTGCCGTCGAGGAAGCCGTTCGACTGCGCGAGAAAGGCCTCGCCACCGAAGTGATCGCCGTGTCATGCGGGGTACTGCAATGTCAGGAGACCTTACGTACCGCGATGGCGATCGGTGCCGATCGGGCAATTCTCGTCGAGACTGCCGTGGAGCTTCAGCCTCTGGCGGTCGCCAAATTGCTCAAGGCTCTCGTGGACAAAGAACAGCCCGGTTTGGTTTTCCTGGGCAAACAGGCGATCGACGACGACTGCAATCAGACCGGCCAAATGCTCGCTGCACTCGCGGGCCTGCCGCAGGCGACGTTCGCTTCCAGAATCCAAGTCGCCGACGGCAAGGCAAGCGTGACGCGTGAGGTCGACGGCGGGCTCGAGACGCTGAACCTTTCCTTGCCCGCGGTGATCACGGCCGACTTGCGTTTGAACGAACCGCGCTATGTCACCCTGCCCAACATCATGAAGGCGAAGAAGAAGACGCTGGACGTTTTCAAGCCCGGGGACCTGGGCGTGGACGTGGCGCCGCGCATCAAGACTTTGAAGGTCAGCGATCCGCCGAAACGCAGTGCAGGCATCAAGGTTCCCGACGTCGCCACGCTCGTGTCCAAACTGAAAAATGAAGCGAAGGTGATCTGAATGACTGCTCTCGTCATCGCCGAACACGACCACAGCGATCTGAAGATTGCAACGCGCAACGCCGTGACCGCTGCCGCCCAGTGCAGCACCGAGGTCCACGTGCTGGTGCTGGGAATGGGCACCGCTGCGGTCAGCGCGGCCGCCGCGAAGGTCGCGGGCGTGGCCAAGGTGCTGCACGCCGACGGCGAAGTCTTCGCGCACGGCCTGGCGGAAAACCTCGCGGCGCAAGTGGTCGGGCTTGCCAAGGCATACAGCCACATCCTTTTCGCCGCGACGGCCTCGGGCAAGAACGTAGCGCCGCGCGTCGCCGCCGCTCTCGATGTCGCGCAGATATCCGATATCACCAAGGTCATCTCGGCAGATACTTTCGAGCGGCCGATCTACGCGGGCAATGCCATCGCCACGGTGCAAAGTGCCGATCCCATCAAAGTGATCACGGTTCGCACGACCGGCTTCGACGCCGCCGATAGCGGCACGGGCTCGGCAAGCGTGGAACAAATATCCGCCGTGGCCGATTCGGGTTTGTCGTCCTATCTGGGCAGCGAAATCGCCAAGAACGACAGGCCCGAACTCACGGCGGCGAAGATCATCGTTTCAGGCGGCCGGGCGATGGCGAGCAGCGAAAAATTCAACGCCGTGCTGACGCCCTTGGCGGACAAGTTGGGCG
>JBAQUQ010000241.1:0-6053 GCA_049297615.1 Burkholderiaceae bacterium
GCGCCTGACCCTGCATGTGGGCCTGCCCGACAGCGCCGCGCCCGAGCAGATCCGCGATGCCGTGCAAGCCTGGCTGCAACGCCAGGCACGGCGGGTCTTCGAAGAGCGCTGCCGCCACTTCGCGGCGCAACTGCGCGTGCGCTTCACGCGCTTGGGCCTGTCGTCGGCGCAAACGCGCTGGGGCAGCGCCAGCGCCGACGGCTCGATCCGCCTGAACTGGCGGCTCATCCACTTCGCCCTGCCGACGATCGACTACGTCGTCACCCACGAGCTCGCCCACCTGCGCGAAATGAACCACAGCCCGCGCTTCTGGGACGTGGTGCGCTCGGTGCTGCCCGATTACCAGCGCGCGCGCGGGACGCTGAAGGACGACGTGTTGCCGGTGTTCGAGTGACAGCCGCGTCGTGCCGGCGTGAATTGCAATGCGCTGCGCATTGCGATCTTCGCTCGGGGTCTCGGCCGCGCAGGCTGCGCGTCTGTACACTTTACGTATACGTCAACTTGCGCCCACTGCCGACCTGCTTCGACCCCATGCCTGCCGCCACCGGCCACGCCAGCACAGCAATCGTCCCGCGCAGCGCCACGTTCAAGATCGGCGAGTTGGCGCGCGAGTTCGACCTCACGACGCGCGCCATCCGCTTCTATGAAGATTGCGGCCTGCTCGAGCCGCAGCGCAGCGGGCGCCACCGGGTCTACACGACGCGCGACCGGACTCGGTTGAAACTTACTTTGCGCGGCAAGCGGCTCGGCCTGACGCTGGCCGAAGTCAAGGAACTCGTCGACATGTACGAGTCGCCGCGCGATACCCAGGCGCAGCTGAAGAAATTTCTGGTCGTGCTCGCAGCGCACCGCACCCAGCTCGAACAGCAGAGAGCCGACCTCAACGCCACGCTCGACGAAGTTCGCGCTCATGAGAAGGAAGCGCGGCACCTGCTCGGCGCCGGCGCACGGCTGCACACGAGCTGACTGCGCGGCCACTGGAAACGAAGCAAGGAAGCATCGCCATGAACCTTCCCGGCCTGAACCACCAACTCGGTGAAGACATCGACGCATTGCGCGACGCGGTGCGCGCCTTCGCCGATGCCGAGATCGCCCCGCGCGCCGCCGAGATCGACCGCGCGGACAGCTTCCCGATCGACCTGTGGCGCAAGATGGGCGATCTGGGCGTGCTCGGCATCACGGCGTCGCCGGACCATGGCGGCGCAGGCCTGGGCTATCTGGCGCACATGATCGCGCTCGAAGAAATCAGCCGCGCCAGCGCGTCCGTGGGTCTGTCCTACGGCGCGCACAGCAACCTGTGCGTGAACCAGATCAACCGCAACGGCAGCGAGGCGCAAAAGAAGAAATACCTGCCCAAGCTGATCAGCGGCGAACATGTCGGCGCGCTCGCCATGAGCGAGGCCGGTGCCGGCTCGGATGTGATCGGCATGAAGCTGCGCGCGACGTGGCGGGACGCAGGCGGCTGCTATGTGCTCAATGGCACCAAGATGTGGATCACGAATGGCCCCGACGCCGACACCCTCGTCGTCTACGCCAAGACCGATCCGCAGATGGGGGCGCGCGGCGTGACGGCCTTCCTCATCGAAAAAGGGATGAGGGGTTTTTCCATCGCCCAAAAGCTCGACAAACTCGGCATGCGCGGCAGCTCCACCGGCGAGCTGGTCTTCAGCGATGTCGAAGTGCCTGCGCAAAACGTTCTCGGCGGCGTGGGCAACGGCGCCAAGGTGCTGATGAGCGGGCTCGACTTCGAACGCGCCGTGCTCGCCGCCGGGCCCATCGGCATCATGCAAGCCGTGCTCGACAACGTGGTTCCCTATGTCCACGAACGCAAGCAGTTCGGCCAAAGCATCGGTGAATTCCAGCTCATCCAGGGCAAGCTGGCCGACATGTACACCGTGCTGCAAGCGGCGCGCGCCTTTTGCTACACCGTGGGCAAGAACCTCGACCTGCTGGACGCGCAACACGTGCGCCAGGTGCGCAAGGACTGCGCGAGCGTGATCCTGTGGTGTGCCGAGAAAGCGACGTGGATGGCCGGCGAAGGCATCCAGGTGTTCGGCGGCAATGGCTACATCAACGACTACCCGCTCGGGCGTCTGTGGCGCGACGCCAAGTTGTACGAGATCGGCGCGGGCACGAGCGAAATCCGCCGCATGTTGATCGGCCGCGAGCTGTTCGCCGAGACGATGTGAATACGATGAGCCTGGCTCTGGACGAACTGTTCGAAAGCAACCGCCGCTGGGCCGCCGCGACGCAGGCGCGCACGCCCGGGTTTTTCACCAGCCTGCTCGCGCAGCAGGCGCCCCAATACCTGTGGATCGGTTGCGCCGACAGCCGCGTGCCGGCCAACGAGATCCTGGGCCTGCTGCCGGGCGATGTGTTCGTGCACCGCAACGTGGCCAATGTCGTCGTGCATTCCGATTTGAATGCGCTGTCGGTCATGCAGTACGCGGTCGACCTGCTCCAGGTTCGCCACATCATGGTCGTGGGCCACTACGGCTGCGGCGGCGTGACAGCGGCGCTGCAGAACCGGCGCGTCGGCCTGGCCGACAACTGGCTGCGCCATGTCCAGGACGTTCGCAACAAACACCGCGTTTTTCTCGACGGCATGGACGACGCGGAACTGCGCCTGAAGGCACTGTGCGAACTCAACGTGCTCGAGCAATCGCTCAATGTCTGCGAAACCACGATCGTGCAAGACGCCTGGGAACGCGGCCAGGCCGTCGTCGTGCACGGTTGGGTCTACGGCCTGCACGACGGCCTGCTGAAGGACTTGAAAATCACCGTGTCTCAGGCCGCCGAACTCGCCGCGGCGTATGGCCTGGCCCTGGGTGCACTCACCTCGCGTTACGACGCCCTGCGCAAAGGCGGCCGGCCGTGAGCCTTGCCCACATGTTCCCGCAGCACCTGAGCGACGCGCGTGGCTTCGACATCGCGCAAGCCATGCTGGAGGGCTTCAATCGCCATTACACCTTGTTCCGGGAGGCCAGCGCGGGTGCGCAGCGCCGCTTCGAAGCCGCCGACTGGCACGGCCAGCAGCGTGCGCAGCGCGAGCGCATCGAGTTCTATGACAAGCGCGTCGACGAAGCCGCCGAGCGCCTGCAGCGCGAGTTCCAGGCGGCCAGCCTGGCCAAGGACGTGTGGCAGCAGGTCAAGCTGCATTACATCGGCCTGCTCACCAATTCGTCGCAGCCCGAACTCGCCGAGACCTTTTTCAACTCGGTGACGACGAAGATCCTGCACCGCAGCTACTTCCACAACGACTTCATCTTCGTGCGCCCCGCCGTCTCGACGGAATACATCGAGAACGACGAACCCGCTTCCGTGCCGACCTACCGCGCCTACTACCCGACCCAGCAAAGCCTGCGCGACACCTGGCTGCAAATCATCGCCCACTTCGAGCTGCGGCGCGAGTTCGAGGATCTGGGTCGCGACGTCGACCATGTCTTGAACGCCGTGGCGGCCCAGCTCGGCGAATTTCGCATGCGCGCCAATTTTCAGATCCAGGTGCTGTCGTCGATGTTCTTCCGCAACAAGGGCGCCTACATCGTCGGCAAGATCATCAACGGCTTCGACGAAGTGCCCTTTGCCCTGCCCGTCCTGCACGGCCCCCATGGCAAGCTCGTGATCGACGCGGCGCTGTTCGGTGAGGACGACCTGCTGCTCGTGTTCAGCTTCGCGCGCGCCTATTTCATGGTCACCATGGAGGTCCCTTCGGCCTACGTGCACTTCCTGCGCTCGATGATGCCGCGCAAGCCGCGCAGCGAGATCTACAGCGCGATCGGCCTGCAAAAGCAGGGGAAGAACCTGTTCTACCGCGACTTCCTCGCCCACCTTCGCCATTCGACCGATCGCTTTCGCATCGCACCGGGCATCAAGGGCATGGTGATGCTGGTCTTCGACCTGCCGAGTTTTCCCTATGTCTTCAAAGTCATCAAGGATTTCTACCCGCCGCAAAAGGAAACGACGCGCGAGATCGTCAAGGCAAAGTACCTGCTCGTGAAACAGCACGACCGTGTCGGGCGCATGGCCGATACGCTGGAGTACAGCAATGTCGCGTTTCCGCGGGCCCGCTTCGAAGACGAACTGATTGCCGAGCTGAAGCACTTCTGCCCGAGCCTGATCGAAGAAGACGGCGACGCCCTCGTGATCCGCCATGTGTATATCGAGAGGCGCATGATCCCGCTGAACATCTATCTGCGCGAGGCGTCGCCGCGCCAGATCGAACACGCCGTGACCGAGTACGGCAATGCGATCAAGGATCTGGTGCGCGCCAATATCTTCCCCGGCGACATGCTGTGGAAGAACTTCGGCGTCACGCGTCACGGCAAGGTGGTGTTCTACGACTACGACGAGATCGAATACCTGACCGACTGCAACTTTCGCAAAGTGCCCGCGCCGCGCAACGAAGAAGAAGAAATGTCGGCCGAGGTCTGGTACAGCGTCGGCCCGAAAGACGTCTTCCCCGAGACCTTCGGCCCCTTCCTGCTCGGCAACCCCGCGGTGCGCGATGCGTTCATGAAACAGCATGCCGATTTGCTGGACGCAGCGTTCTGGCAGGGCTACAAAGAACGCATCCTCGCGGGCTATGTGCACGACGTGTTTCCCTACGAGGCGCACAAACGGTTTCGGCTGCAGCGCCGGGTGCGCGGCAATGAGCTGGCCGAGCTGGCCGACCCCGAGTTCGAGCCGGCGCGGCCTGGCTCGGCCCCGGTGGCCGATTTCGCCGAGCCTGGCTCGTGGCGAGCGGCGCGAGCGGCGCGCCTGGGGTCGATTTGAAGCGCGCATTGCACACGGACCCACCCAGACCCCTCGAGTTCAAGCAAGCCCTTAAAGGAGCCCCGCCATGGCCGAATCCATCGTCATCGTCGCCGCCGCCCGCACTCCGATCGGCGGATTGCTCGGCGACTTTTCCGCGCTCGCCGCACACCAACTGGGTGCCGTGGCGATCAGGGCCGCGGTCCAGCGCGCCGGCATCACGGGCGACGCTGTCGACGAAGTCCTGATGGGCAACTGCCTGATGGCCGGCCAAGGCCAGGCGCCGGCGCGCCAGGCGGCGCTGGGCGCAGGCCTGCCGGAGTCGGCCGGGGCGGTCACGCTGTCCAAGATGTGCGGCTCCGGAATGCGCGCGATGATGTTCGCGCACGACATGCTGCTTTGCGAAAGCGCCAACGTGATGGTCGCGGGCGGCATGGAGAGCATGACGAACGCGCCCCACCTCATGCACGCGCGCAAAGGCGTTCGCTACGGCGCCGCGCAGATCTTCGACCATATGGCGCTCGACGGCCTGGAAGACGCTTACGAGCGCCTGCCCAACGGCGCCGGCAAGGCGATGGGCGTGTTTGCCGAAGAGTGCGTCGCCAAGTACAAGTTCACGCGCGAGGCGCAAGACGAGTTCGCGATCCGCTCCACACAGCGCAGCAGAAAAGCCAACGAAGACGGCAGCTTCGAGTGGGAAATCGCTCCCGTGGGCGTGCCGGGCAAGGGTGGCGAGACGCTCGTCAAATTCGACGAGCAGCCGTTCAAGGCCAAGCTCGACAAGATCCCCGGCCTGAAACCCGCGTTCAAACGCGACGGCACGATCACTGCCGCGAACGCCTCGAGCATCTCCGACGGCGCGGCGGCCCTGGTCCTGATGCGCCAGAGCACGGCCGCCCGACTCGGCTGCAAGCCCATCGCAAGAATCGTCGGCCACAGCGTGCACGCCCAGGCGCCGAATTGGTTCACCACGGCACCCGTGGGGGCGATCGAAAAGCTGTTGCAGCGAGTGGGTTGGAGCGCCGCCCAAGTCGACCTGTGGGAAGTCAATGAAGCCTTCGCCGCGGTGACTCTCGCCGCGATGGCCGAGTTCAAACTCGCTCCCGACATCGTCAATGTGCACGGCGGCGCTTGCGCCTTGGGCCACCCCATCGGCGCCAGCGGCGCCCGTATCGTCGTCACCTTGCTCGGCGCGCTGCGCAAACACGGCCAACGCCGCGGCGTTGCCGCGCTGTGCATCGGCGGGGGCGAGGCGACGGCGCTGGCTGTGGAGCTCCTGTGAGCCGCCCGAGCAGGCT
>JBAQUQ010000242.1:0-3875 GCA_049297615.1 Burkholderiaceae bacterium
CGCGTGCCGCGCGCGGCGTCGATCGCGTCGTTCGGGCGGACGGCTTGTCAGGACTGCCTGGCATCGTTGACTCCTTGGGTGTGGGTTGGCTCAGCGCAGCGTCGCTGCGGTGCGGTGCGGCGCCGAGTTTGCAACAGCGGGCCGGAGTCGTCCAGTTGCATCGATCGATCGCCTCGGTCCACCGCCCGGGCGCGGTCAGCCGTTCCATCCGCGCCGCGTCGAAGCGGCCACAATCGCGCGCAGGGGCCGAGGTCTGCGCGGGCCGCGCGCCATGGAGGTGAACATGCTGAGCTACCAGGTCGAATCTTTCGGCAAACCCCTGGCGCAAGTGCTGCGCCAAACGCCCCTGCCGCAGGGCAGTGAAGTGCTGGTCAAGGTCGGCAGTTGCGGCGTGTGCCACAGCGACGTGCACCTGCACGACGGCTACTTCGATCTCGGCGAAGGCAACAGGCTCGACATGACGCGCGCCTTGAGCCCGCCGCGAACCCTGGGCCATGAGATCGCCGGCAGCGTGGTCGCGCTCGGCCCGGATGCGCGCGGCGCAACGGTGGGCGAGCGGCGTGTCGTGTTTCCGTGGATCGGCTGCGGCCAATGTTCGACCTGCCTGGGCGGTAGTGAACAGTTGTGCAACGCGCCGCGCGCCCTGGGAATCAACCGCGACGGGGGCTTCGCCGATCACGTGCTCGTGCCGCATCCGAAATACCTGCTCGAATACGAGCCGCTCAGCGAAGAACAGGCCTGCACCTATGCCTGCTCGGGCCTGACGGCCTATGGCGCGTTGAAGAAGCTGACACCCCCGCGCGCCGGCGAAACCCTGCTGATCATCGGCGCCGGTGGCGTGGGCCTGTCGGGGATCCGCCTGGCGCGCAAGCTGTTCGACGCGAACATCGTCGTCGCCGAAATCGACAAGGGCAAGTGGGACGTCGCGCGCGAGGCCGGCGCCGATGAGGCGATCGACCCGGGTGCGGACGGTGCGGCGAAGTCCCTGGTCAAGGCCAGCGGCGGCGGTGTCGCCGCGGCGATCGACTTCGTCGGCGCTGCCTCGAGCTTCGCCTTCGGCCTGGGCGCGCTGCGCAGGGGCGGCAGGCTGGTGTGTGTCGGCCTGTTCGGCGGCTCGGCGCCGGTCTTGCCCGTCATGCTGGCGCTGAAGGCGGCGAGCATCACCGGCTCCTATGTCGGCAGCCTGCAGGACATGCACGAACTGATGGCCATCGCACGCTCGGGCAGCCTGCCCGCGCTGCCGCTGAGCATCCAGCCGCTCGCCGGTGCGAGCCAGGCACTCGCCGACCTGAAGGCCGGGCGCATCCGCGGGCGAACCATCCTGCGGCCCTGACTGCGGCGCTCCCGAAAGCGGCCGTGTCGCGGCTGCCCGTGCACGAACCTTAGGGTAGTTCCGCTGGCCGCGTCACGCGCAAGGCAGTGAAATGGCCACTCGCTCAGCAACCTCTGGAGAACGACATGCGCAATCGGCGAAGGTCTGACTTCCGGCTCGTCGCAGTCCTCGCCGCGGTGCTTGCCGTGGCACTGCCCAGCCCTTGGGCAAGTGCAAACGACAACGAACGCGATGAAGAACGTTCCGAGTCGCACTCCAATCTGACGATACGAACGCTGTCCAATCGTGCCGACTTGATCAGTGACGGCAATGCCTTGGTCGAGGTGCGGGTGCCACGATCACTGCGCGTCGATCAAGTGAAAGTCACGCTCAACGGCACCGATGTCGGCTCGGCGTTCCTCGCCGATGCGGCTGCGCGAACGCTGCGAGGCGTCGTCACCGGTCTGCGTGTGGGCAAGAACGAGTTGATCGCCCAAGCGAAATCCAACCGGTACCGCAAGCACGACGACCACCGCAGTCATTCGGCCAAGCTGACGATCACGAACCATCCGCGAGGCGGGCCGGTGCTGCTGGGCGAGCAGGCCGGGCCGTGGATCTGCGCGACGCCCACGCCGGTCGCCGCGGTAGGCAATACGCCGGCATCGAACGCGAGCGGTCTCACGACGACCGCGCTGGATGCGCAGTGCAACATCGCAACCGAATTCAAACTCTTCTACCGCACCACGACGCCCGGTTGTTCGAGCGCGCTGCCCGACCCGAGCCCGCCTGCCGCGCCACCGACGAACAACTGCTTCAAGCCGTACACGCCCGGCAGCGCGCCGCCCGATCTCGCGACGACGACCACGACCACCGGGCTGACGGTGCCGTATGTCGTGCGCGTCGAACGCGGCACGATGAACCGCGGTATCTTCGACATCGCCGTGCTGTTCGATACGACCCAGACCAAGCCGTGGACGGCGCTGGCGCCCCAGGCGCAATGGAACGGCAAAGTGGTCTACAGCTTCGGCGCGTCAACCGGCCAGCCGCGGTTGCAATTCCGCAGCAGCCAGAATTGGGCCGACGACGCGGCGCTGTCGCGCGGCTTCATGGTCGTCGACAACAGCTTGACGGACTCGGCCTTCAACTCGCACCGCGTCCTGGTGAGCGAAACGCTGATGATGATGAAAGAGCACATCGTCGACAACTACGGAGAGATCCTGTACACGCTGGGCAACGGGTGCTCGGGCGGCTCGATCCAGCAGAACACCGCCGCGTCGATCTTCCCGGGCCTGCTCGACGGCATCCAGCCGAGTTGCGACTATCCGGATTCGATCACGACCGGCATGGAAGTGATCGATTGCGTGCTGCTCGTCAATTTCTACGCCGGCCCGGATTGGACCGCGTTGATGACCGGCCTGACCCAGGCGCAGATCAACGCCAAGAAGACCGCGATCAACGGCCACCTGGACCATCTCGGTTGCCAGTCGTGGAACAACGCTTTCGGGTTCAACAACAAACCCGGAAACTACGCACGCACCCTGGTGGCCAATCAAACGACAGGTGCGCTGGTCACGCTCGCCGAGTCGCGCAACAACTGCCTGCTGCCCGCAGCGCTGGTGTATCACCCGGTGACCAATCCGACCGGAACGCGCTGCGGCGACCCGGACCTCGCCGCCGCCGTCTGGGGCACCACCGACAACGCCAATGCCCCGGGCAGCCGGCGCGCCTTGCAAACCGGTGACAACGTCGGCATCCAGTACGGGCTCAAGGCGCTGCTCGCCGGCGCGATCACGCCCGAAGAGTTCGTCACGCTGAACGAGAAGATCGGCGGCACCGACGCCGATTCGAATCGCACGGCGGCACGCTCCAGCGCCGACCTGCCGGCGCTGGCCATCGCCTACCGGGCCGGCATCGTTGCGAGCGGCAAGAACCTCGGCAAGCTGCCGATCATCGATTCGCGCGGCTTCGACGAGCAGGGCATCCACTACATCTGGCGCAGTTTTTCGGAGCGCGCGCGCATCGACGCAGCGAACCGCGGCAACCACGGCAACCAGGTGATCTGGCGCTACGGCACGGGTCTGCTGCCCGGGACCGCAGCGCAAGTCGCAGCCGTGACCTTGCAGTCGTTCCTGACGATGGACACCTGGCTCACATCGCTTCTGGCGAGCGCGCCCAAGGCGACCCTGAACTCGGTGCGCAGCCAGCGGCAGGTGATCGCCGCGAAACCATCGACGGCCTTCGACCTGTGTTACCTGACCGGCGACGCCAATTTCACGACCAAGGTCACCGACATGGCCGTGTGCGACGCCGACCCGAGGCTGGTGGCCCATGCATCGCCGCGCCAGGTTGCCGGCGGCGCATTGACGGAGGACATCCTGAAGTGCCGGCTCAAGCCGATCAACACTGCCGACTACCTGCCGGCGACATTCACTGCCGAACAACTGGTGCGCTTGTACACCGTCTTTCCCGACGGTGTCTGCGACTGGAGCAAGCGCGGCGTCGGGCAGCAGGCTGCACAATCGCCGCTGACCTTTGCTGCCGGCCCAGGTGGGAAACGGCTGCC
>JBAQUQ010000243.1:0-2407 GCA_049297615.1 Burkholderiaceae bacterium
CGGCGAGCGCCGACTGCGCGGCTGCGACGGCGCCCTCCGCCTGGAGCTGATCGGCGCGCGACAGATCGCCGGCCCTGACGCGGCGCACCACATCGGCGGCGAGTTGTTCCGCATTGACCAGCCGGGCTTGCACGAGCACGGTCTCGAGCGCGGCACGCTGCGCTGCCCACCAGGCCTCGCGCACGGTGCCGGCCAGGCGCCACCGGGCGGCAGCGAGCTTGGTGTCGACGAGGCCGATTTCCGCCTGAGCCAGGGCCTGGGCGCGGCCGCGTTCGCCGGGCAGCCAGAGCGGTGCGGCGACGCCAGCCACATACTCGCGTCCGCCGTGGTTGCCGCTGAGCTGGTCTGTCCTGGCGGACAACTCCAGCGCCAAAGGTTCGGCGGTCCAACTCTTGGCAATCGCGTGTTGTGCGTCGGCGGCCTGGCGGCGTGCATCGGCGCTGCGCGCCTCGGGTTGGCGCTGCCATGCGGCGTCGACGGCCTGTTTGAGCGTGACCACGCGGGGCTCGGCGCTGCCCTGTGCGCGCGCCGCGAACGAAGCGGTCGTCGCCGCCAGCGAGACGATAAGAGTCAGGGTGGATACAAGCCAGCGTGAACTGGAAGGGCGCATGTCGTCCTCGCGTCGGAGTCTGGGTGCTCCCTGGCCGCAAGCGCGGCGAGGGACGGACTTGACCCGGCGAAGAGCCGCGTGTCAGTGCACGCGGCGCGGGCTCGCCGGTTACGCGAGGAAGACTCGGGGCGGCCGCTCGGGGCCGTCGGCGGAGAACGCGGCGACGGTGGGCACCACGGCGATGAACTGCGTCGGGCTCACCTCGAGTGCCGGAACCGCCACCACCGTGCCCAGGATCGCAGCGCCCGAGCAGCACGATGCGCAGACGCTGCACTTTTGCGCGTCGGCCTGGACGAACTTGCCGGGCGTCGCAGCACTGCCCGCAGCCGCCGCGTCGTCGTCGGGCTGGGCGGCCGCGCCATCGTGCTCATGAGGGCTCTGCGTGGCGCTGCCGTGGTGGGCGTGCGCTGCGGCCGCGACTTGCGCGGCAAGAGCCGCGCGAGCACCGCCGTGATGATTCGGACCGCAGAACGCCATGGTCGCGGCAGCAGCGGCCTGCGCGGGAACCGCCAGCACCAGCAACCAGATCAACAGCGTTCGGGTCGACCAAGCCATGCCTGCACTTTACCGCAGCGCGTTCGCAACGAGTTCGGACCCGGATTTTCGCCGCCGCGAAATCCGGGCACGAAGTCACCGGCGCGCCGATCAGCGTGCCCTGAGGTGAAGCGCCGCACTTGATCTGGCGCAATCAGCACGCACGGCGTGCGCCTCGTCCACCGGCACGGCGGCACCGAATTTATGCAATATCCAGCACAGGTCGGCCGCTGCCCCGGCCGTGGAGATGCGCAGTGCTGAACCGACCGCCAAAGCTCGTCGACCTCCCGCCGGCGCTGGCCTGCGCGCTCGCCGCGCGCCGCCCGCAAGCCCATGAACCACGGGCGTGGCGCCGGGACCGGCCACGCCGCTGAGCGTGGTGCCCAAGCTGCCATGAGCCTGCCATGAGCTACCAGGCGCAGATCCCCTACGGCGCCTACTGGAGCACGCCGTTCGCGCGCTGGCAGGGCAGCTTCGCGCATCTGCACAGCGTCGAATTCGCCGCCCAGGTGGCGCGGCGCGAACTCGCGCGGCGCGACATCGACGCGGCGCGCTTCGACTACGGCGTGCTCGGTTTCTCGGTGCCGCAGCAACATTCGTTTTACGGCCTGCCGTGGTTCATGGGCTTGGTCGGCGCGGCGCGCTGCGGCGGGCCGACGCTGATGCAGGCGTGCGCGACCGGGGTGCGCACCCTGCTCGCCGCGGCGCAGGAGATCGAAGTCGGCCTGGCGACCACAGCCCTCGTGGTCAACTGCGACCGCACGTCGAACGGCCCGCACCTGTATTACCCCAATCCACGCGGTCCGGGCGGGACCGGCGCCGCCGAAGACTGGGTGATGGACAACTTCGGCTGCGACCCGCTCGGCCGCCATTCGATGCTCGCCACCGCCGAGAACGTCGCCGCGCGCCATGGCTTCGGCACTGGCGAGCAACACGAAGTGGTGCTGCACCGCGAAGCGCAGTACGCGCAGGCGCGCGCCGCCGGCTCGGCCTTCCTGAAGCGCTTCATGAGCCTGCCCTTCGACGTTCCCGCCCCCGGCACCAGGAAAAGCCTCGCCGTGCTCGAAGGCGATGAAGGCGTCTCGCACTCCACGCCCGAGCGCCTGGCGGCGCTCCAGCCGGTCACGCCAGGGGGCACGGTCACCTATGGCGGCCAGACGCACCCGGCCGACGGCAACGCCGCGCTCATCGTCACGACGCGCGAGCGGGCGCGCGAGCTGGCGACGGACCCGAAGATCGCGGTGCGCCTGCACGGCTTCGGCC
>JBAQUQ010000244.1:0-2695 GCA_049297615.1 Burkholderiaceae bacterium
GTGCAGGCGCGCTCAGCGCACCGGCGAGTGCCGTGCTGCGGCGCGGCGAACTGACCGCGGTCTACGTGGTCGAGCAAGGTCGGTTTGCACTGCGCCCGGTGCGCAGCGGCGCGACGATCGGTGACCAGGTCGAGCTGTTCGCGGGGGTCCAGGAAGGCCAGGCGATCGCGCTCGACGCGGTTCGCGCAGGCTTGCTCGGCGCGCGCCCGGCGCTGAACGCGGGTGACCCGCGATGAATGACATCGCAGACGAGCCCGGCGCCGCGCCGGGCATCGCCGGCCGCCTGGCCGCTGCTTTCCAGAACAATCCGCTGACGCCCCTGCTGGCCCTGGTGGCGCTGCTGCTGGGCGCGTTCGCGATCCTCGTCACGCCGCGCGAGGAAGAGCCGCAGATCAATGTGACGATGGCCAATGTCATGATCGCTTTCCCCGGCGCGAGCTCGGCCGACGTGCAGAACATGGTGGCGCGGCCTGCCGAACAGGTGCTGGCGCAGATCGCCGGAATCGAGCACACCTATTCCGTCGCGCGCCCGGGAATGGCGATCGTGACCGTGCAGTTCAAGGTCGGCGTGCCGCGCACCGAGGCCCTGGTGCGCCTGTACGACGTGCTCAACGCGAACCAGAACTGGCTGCCGCGCGATCTGGGAACGCTCGCGCCCGTGGTCCTGCCCAAGGGCATCGACGACGTTCCCGTCGTCGCCGTCACGCTGTGGCGCACGCAGACGGGTTCGGCCGCCGAACTCGCGCCGATCGCGCACACCATGGAGGCCGAATTGACGCGCGTGCCCGGAGTGCGCGAAGTGAAGACGATCGGCGCACCGGGCCGGGTGCTGCAGGTCGAGCTCGATCCGGCACGCCTGCGCGAGCGCGGCATCGACGTGCAGCGATTGGCGAGCACGCTCAGCGCGGCGAACCTGGCGATGCCCTCGGGACGCGTGATCGACGCCGCGGCCAGCGGCACCGCGCCGCGCATGCTCGTGATCGAGGCCGGCCAGTACCTGCGCGACGCCGAAGACGTGTCCAACCTCGTCGTCGGTGTGCACCAGGGCAAGCCGGTCTATCTGCGCGAAGTCGCGCGCGTCCAGGCCCTTGCCGAACAGGCGCTGCGCCACGTCTGGCACACGCCGGGGGCCGCCGATGCTGCATTGCCCGGCGCCCAGCCGGGCGCAGAAACGGGCAGCGTGCACCCGGCGCTGACGATCTCGATCACGAAGAAGGCCGGCGCGAACGCGGTCCAGGTCGCCAAGGCGGTGCGCGAGCGAATCGATGCGCTGCGCAATACGGTGATTCCGCCTGAGGTGCAGGTGAGCGTGACGCGCGACTACGGCGAAACCGCGGGCGAGAAAGCCGCCAAGCTGATCCAGAAACTCGGTTTCGCGACGGGTTCGGTGATCCTGCTCGTCGGCCTGGCGCTCGGGCGGCGCGAGGCGGCAATCGTCGGCGCGGCGGTGATCCTCACGCTGACCGCCACGCTGTTCGCCTCATGGGCCTGGGGCTTCACGCTGAACCGCGTCTCGCTGTTCGCCCTGATCTTTTCGATCGGCATTCTCGTCGACGACGCGATCGTGGTCGTCGAAAACATTCATCGCCACCAGGCGATGAATGTTTCGGCGCAGGCTCATGTCGCCGAAGACGACGTGAAGGCCGCGCAGGCGGCCGGCCGAAGCCAAAACATTCATCGCCACCAACAGCTCGAGCCGGACAAGCCGCTGTGGCAAATCATCCCGGCCGCTGTCGACGAAGTCGGCGGCCCGACGATCCTGGCGACGCTGACCGTGATCGCCGCTCTGCTGCCGATGGCCTTCGTCAGCGGGTTGATGGGTCCTTACATGCAGCCGATCCCGATCAATGCCAGCCTGGGCATGCTGCTGTCGCTCCTGATCGCCTTCACCGTCACGCCCTGGCTCGCGCTGAAGCTGATGAAGTCGCACGGCGCGATTGGCGTGAAGGCGCAGTCCGGGCCGTCGCGCGTGCACCGGCTGTTCAACAAGGTGCTCGGCCCCCTGCTCAGAAGCGCGCGCAAGCGTTGGCTGCTGCTGGGCGGCGTGATCGTGCTGCTGTTCTTGTCGGTCGGACTGGTGCCGCTGCAGGCCGTCGTCCTGAAGATGCTGCCCTTCGACAACAAGAGCGAGTTCCAGGTGGTGCTCGACATGCCCTCCGGAGCCGCGCTCGAAGACACGACCGCTGCCCTGCACGACATCGCTGCGTTTGTGGCGCGCCAGCCCGAAGTGCGACACGTGCAGGGGTATGCCGGCACGGCCAGCCCGATCACCTTCAACGGCCTGGTGCGCCAGTACTATCTGCGCAGCGACGCCGAACTCGGCGACCTGCAGATCAACCTCGTCGACAAGGCGCACCGCGACGAGCAGAGCCACGCGATCGCGCAGCGCCTCCTGCCCGAGATCGAACGCATCGGTGCGCGCCATCGGGCGAGGGTCAAGGTCGTCGAAGTGCCGCCGGGGCCGCCGGTGATGGCGCCCCTGGTGGCCGAGGTCTACGGCCCCGACGAGGTTGGTCGGCAGCAGCTTGCCTTGCGCATCGCCGAACTGTTCCGGCGCACTCCTGAAACGGTTGGAGTCGATACCAGTGTCCAGGCCGAGGCGCCGCGCGCCTTCCTGCGCGTGCAGCGCCAGCGCGCGCAGGCGCTGGGAATTCCGGTGGCCGCCGTGGCCCAGACCGTCGCCGCGGCGCTGTCC
>JBAQUQ010000245.1:0-1965 GCA_049297615.1 Burkholderiaceae bacterium
CCCCGGCGGCGAATGCGGCCAGGGCCAGCGCCATGACCGCGCCGCCTGCGCCCACTGCCGCCATCAGCGCTTTCCACAGCGCGGGCGACTGGCTCTGGTAGCTGATGTCGATGACGCGCCGGGGCACGCCCAGGTAGCCCGCGGCAATCCCCGCCGCGCCGAACACGAGCAGGCCGGCAAAAACCAGCCACGGCATCCAGCGCAACACGCCAGGCCGCCACAGGGCGCGTCCGCCGATCGCGGGCAGGAGCACGGCAAAGCCCGCGAGCAGGGTCAGGCTGACGGTCCCGACAGTGAAGAAGTGGAAGTAGCCCGGCACGAAGAACGTGTCCGACAGCAATGGCGCCAGCTCGGCCTGGATCAGCACGAAGGCGAAGGTGATGCCCAGCGCCATGCTGAGCACGGCCACGCCGATCGAGGCCATCGCCGGGTGGCGCCAGGGCAGCATGCGCATCCAGCCGAACAGCCCGCGCCCGCCCAGCGAACGCGCGTGAACCTCGAGCGAGGCGACGATGATCAGGAAGGCGGTGAGGGTGGGCACGCTGACGAACAAGGACAGCAGGGAACCCGCCACGCGCACCATCCCCGGCAGATCGGGTTCGAGGAACATGTGGTACAGCGAGGTCGGCGGCACGAACACCAGATAGGTCGAGAAGACGATCTTGGAGAAGCGCTCGCCGAACACCGATTTGACGCCCGTCAGCGCGTGCACCAGCACATACCACAGGATCACCGTGGCCATCAGGGGCAGGTAATGCATGTTGTGGAAAACGATATGCCAGCGCATGCCGTGGTCGGCCGGGAAAGCGCCGGCGCCCAGGGCCCACGCCGCTCCGGGCAGGAAGGCGTAGAGCGCGGCGAAGCCGGTCACCATGAGGAATCCGGCCCAGGCGAACAGGGCGAAGCCGACCGCGCTCAGGCGCTCCTGGCGGCCCTGCCAGCGCGGCGTGAGCAGGGTGACGATGGCCGAGACCGGCACCACCAGGAGCCCCAGGCCCAACATCGAGTAACCGAGGTTGAACACGAGCAGGCCGCTCGGGTCGTCACCGGCCAGCTCAGGCGCGCCGTCGTACAGCAGGGGCGGGCCCATGTGCGAGCCTGCAATGCTCAAAGCAAAGCCGGCGAGCATCATCAGGAAACCGGCCCAGGCGAAGCCGCGCCAGACCAGGCCGCGGCCGTGCTCGGCTGCCGCGAAACCGAGGAGCAGGGCCGCCTGCGCGATGAACAGCCAGTAGAAGAAGATGCTCACCCCGTGCAGAGTCAGCAACCGGTAGCCCGTCGCCGGGATGATGTCGAGGTAGCCGCCGCGTGCTGCGGCCGTGGCCACGCCGCCCAGAATGCCCAGCAGCAATGCCGACAGGGCAACCGCAGCCATGCACTTGACCAGCTTGCGCTCGGGCCCGGCGAGGCTGGCAAAAGCTTTTGTGTCGATGTCGGCCATCTCAGACCACCTCGATCTTCGCCTGCATGAGCTCATGCGCCGGGCCGCAATAGACGGTGCAGTACATGAAGTAGCGCCCGGGCTGGAGGAAGCTCATCTCGACCTGGGTCACGCTGCCGGGGCGCAGGCGTGCCATGCGCGCGCCCTTGCCGAACTGGATCGACGCGCCGTGCGAAATATCCACCGCCATCATCCGCAAGCGGTACAACTCGCCCGCCTCCAGGCGCAGCGTCGCGGGCAGGTAGTACCAGCGGCCGGCGACCATCAGGATGTCGATCGGAGCGTCCGCCGTGGCCGCGCCTTCGGCGTGTGCGGCGTGGTCGGCGTGGCCTTCGTGGCCCGGCTGCGCCGGGGCCGCCAGGCGCCGCGGATGCACGCTGCCGTCGGGCAATCGGTTGCGCTCGATGAACTCGTCCGTCATGCGCCGGAAGTCCTCGGGGCTGGGGCCGGCAGGGGCCGCGCCGTGGCCGCCGTGAGCGCCGCCCGAGCGGCTCTGGACGGCGCTGCCTTGTGCGGCGCTGTCT
>JBAQUQ010000246.1:0-3408 GCA_049297615.1 Burkholderiaceae bacterium
CCCTGCCCTTGAACCCGGCTCGGGAGACGCAACCCACGCCTGCGGCAGGGGCGGTATTCCGCCGCTGCCTCCACAGACGTGCACCGTCTTTTGGCCGCGGCCTCCTGTGACAAGAAGCCAGACGCGCTCTCATCTTTGGCCTCGGCCTCCGCGAGCAGACTGGTTGACGACACGACGCATGGCGATTTGTCTTTCGACTCGGCTCGTGATGGCGGCTGGGCGGACTTGCCACCAACTTTGACCGTGTTTCGCCAGCATGGAGTGCCTGCTTTGACCAAGCCACGGCTATGAACTCGGCGAAGCCGCTTGCTTGGGACTTGGCGAAGCCGCACTTCCCGCCGAGGCTCAAGCGCCGCCCGACACGGCAGACGGTACGAGAACGGTGCTTTCTGCTGCCTAACGTTCGGTGAGCGTCTTGCCGTCCCACCTTGCTTGCCGGGGATAGGAGCGTGAGGATGGTGTCCACCTATTTCGTTGGTGGACACCTATGCATCCCAAATCCGGTCCTCGGCGGCGCCACAGTGACGAGCTCAAGGCCAAGGTTCTGGCCGCCTGTGATGAGCCGGGCGCGTCGATCGCCGGGGTTGCCCTTGCGCACGGGCTGAACACCAATCTCGTGCGCAAGTGGCGCTCCGGTCGTGGCGCCAAGCGTGCCGGCGTGGCGATCACGCGGGCGGCGGCAAACAAGGTGCCGCCGACGCTGAGCGCCTGCGCCGAGTTCGTCGCGGTCGAGATGCCCGCGTCTCGCAAAGCTGCAAAGCTGCGGCGCGCGCGGCGACCGAGGCGACGGCCACCGCGCCGATCGGCCAGGCGCTGATCCAGATCGAGCTTCGCCGCGGTCCGCTGCATCTCAACGTGCGCTGGCCGACGGCAGCCGCCGAGGACTGCCGGGCATGGCTGAGTGAGCTGTCCTCAGGCCTGCTCAAGTGATCCGCATCGACCAACTCTGGCTGTGCACCGCGCCGATGGACATGCGCGCCGGCGCCGAACGGCTCATGAGCTGCGTCGTGCAGACCACCGGCGCCGCCCGCGCGCACCACGGCTACCTCTTCGCCAACGCGCGTGCCACGCGCATCAAGCTGCTGGTTCACGACGGGTTCGGTGTGTGGTGCGCCGCGCGGCGCCTGAACGCCGGTCACTTCGCGTGGCCGCGCGAGGCGAGGGCGACACCGCTGTCGCTGACGCAGAGCCAGTTCGACGCCTTGATCGTGGGCCTGCCCTGGCAGCGCCTGCCCGAGATGAGCGTGATCACGCGGATGTGAATGTCCAGCCAATGCTGCTCTTGACGCACGCCCATGTGTTGACAGGAGTTGCGCCAATGGCGTGAGCTCGCGGGTCTTGGCAAGATGCAACGCATGCTCGGCATGCGTGACCTCAAGCCTCAGGACCTGCAGGGTCTGTCGCAAGAGGCCGTCACGGCGCTGGCCACGCAGATGCTCGGGCACATCGAGCAGCAGGCACGAGACCTCGAGGTCCAGCAAAAGCTGCTCCAACGCAAGGACCGCGACATCGCCTGGCGCGACGCGAAGATCGAGAAGATCACCTTCGAGCTGGCGCGGCTGAAGCGCTGGAAGTTCGGCGCCAAGAGCGAAGCGATGACGGCCGATCAGCGGCAGATGTTCCAGGACACGCTGCTGGAGGACGAGGCCGACCTGGAGGCGCAACTCGCCGCGCTGCAGGCCGCGTTGCCCACCACACCTGCCAAGCCCAAGGCTGCGGCTCGTCGCCCGCGCCGCCAGGCGCTGCCCGATCATCTGCGTCGCGTCGAGCACCACCACGAGCCCGAGGACACGAGCTGCACGACAGTGGACTGCGGCCAGCCGATGACGCGTGTAGGCGAGGACATCAGCGAACGCTTGGACATCGTGCCGGCCGAGTTCTTCGTGCACCGGCACATCTACGGCAAGTGGACCTGCCGCTGCTGCCAGCGCCAAGGCATCGAGCGCCTGGTGCAGGAGCCGGCCGATCCGCAGATCATCGATGGCGGAATCGCCGCCAGCGGACTGGTGGCGCACACGCTGATCAGCCGCTTCGTTGACCACCTGCCGTACTACCGGCAGGAGACCATCAACGCCAGGTCTGGCGTGCACACGCCGCGCTCGACCTTGGCGTCACAGTCCGGGAAGGCCGGTGCAGCGATGGTCCCGCTGTTCGTGGCGCACAAGCGCTTCGTGCTGAGCTGCCCCGTGCTGCATGCCGACGAGACGCCGGTGGCGATGCTGGACCCCGGCGCGGGCAAAACCAAGAGGGCCTACATCTGGGCTTACGCGCGAGGCGAGCTGGATGCTCGAGCCGGTGTGATCTACGAGTTCTGCCTGGGTCGAGGGTCGCAGTACCCGGTGGCCTTCCTGAGTGCGGAGCAAGGTCGGCTGGGTTCACGGATGGAGGACCAGCCGGCGTGGCAAGGCACGCTGGTGTGTGACCAGTACGCCGGATACGACGCCGTGCTCGACAAACGCGTGTACCCGCAGCGCATCGCCGCCCATTGCGTCGCGCATGCACGGCGCAAGTTCGACGAACTGGTCGGCACCAGCGAGGTGGCCAAGGAGGCGATCAAGCGCATCGGGTGGATCTACCACGTCGAAGGCCAGTTCGATGGGATGCACGTGCAGCAGCGCTTGGTGGCGCGGGAGCAGCTCACGCGGCCACTGTGGAAGGAACTGCATGTCTGGCTCAAACTCGAGCGCGGCCGCGTGCCGGACGGCGGCTCGATCGCCGCCGCGATCGACTACAGCCTGAACAGCTGGCCCGCACTGACGCGGCACCTCGACGACGGGTCCGTGCCCATCGACAACAACTTCATCGAGCGTCAGATCAAGCCCTGGGCGATGGGCAGGAAGGCATGGCTGTTCTGCGGCAGCGAGTTGGCCGGCCAGCGCGCGGCGATCGTCATGAGCCTGGTGCAGTCGGCCAAGCTCAACGGGCACGATCCGTGGGCCTACCTGCGCGATGTGCTCGAGCGGCTTCCCAGCCACCCCAACAGCCGCATCGAAGAGCTACTGCCGCACCGCTGGCAGAAGCCTACTGCCTGACCGCTGAACGGCGAGAGCGTCGTTGCCTCGACGCCGTCACTTCACGGGGGACGGCAAGCCGCTCACAGCCAAGGTCGCCGCCGAGCATGTTGGGGCGGGCAAGGCAGAGGCACCGGCAGTTGCTGGGTTGCTGGTAAGTAGCAGCAGGCTGTCACTGGGGCTTGGGGGGCGTGCAACCCAAAATGGGTGCCGACCCTCAGGGCTTGCCCAGGCCAAATGCGGTCAGGCTGAAGTGCCGCCGATGACCCGAAGCTGAGGGCGACGCCCGTGACCTGATGATGCGTTCGCCGAAGACGTGAGCGCTGTCAAGGCAAGGCCGAACACCAGTTCGTCAATCTCCTCGGTGTAGACCGAGAGCGCTGCGGCGATGTCGGCC
>JBAQUQ010000247.1:0-12877 GCA_049297615.1 Burkholderiaceae bacterium
GAGCTGAACCGGACGCTGCGCCGCACGCGCTCGCTCGAAGACGCCGCGGCGCTCGCGCCCGACCCGGCGGCGGCGCTGGCCTATCTGCGCGCAGCCGACCGCGTCATCCAGGTCGACGACTTCGCGCCTTGAAGCGCTGGCAGGACCCTACTGCACCAGGGGCGTAGCTGCTGCGTCCAGGTCCACGCCTTCGACAAGGGCTTCACCGGCCAACAGTTGCAAGAACTGCCGCAGCGCGGTGACGTAGGTTTGCTGGCGCAACGCCATGGCCACCGCACCGCGCACCGCCTCGAAGGTCTGCGCCATGCCGGGCTCGCGCTCCAGCACCTCGACCACGTGCAGGCCGAAGCGGCTGTGCACCAGGCGCGGCAACACGCCCACCTCGATAGGGCCGAACATTTCGCGCGCAAACTCCGGGGCGCAGTCGGTGGCGCCCAACCACCCCAGTTCGCCGCCTTGGTCGCCGCTGGGGCAGTTGGACAGTTCGCGTGCCGACTTTGCGAAACCATCGTTGTCACCCCCCTGCACTTTGCCGTCATGGCAGCGCACGTCGAGCAGGCAGGCTTCGGCGCGGTTGCGCAACTTCACGACGTCCATGCCGGGTGTCACCGCGAACAGGATGTGCCGCACGCGCACACGCTCACCCGTGCGGTAGCGCGCCGGGTGGGCCGCGAAGTGGCGCCGGCAAGCTTCGTCGGAAGGGTCGGGCAATTGCAGTTCGCGCTCCAGCAAAGCGTCGATGGCGCTTGAAGCGGCTTCGCTGATCACGCCGTCGGTCGGTGCCGGGTCGGCGCCAGGGAGCAAGCCCCCCCGAATGGCCGCCTGGCGCAGCAGTTCGGTGCAGGCGCGTTGGCGCAGGTCTTGCGGCGTGAGTTCTTCAGCTTCACTGTTCAGCGCCACATGATTGATGCGCGCCACTCGGATCGCTGCGGCCGCAGCCTCAGCGCTGAAATCGACAGTTTCAACGAGCATGGTGACAACTCCGCAAAGGTCGAGCGTGTGGGCCGCTCAAACGCCCGCACCGGGCTGGCGCGGCAGGTTGTGGCCGGCCGGAACGTTCAGGCGCCGGCTGCGCACCACCTGGTGCGGGCGGAACAGGAAGGCGAGCGTGGCAAACCCGCTCCACACATGCACCAGCCGGCTGAACGGGAACAGCAGGAAGATCGTCATGCCCAGCACGAGGTGCAGCTTGAACGGCCAGGGCAATGCCACCAGGCCGGAAGCGTCCGGGCGGAAGGTGACGATGCGCTGCGCCCAGTCCGACAGGGTCAGCATCGCGCCGCCGTCCGCATGGCTGAGCGACACCGGCAGCGTGATCAGCCCGATCACCAATTGAACCCACAGGATGACGAGGATGGCGATGTCGGTGCGGTGGCTCGTGAGGCGGATGCGCGGGTCGAACAGCCGACGGTGCAGCAGCAGGCTCAGGCCGATGAAGCAGATGAAGCCGGCCGTCCCGCCCGAGTAGACGGCGACGAGCTGCTTGTTCTGCGGCGTGATGAAGCTTTCGTACACCCAGTGCGGCGTCAGCAGCCCGGCGAAGTGGCCGAAGAACAGGAACAGGATGCCGACGTGGAACAGGTTGCTGCCCCAGCGCAAGGTGCCGGTGCGCAGCATCTGCGACGAATCGCTCTTCCAGGTGTACTGGTCGCGGTCGAAGCGGGCCAGGCTGCCCATCAGGAACACCGCCAGGCAGATGTACGGGTAGACGTTGAAGGCGAAGTTGTGCAGGTAGCTTTGCAGGGCGTTCATGCGGCCACTCCTGGTGCGGCGTTGGGAAGCGAGGCCGAAGGTCGGGCCGACCTGACCAGGTGGATGGGTTGGGGCTGCCCGGGTTTGGCCTGGCCCTGTGTCGAACAGCCGTCGAACACCACCGGCTCGGCCCAGCTTTGATCCAGCGCCTCCTCAGCCGGCGCCTTGACGGGCTGGGCCTTTTCACCGGCCAGGTCGAGCAAGGCACCGAGCACGCTGGCGTAGCCGCTGCGGCGCTGCTGCAGCGCGCTGAAGAGAGCGTTGAAGATGTGCGCCATCTCACCGAGAAAGGCCTTGGCCTCGCGCGGCGGCTGGGTCGAGACGAATTCCAGCACGGCTGGCAGGAAGTCGGGCAACTCGCCCTCGGCCAGCACCAAACCGGCCCTCTCGTAGGTCTGCCCCAGGTCGATCATCGCCGGGCCACGGTCGCGCGAATCACCGTGTACGTGCTCGAACAGGTGAAGCGAGGTGCTGCGGCCGCGGTCGAACAGCTCGACATAGTCGGCCTCGGCCTTCAGCGGCTCGGCGCGTCGCAGCCCGTCGATCAGCGCGTCGAGTTCGGCCAGGCGCGAGGACGTGAGGGCGTGTTCGTCGCGCAACAGATCGCGCATTTCGCCCAGATGGCTGCGCAGTCGCGCGTCGGGGTAGCCGAGCAAGGCCGACAGCACGCGCAGGCTCTTCGCCGTCGGCATCGCGGTTTGGATTGCGAACATGGTCAGACCTCCGCCCGAATGGGAATGGTGCGTTTCTTCTCGCTGCCGAACAGGCTGGTTTCGCCCGTGCCTTCGGAGCAGCCGTTGCCGAAGCTGAAGCCGCAACCGCCGCGCACATTGAACGTGTTCTCGGCGTATTCGCGATGCGTGCTGGGGATGACGAAGCGGTCTTCGTAGTTGGCGATCGCCATCACCTGGTACATCTCCTCGACCTCGGCCTGGCTGATGCCGACCTGCCTCAGCACGGCCTGGTTGATGCGCCCATCGACGTGCTTTTCGCGCTGGAAGGCGCGCATCGCCAACAAACGTTCGAGCGCGCGCACCACCGGCAGCGTGTCGCCGGCCGTCAGCAAATTGGCCAGGTATTTGACCGGGATGCGCAACTGTTTGACGTCGGGGATCTCGCCGTTCGTGCCCACTTGGCCCGCGTTGGCCGCCGCGCTGATGGGTGACAGCGGCGGCACGTACCAGACCATCGGCAGCGTGCGGTATTCCGGGTGCAGCGGCAGCGCGACCTTCCATTGCACGGCCATCCTGTAGACCGGGCTGCAACGCGCCGCCTCCATCCACTTGTCGGGGATGCCGTCGACCTGCGCCTGAGCGATCACCTTGGGATCGAATGGGTCGAGAAAGATGTCGAGCTGCGCCTGGTACAGACCCCGGTCGTGTTCGACGCTCGCCGCTTCCTGGATGCGGTCGGCGTCATAGAGCAGCACACCGAGGTAGCGAATGCGGCCGACACAGGTTTCGCTGCACACCGTCGGCTCGCCCGCTTCGATGCGCGGATAGCAGAAGGTGCACTTCTCGGCCTTGCCGCTCTTCCAGTTGTAGTAGATCTTCTTGTACGGGCAGCCGCTGACGCACATGCGCCAGCCGCGGCACTTGTCCTGGTCGATCAGCACGATGCCGTCTTCCTCGCGCTTGTAGATCGAACCCGACGGGCACGAGGCCACGCAGGCCGGGTTCAGACAGTGCTCGCACAGGCGCGGCAGGTACATCATGAAGGTGTTCTCGAACTGGCCGAGCATGTCCTTCTGCACCTGCTCGAAGCCGTCGAGGTTGGCGTCCTTGCTGCGTTTCGCGAATTCACCACCGAGGATCTCTTCCCAGTTCGGGCCCCACACGATCTTGTCCATCTGCTTGCCGGTGATCAGGCTGCGCGGGCGGGCCGTGGGCGAGGCCTTCATCTCGGGCGCCGACTGCAGATGCTGGTAGTCGAAGGTGAAAGGCTCGTAGTAGTCGTCGATCTCGGGCAGGTTGGGATTGGCGAAGATGCGCATCAGCAGCTTCCACTTCGCACCCTGGCGCGGCTGAATGGAACCATCGGCCTTGCGGATCCAGCCGCCGTTCCATTTGTCCTGGTTCTCCCACTCCTTCGGGTAGCCGATGCCGGGCTTGGTCTCGACGTTGTTGAACCAGGCGTATTCCATGCCGGGCCGGCTGGTCCAGACGTTCTTGCAGGTGACCGAACAGGTGTGGCAGCCGATGCACTTGTCCAAGTTCAGGACCATACCGATCTGTGCGCGGATCTTCATGCCACCTCTCCTTGCGCCTGCACCGGCTTGATCAGTTCATCCGCGACCGGCGTGTCCAGCCAGTCGATCTTGTTCATCTTGCGCACCACCACGAACTCGTCGCGATTCGTGCCTATGGTTCCGTAGTAGTTGAAGCCGTAGCTGAACTGCGCGTAGCCGCCGATCATGTGCGTGGGCTTGAGCACGATGCGCGTCACCGAGTTGTGGATGCCGCCGCGCACGCCGGTGATCTCCGAGCCCGGCGTGTTCACGATCTTTTCCTGCGCGTGGTACATCATCACCATGCCGGGTTTGACACGCTGGCTCACCACCGCGCGCGCCGCGATCGCACCGTTCACGTTGAACAGTTCGATCCAGTCGTTGTCGACGATTTGCCCACGCTTGGCGTCGTCTTCACTCATCCACACGCACGGCCCGCCACGGCTGAGCGTGAGCATCAGCAGGTTGTCGGTGTAGGTGCTGTGAATGCCCCACTTCTGGTGTGGCGTGATGAAGTTCAGCGTTATCTCGGGGTTGCCGTTCGGCTTCAGCCCCAGGATGGCGGCGGTCGTCTTCAAGTCCACCGGCGGGCGGTAGCTGCTGAAACCTTCGCCGAAGGCCAGCATCCACGGGTGGTCCATGTAGAACTGCTGGCGCCCGGTGAGGGTGCGCCACGGGATCATCTCGTGCACATTGGTATAGCCGGCGTTGTACGAGACCGTCTCGCTCTCGATGCCGCTCCAGGTGGGCGAGCTGATGATCTTGCGCGGCTGCGCCTGCACGTCGCGGAAGCGGATCTTCTCGTCTTCGCGGTGAACGGCCAGGTGCGTGTGGTCCAGGCCGGTCTGCTTGCCCAGCGCCTGCCACGCCTTCACCGCCACATGGCCATTCGTCTCGGGCGCCAGTTGCAGGATCACCTCGCAGGCGTCGATGTCGGTTTCGATCTTCGGCATGCCGCGGGTTACGCCTTCGGCCGTGACCAGGCCGCTCAGTTCACCGAGCTGCTTCACCTCGGTCTGCGTGTTCCAGGCGATGCCCTTGCCGCCATTGCCGACCTTGCCCATCAGTGGGCCCAGGGCGGTGAAGCGTTTGAACACATTGGGGTAGTCGCGTTCGACCACGGCGATGTTCGGCGCGGTCTTGCCCGGGATCAGCTCGCACTCGCCCTTCTTCCAGTCCTTCACATCGAAGGGCTGGGCCAGTTCGCTCGGGCTGTCGTGCATCAGCGGGGTCAACACGAGCTCGCGCTCGACGCCGAGGTGGCCGACACAGACTTCGCTGAACGCCCTTGCGAAGCCCTTGTAGATGTCCCAGTCGCTGCGCGACTGCCAGGCCGGGTCCACCGCCGTGGACAGCGGGTGGATGAAGGGGTGCATGTCGCTGGTGTTGAGGTCATTCTTCTCGTACCAGGTGGCCGTGGGCAGCACGATGTCGCTGTACAGGCAGGTGGTGCTCATGCGGAAGTCGAGCGTAACCAGCAGGTCGAGCTTGCCTTCGGGCGCCTTGTCGTGCCACACGACCTCGGTCGGCTTGGCCTCTTCTTTGCCCAAGTCCTTGCCTTGCACGCCGTTGCTCGTGCCCAGCAGATGCTTCAGGAAGTACTCGTGGCCCTTACCGCTGGAACCCAGCAGGTTGGAGCGCCACACGAACAGGCAACGCGGCCAGTTGGCGGGGTGGTCGGGGTCGCTGCAGCTCATCTTCAGCGAGCCGTCCTTCAGCGCCTTGACCGCGTAGTCCTTGGGCTCCATGCCGGCCGCCTGCGCATCACGCACCACCTGCAGCGGATTGGTCTGCAGCTGCGGCGCGCTGGGCAGCCAGCCCATGCGTTCGGCGCGCACGTTGTAGTCGATCATGCTGCCGCCGTACAGCTTCCTGTCGGCCTCGCTCAGGGTGGGCGAGATCACTTCTTCCATGCCCAGCTTCTCGTAACGCCACTGGTCGGTGTGGGCGTAGAAGAAGCTGGTGCTGTTTTGCTGGCGCGGCGGGCGGATCCAGTCCAGCGCAAAGGCCAGCGCCGTCCAGCCGGTCTGCGGGCGCAGCTTTTCCTGGCCCACGTAGTGCGCCCAGCCGCCGCCCGATTGCCCGATGCAGCCGCACATCATCAGCATATTGATGACCCCGCGGTAGTTCATGTCGCTGTGGTACCAGTGGTTCATCGCCGCGCCGATGATCACCATCGACTTGCCCTGCGTCTTGTGTGCGTTCTCGGCGAACTGGCGCGCCACCGTGATGAGCTGCGCCCGCGGCGTGCCGGTGATGCGCTCTTGCCAGGCCGGGGTGTAGGGCGTGTCGTCGTCGAAGCTGGCGGCAGCCAGCTCGCCGGGCAGGCCGCGCGCCACACCGTAGTGGGCGACCTGCAGGTCGAACACCGTCGCCACCAGGGCCTCGCGCTTGTCGCCCTGCTTACCCAGCGCAATGCGTTGCACGGGCACAGTGCGCACCAGCACGTCGCTGCTGCTGCCACCGAGCTTGTTGCCGGGGAAATGCTCGCTCTCGATGCCGCCGAAATACGGGAAGCCGACCTTGGCCGTCTCGGTGCTTGGCGCCTGGCCTTCCAGCACGGACAGCTTCAGCTTGACCGCATGGCCATGGCGCGCCTCCTTGGCCTCCAGGTTCCACTGGCCCTGGTCGGCACGCCCGTCAGGGCCCCAGCGGAAGCCGATCGCACCCTTGGGCAGCACGACCTTGCCGAGCTCGTCGAAGGCGACCGTCTTCCACTCCGGGTTGTTGGCTGCCCCGAGCTTGCCATTGAAGTCGGACGCGCGCACGTAGCGGTCGGGCACGGTGATCACTTCGCCGTTGGGCAGTCGGTGTTCCTTGAGCATCACGAGCATCGGCATGTCGGTGTAGCGGCGCACGTAGTCGTCGAAGTAGGCGCTGCGCTCACCTTGATCGGGGAAGTAGAACTCCTTCAGGATGACGTGGCCCATGGCCATCGCCACCGCCGCGTCGGTGCCCTGCTTGGGGTGCATCCAGATGTCGGCCAGCTTGGCGACTTCGGAATAGTCGGGCGTCACCGCCACCGTCTTCGCGCCTTTGTAGCGCACCTCGGTGAAGAAGTGCGCGTCGGGCGTGCGCGTCTGCGGCACGTTGGAGCCCCAGGCGATGATGTAGGTGCTGTTGTACCAATCGGCCGACTCGGGCACGTCGGTCTGCTCGCCCCACACCTGCGGGCTGGCCGGCGGCAGGTCGCAGTACCAGTCGTAGAAGCTCATGCAGACGCCGCCGATCAGGCTCAGGTAGCGCGAGCCGGCGGCATAACTGACCATCGACATCGCCGGGATCGGCGAGAAGCCGATCACGCGGTCCGGCCCGTGCTGCTTGATGGTGTAGACGTTGGCTGCGGCGACGATCTCGTTCACCTCGTCCCAGCTCGAGCGAACGAAGCCGCCGAGGCCGCGCAGGCGCTGGTAGTCGCGCCGCTTGGCGTCGTTCTCGACGATGCTGGCCCAGGCGTGCACCGGCTCGTGTGCCAGGCGCGCCTCGCGCCAGCTCTTCAGCAGCCGGCCACGCACCATCGGGTACTTGACGCGATTCGCGCTGTACAGGTACCAGCTGTAGCTGGCCCCGCGCGCGCAGCCGCGCGGCTCGTGGTTGGGCATGTCCCAGCGCGTGCGCGGGTAGTCGGTCTGCTGGGTTTCCCAGGTGACGATGCCGCCCTTCACGTAGATCTTCCACGAGCACGAGCCGGTGCAGTTGACACCGTGCGTGCTGCGCACGATCTTGTCGTGCGCCCAGCGATTGCGGTAGGCGTCTTCCCAGGTGCGGTCTTCACCGGTGGTCACGCCGTGGTCGCCGGAGAAGCTCTCGCGCGGGTTCGAGAAGTAGTTCAGTCGATCGAGAAAGTGGCTCATGGAGTTTCCTTGTCTTGTGCGTGCGTCGTGGCTGTGTTCAAGGGTTCTTCACGTACGCATTGGCACGCAGATAGAACCACCAGTTGAGGACCAGGCACAGCGCGTAGAACACGGCAAAGCCGTACATCGCCGCCTGCGGCGTACCGGCCTTGATCTGCTCGCCGATGACCACCGGCGCGGCGAAGGCACCGTAGGCCGCGACCGCCGATGTCCAGCCCAGCACCGGGCCGGCCTGCTGGCGATCGAAGATCACGCCGATGCTGCGAAAGGTCGAGCCGTTGCCGATGCCGCTGGCGGCGAAGAGGACGACGAACAGCGCCAGGAAGATGAAGAAGTACTCTTCGGGTGTCGCCGATTGATAGGCCTTCATCATCACGTAGCCCACGGCCACCGAGGCCGCGACCATCGTCGCCGAGACCCATTGCGTGACGATCGAGCCGCCGATCTTGTCTGATATCCAGCCGCCTACCGGGCGGATCAGCGCGCCGACGAAGGGGCCGATCCAGGCAAAGGCCAGCACCGCCGGTGCGTTCGGGTTGGCCAGCGTGTGCTGCATCACGCCGTTGGCATCGGCCACGTGGCTGACACCGAAGATGACTTTCATCGACAGCGGCAGCGCCATCGAAAAGCCGATGAACGAGCCGAAGGTGACGATGTACAGGATCGTCATCGCCCAGGTGTGCTTGTTGTGGAAGATCTCGAACTGCTTGGCGACGCCCTCCTTCATCGTTCCGAATGCGGCGAGCTTCATCACGATCAACATGAGGCCGATGTCCAGCGGAATCGCGACCCACACGTTGAGCAAGCCCAGCCCGGTCGGTGCCGGAAGGTACAGGTACAGCATGAATATCGACGGCAGGAAGGCCAGCGTGTACAGGTAGGTGATCTTCGAGAACGCGACGATCGGGTTGCCTGTGTGCGGCGAGATCGGCTTCAGGTTGTTCATGCCGAACCAGCACAGGATAGCCAGCGGCACCAGCGACAGCACCCAAGTGAATCCGGCGTTCTGGATCCACGTGTTGGAGCCGGCAGGAATCTTGCCGAAGATCCAACCTGATTCGTGCAGCAGTACTTCGGGTGTGCCGCCGAACGAACCGAGCAGGCCCACCGTCATGATCAACGGGATGATCACCTGCATCGCGGTCACGCCGAAGTTGCCCAGCCCGGCGTTCAGGCCCAGCGCGGTGCCCTGCAGGCGCTTGGGGAAGAAGGTGCTGATGTTGGACATCGAACTGGCGAAATTGCCGCCGCCGACGCCCGACCACAGCGCCATCAACTGGAAGGCCCACAGCGGCCAGTCCTTGTGCTGCAGCACGATGCCGGTACCGAGGGCCGGTGCCAGCAGCATCGCCGTGGTCAGGAAGATGACGTTGCGCCCGCCCGCCAGGCGGATCAGGAACGACGACGGAATGCGCATCGTCGCCCCCGCGATACCGGCGATGGCGGTCAGCGTGAAGAGCTCGGCCTGCGTGAACGGGAACCCGAGGTTCAACATTTGCACGGTGATGATGCCCCACATGCCCCACACCGCGAAGCCGCACAGCAGCGCGGGTATGGAGATCCACAGGTTGCGGTAGGCGATACGCTTGCCCGTGCTTGCCCAGAACGTCTCGTCCTCGGGTCGCCAATCGACGATATCTGCGGCCCTGCTGGCGGCGGTTGCAGCGGCGCCGGCCTTGGGTTGAATACTCATGCCGTTCCTTGCAATGGGGAATTCGGGGTCAGCCCTTGAGGCTGAAGACCGGCGCTTTGCCGCCCATCAGCTCGGTGCGGCGCACCTCGGTCCAGTACATCCAGATCAGCGAGACCCAGACCACGCCGTACATCAGCATGAAGGCGCTCGAGCGGATGCCGGTCAGGTCCATCAGTGCGCCGAACATGACCGGCAGGACGAAGCCGCCCAGCCCACCGGCCAGGCCGACGATGCCGCTGATGGTGCCGATGTTGTCGGGGTAGTCGTCGGCGATGTACTTGAAGACGCTGGCCTTGCCGAAGGCGAAGGCGATGCCGAGAACGAACATCAGCACGGTGAACATGTAGACGTTCAATCCGATATGAAAGGACTTGGGCCCGTCGACCGTCTGCACGGTGAAGTCGGTCTGCGGATACGACAGCAGAAACAGGCAGATCCAGCTGACCCACATCACCCACCAGGTGATGCTGTGCGCGCCATACCGGTCAGACAACCAGCCGCCGACCGCACGCAGCACGCCTCCGGGCAGCGAGAACGCCGCCGCCAGCAGCGCCGCAACGCGGATGTCCAGACCGTACTCGCCGACGTAGTACTGCACCATCCACAGGCTCAGCGCCACGTAGCCGCCGAACACGATGCTGTAGTACTGGCAATACTTGAGTACCTTAGGGTCCTTCAGGGACGCGAGCTGGTCGGTGAACTTGACGTGGCTCGGCACGAGATGCGCCGGGTCGCTGTGGCTCAGAAACCAGAACAGCACGACGGTGCCGAGCATGATCGCGGCATAGACCTGGGGCACCATGGTCCAGCCGAAGGCCACGACCAGCGCCGGCGCGATGAACTTGTTCACCGCCGCGCCGGAATTGCCGGCACCGTAGATGCCCATCGCGAAGCCCTGGCGATTCTTCGGGAACCAGCGCGCCACGTAGGGCGTGCCGACCGAAAACGATCCACCGGCCAGCCCGACGAACAGGCCGATGACGAGGAAATGCCAATACGCGGTGGCGTAGGACATGAACCAGATCGCCGGTACGGTGAGCGCCATCAGCACGGTCATCACGATGCGCCCGCCGTACTGGTCGGTCCAGATGCCCAGCGGCACGCGCGACAGCGAGCCCGTCAATACCGGCATGGCCGTCAGCAGGCCGAACTCGGTGGCGTTCAGCCCCAGCGTATCGCGCAGCGGGATGCCGATCACGGCGAACATCATCCAGACCATGAAGCACACCGTGAACGCCAGCGTGCTGGCCACCAGCACCGACAGCGCCTGGCTCTGTTTGCTCATTGCGTTGCTCCTTGCTTACCACGGCAACCATCGCGCCAAGGGTCGAATGGCCAAGGGTGATCAGGCATGCGGCGAATGTAGGCGTGGCGCACCGAACTACCTTGACCTAAATCAAACGCCCTCACCCTGAGACGGCAAGACTTCGCCCTGTTTATCGGGCGATCAAGCGGCGCCGGCCCGATCTACTCTTCCCAGCGTTTGGGCCGGCGGGCGCCGGCCCGCGTCTTGGAGATGGCGATGAAACCGATCAATGCCCTTGCCGCGTCGCTGCTGCTGGCCTGCGGCACGGTGGCCGCCGACCCCGGCTACTACGTCGTGACCACCTACAGCGACGCGGGCAAGCGCACCCTCGACTTCCGTTACTGGACCTTGAAGTTCGACGGCATGCCCGAGGTGATCTGGCCCGAGCTGGGCCTGGGCTACGGCGTCACCGACCGCTGGACCACCGAGCTCTTCGCAAGCTGGATCGGGTCTTCGCAGATGAGCACCTCCCTCAAGTCGTGGAACTGGCAGAACGACTACCTGCTGACCCAGGGCCAGTACCCGGTGGACCTGGCGGTGCACACGCAGCTGATTCACGTCGCCGACACGGGCTGGGCTTTCGAGGTCGGGCCGGCGATGCAGACCGACATCGGACGCACCCAGCTCAACCTGAATTTTTTCCTGGACCGGGCGTTCCGGACCACTATGCCGCGGCGCACCGAGCTGAAGTACCAGTGGCAAGTGCGGCATCGCTGGCAGCGCGGTCTGCATTTCGGCCTGCAGGGCTTTGGCGAGCTCGGTCCCTGGGACGACTGGTATGCGCGATCGCAACAATCGCACCGGGCTGGCCCGGCGCTGTTCGGCAAGTTCAACGTCGGCGACGGGACCGCACTGAACTGGCAAGCCGCTTACCTTTATGGCAAGACCGTCGGCATCAACGGGCACATGTTCACGGCCCGCGTTCACCTCGATTTCTGAGCCGCGGGCGCGCATGACTGCATCGCGCTGGCTGACGATCGTCGCGACCTTCGCGTGGCCGCTGTCGGCGGCGACGGCGCCCGTCACCGTCGCGGTGTTCTCCGCCGGCGACAGGCCGCTCGTCGATGCCGTGGTCTTTCTCGAATCGCGTGAGGCCCGCGCCTCGGCACGGCCGCAGACGGACGTGGCGATTGCGCAGGAGCATCGACGCTTCATCCCCATGGTCAGCGTGGTCCCGGTGGGTACGAGAGTGTTCTTTCCGAACCGGGACAAGGTGCGCCACCATGTCTACTCGTTCTCGCCCATCAAGCCCTTCGAGATCAAGCTCTACGCCGGCACGCCGGCCGAGCCGGTGGTGTTCGACAAGCCCGGCATTGCGGTGCTGGGCTGCAATATCCACGACGACATGATCGCCTGGATCGTCGTGGTCGAGACCCCCTACTTCGGCCGCACCGGTGCCGACGGTCGGGTGACACTGGCCCAGGTGCCGCCTGGCGCCTATCGGCTGCGCGCATGGCATCCCGATCAGCCTGCCGGCAGCCCGGTTTCCGACGAAGCGCTGCAGGTCGGCGCCGCGACCGTCGCGGCCGATGTGCGTCTGGGCGCGGTTGCGCGCTAGCGGGTCCGCCGCGCCGGCATTTCGCGGCTGACGTCCGCGCAGCCGTGCATCGGCGCAGCGCGCGCCGACGGCGCGACGCCGCGAAGAACCCGCTCTAGCTCGACAGCGCCTGCGACCTCGACGGTGCGCGGCCTCAAGTTGACGTTCGTCAAGCCGACAACGAGAAGTGTCTGATTGCCAGGCATGCCACCCCCATGACGCATCACGATCCGTTCCTTCGCGCCCCCGTGGCGATGGCCATGGAATTGCCACTCGCCGGTGGCGCATGCTGGGGCCGGCCCAGGGGCCGCCATGAACCGGCACGGCCTGCAGTTCCGGATCGTCGCGTTCTTCTCGGTCTTGCTGCTGATTCTTCAAGCGGCCGGTTTCACCGTGATCAGCGCCACGATTTCGTCCAACGCACACCGCCACGTCCGCGAGGAGCTCGCCGTCGCCGAGCGCATTTTCCGGCGCGTGCTGGATCAGAACAGCAAACAGTTGCAACAGG
>JBAQUQ010000248.1:0-3900 GCA_049297615.1 Burkholderiaceae bacterium
CTTGCCCAAGACGATCGGTGCGGCGGTCATCGAAATGATCAACAGCGCAAACATGAGTTTCGCGCTGTGCCCGCTGTTGACCGACGGTGCCATCGAAGCCTTGCTCACCGCCGGCACGCCCGAGCAAAAAGCCCTGTACCTGCCCAAGATGATCGAAGGTACGTGGACGGGGACCATGAACCTGACCGAACCTCAGGCCGGCTCTGACCTCGCCCTGGTGCGCACACGTGCCGAGCCGCAGCCCGACGGTAGCTACAAGCTCTTCGGCACGAAGATCTTCATCACCTACGGCGAGCACGACATGGCACCGAACATCGTGCACCTCGTGCTGGCACGAGTGAGCGGTGCGCCTGAGGGCGTGAAGGGCATCAGCCTGTTCATTTGCCCGAAGTTCTTGATCAAGGCGGACGCCACCCTGGGCGCGCGCAATGACGCGTATTGCGTGAGCATCGAACACAAATTGGGCATCAAGGCCAGCCCGACGGCGGTGTTGCAGTTCGGCGACTCTGGTGGTGCCCTTGCCTCGCTTGTCGGGCAAGAAAACCGCGGCCTCGAATACATGTTCATCATGATGAACGCGGCGCGCTACGCAGTCGGGGTGCAGGGCATCGCGATTGCCGAGCGCGCCTACCAAAAGGCTGCGCAATTCGCTCGTGAACGCATCCAATCGCGGCCGGTGGATGGCTCGTTGCGCGGCAGTGCACCGATCATCCACCACCCCGATGTGCGTCGCATGCTGATGACGATGCGCGCCAATACCGAGGCGTGCCGAGCCATGGCCATCGTGGCGGCGGCGGCCTGCGATGCAGCGCATCACCATCCTGATTCGCAGACCCGCCAACAGAATCAGGCCTTCTACGAATTTCTGGTTCCGCTGATCAAGGGCTACAGCACGGAGATGAGCCTCGAGGTGGCCAGCCTGGGTGTACAGGTGCACGGCGGCATGGGCTTCATCGAAGAGACCGGCGCGGCGCAGTATTTGCGCGACGCTCGCATCCTGACGATCTACGAAGGCACGACGGCGATCCAGGCGAACGATTTCGTCGGGCGCAAGACGGCGCGCGACGCAGGCCGAACCGCCAAGGGGATCGCCGCGCAAATCGCCGGCACCGAAGTCGAACTTGCCAAGCTCGAGCACGTCGCGGCGCGTGCGATGCACACGCGGCTTCGCGCCGCCCGGCAAGGATTCGAGCACGTGGTCGAATTTATCGTCGGCGGCTCCAAAACGAGCCCGAACGCCGTGTTCGCCGGCTCGGTTCCCTACCTCTTGCTCGCGGGCAATACCGTGGCGGGCTGGCAAATGGCACGCGCCTTGATCGTGGCCTTGCAGCAATTGCAGCGCGGTGAAGGCGACGCAGGCTTCTTGCGCGCCAAGGTCGCGACCGCACATTTCTACGCCGATCACATTCTGAGCAAGGTCCCCGGCATGTGCGACGCCGTGATCGAGGGCGCCGAAAGCGTGACCGCGATGGCGCTCGAGGCGTTTTGAAGGTGCTGCACCCGCCTGAGCCGAGGCCCACCGACTCATGCCTTTGCCGCCGGCGCTTGCAGACCTGCCACTGCCCATCATCGGCGCGCCGCTGTTCATTTGGGGTTGCGCACAGGGCATCGCTGCGGTCAAACACGTCGTGCCGGCACGCGCGCTGATCGAGCGCCTGGCCCACGAATTGGGCGTGGCACGCGGGCGCCTGGCTTTGCAGTGAGTCACCATGCCTGGCCGCACCGCCATCGTCAATGCGCGGGTTTTCGATTCCGCAACGGGTTCGCTGTTTGAGGCCGGCACGGTCGTCGTCGAGGGCGACACGATCGTCGAAGTGACGCGTGAGCCGCGCTCCTTCACTGATGCGCTGCTCATCGATGCCGCGGGCCGGGTCGTCCTGCCCGGGCTGATCGACGCACATGTCCACGTCACGGCGGTCTCGCACGACTTGCTGCGTCTGGCGGCGCAGCCGCCTTCCTTGATCACGGCGCAGAGCAAGGGCGTGCTGCAAGGCATGCTGATGCGCGGCTTCACGACGGTCCGCGACGCCTGCGGCGCCGATTTCGGTTTGCAAGAGGCCGTCGAGCGCGGCCTGTTCGCAGGACCCCGCCTGTTCATCGCCGGCTGGCCGATCACGCAAACCGGCGGCCACGCCGACCCGCGCCCCCAGGGCGCGCGCGAAATGTTCTGCACCTGTGCCGGCCTGGGCCTGTTCGGCGCCGTGGCCGATGGCGTGGGCGAAGTTCGCCGGGCCGTGCGCGAGCAGGTGCGCAACGGCGCGAATCAAATCAAGGTGATGGCCGGGGGTGGCATCGCCAGTCCTACCGACCCGATCGACGGCACGCAGTATTCGATGGAGGAGCTGCGCGCGATCGTCGAAGAAGCGCAGGCCGCCAATCTGTACGTGATGGCGCACGCCTATTCGCCGCGCGCCGTCACGCGCGCCGTGCAGGCGGGAGTGCGCAGCATCGAACACGGCAACCTGATCGACGAGGCGACTGCCAGGCTCATGAAGCAGGAAGGCGTCTGGCTGGTACCGACGCTGGCAACCTGTGCGGCGCTGGATGACGAGGGGCTGCGGCTCGGCTGGTCGGCGCAGATGATGGAAAAGCTGGCGCGGGTGCGCGCGAAGGGAATCGAGTCGATTCAAATCGCCAAGGCGCAGGGTGTCTCGATCGCATTCGGCACGGACTTGCTCGGCGCGATGCACCCAAGGCAGAGCGAAGAATTTTCCTTGCGTGCCGGGGCGCTCAGTCCACTTGAAATTTTGCAGAGTGCGACGATCTCCGCCGCACGCCTGATGGGTCAGGAGGGTCGAATCGGCGCCTTGACTCGCGGGGCGTTCGCCGACTTGTTGATCGTCGAGGGCGACCCGACGCGCGACGCGACCGTGCTGAGCCGACCGGATGCCGCGATAAAGCTGGTGATGAAGGGCGGCGAGGTGATTCGGAACGCCATGGCTGGCGCTTCTGGCGAGGATTAGTTGGATACCCCTGGCTACCCGAATGGCCGTCATTTCGCTTACAGCGCCTTGAGCAGCACCTCGTACTCGCCGTGCGGGCCGACCCGGAGCCAGGGCATGGTTTCCTCTTCCAGTACACCCACTGCTCGCCAGTTGAGGTCAACGCGAACCGAGTAGATTGGCAGGCGAGGGTGAACTTTCTTGAAGCGCAGTGACGGATGCGCGGGGTTCTCCCGCCACAGACGGTAAGCGCCGCGAACCCTGGCCTGGCGTTCTGGAACCGCGGCGGCGACGAGCGACCGAAACTTCTCGGTCGTCTGCGACTTCACAGCAGTTCGTCAAGTGGCCTGGTTTTGCCGGCCTTGAGCTCTGCGAGCGCCTCTGTAGCCAACGCCTCCAAGACATGCTCTGAGCGTGCAAAGGATTGCGACCAACGCTGCTCCGAGGCAATTTCCTCGACAAGAATTGCAGCGAGAACGTCTTGCTCCTCAGGTGGGAGCTTCTCGGCTTGAGCGACAGCGGCTACAAGGGCGTGCGTCATGTTCTGTACCCCCAGAATCGCGACCCAGGAATTCTAGCGGCCGAGACGATGCCGCGGCCATCTGCAAGGCCGCGTGCGCTCGCGGATGCACATCGTTCCCATCAAGAGCGTCGAGCAGCAATGCATGCTGTGCGTGCACCGCCTGGTTCGGAACGGGCTCCCGGGGTAGCCGAGTTGCCAGACCTCGGCGCGGCGCGGCAGGCGGCACCCGGCGGGGCCCGGCGGGGGCTCATGCTGGGGCGGTTCTCCGCTACGCTCCGACTCCGCTGTGCTGCTCGGCCTGGAGTCGCGCCGCGAACTCGCTGCACTCACTTCGTTCGTTACGCTCAAACATGCGCGGCGAGTCAGATGTGGAAGCGCGCTGCGCGCGCCGACTCCAGTCCTGCGCTGCTCGCCGCCCCAGAAATCGCCCCCGCC
>JBAQUQ010000249.1:0-9079 GCA_049297615.1 Burkholderiaceae bacterium
GCGCACAGCATCCGGCGACGCTGCGGCTGCAAGCACCGATCGCGCCGGGCATGGTGCGCGCGGTGCCGATCGCCCATTGGCAGGTGATGCCGGCCGACCAGCCCTTCGATGTGATCAGCCAAGGCGGCGTGCTGGCGCTCGACGGCGAGCGCGAACTGGCCTTTGGCGCCGGCGACCGCGTGCAGATCACGCTGCGCGAGAACGCTTTCCCCACGGTGGACGTGGCCCGTTGCATGCAGATCGCAGCAATCGACGGGCTGTTCCGCCTTTCTTCAACCCCCTGACGCAATCACCACAGGAGACCCACGCCATGGCTGCCAATCCGTTCCCGTTGGAAAAGCCCGAACTGCTCGAGGCCTACCGCAAGATGCGCACGATCCGCGAGTTCGAGGAGCGCCTGCACGTCGACTTCGGCCGCGGCGACATCCCCGGCTTCGTTCACCTGTACGCCGGCGAGGAGGCCGCCGGCGTGGGCATCATCGGCCAACTGGGTGACGGTGACCGCATCGCCTCGACGCATCGCGGCCATGGCCACTGCATCGCCAAGGGCGTCGACCCGGTGGCGATGATGAAGGAGATCTACGGCAGACGAGGCGGCTCGTGCGAGGGCAAGGGCGGCTCGATGCATATCGCCGACGTGTCCAAGGGCATGATGGGTGCGAACGGCATCCTCGGTGCCGGCGCGCCCCTGGCGTGCGGCGCTGCGCTGGCAGCGAAGTACCGCAAGAAAAACGAAGTGGCGATCAGCTTCGTCGGTGACGGGGCGAGCAATCAGGGCACCTTCCTCGAGAGCCTGAACCTGGCCGCGGTATGGAATCTGCCGGTGATCTTCGTCGTCGAGAACAACGGCTACGCGGAATCGACCTCGCGCGACTACGGCGTCGCGGTCGATTCGTACGTCGACCGCGCGGCCGGCTTCGGCCTGCCCGGCGTTACAGTGGACGGCACCGACTTCTTCGCGGTGTTCGAGGCTGCCGGCGAGATCATTCGCCGCGCGCGCACCGGCGGCGGGCCGGCGCTGCTGGAGTGCAAGATGGTGCGTTTCTTCGGCCACTTCGAGGGCGACGCGCAGACCTACCGCGGCAAGGGCGAGCTCGATCACATCCGCGCGAACCAGGACTGCCTGCGCAAGTTCGCGGCCACCGTCACCGCCGCCGGAGTGATCACGGCCAACGAGCTGGCGGCGATCGACCGCGACGTGCTCGGCCTGATCGAGAGCGCCGTCACGCAGGCCAAGGCCGCGCCGCTGCCGAGCGCGGCAGACCTGAGCACCGACGTCTACGTGTCGTATTGAACCGAGGAGACCATACCATGGCACGCAAGATCAGCATGAAGCAGGCGATCAACGAGGCGCTGGACCAGGAGATGGCGCGCGACCCGACGGTGATCATGATGGGCGAAGACATCGTCGGCGGCGCCGGCGGCAGTGGCGAGATCGATGCCTGGGGCGGGGTACTCGGCGTCACCAAGGGCCTGTACGCCAAGCATGGCGACCGCTTGCTCGACACCCCCTTGAGCGAGAGCGCCTACATCGGCGCGGCGATCGGCGCTGCGGCCTGCGGCATGCGCCCGGTGGCCGAACTGATGTTCATCGACTTCATGGGCGTGTGTTTCGACCAGATCTACAACCAGGCCGCCAAGTTCAGGTACATGTTCGGCGGCAAGGCGCAGACGCCGGTGGTGATCCGCACGATGGTCGGCGCGGGCTTTCGCGCCGCGGCGCAGCACAGCCAGATGCTGACGCCGCTGTTCACCCATATCCCGGGGCTGAAGGTGGTGTGCCCGAGCACGCCTTACGACACCAAGGGCCTGCTGATCCAGAGCATCCGCGACAACGACCCGGTGATCTTCTGCGAGCACAAGAACCTCTACGGCTTCGAAGGTGAGGTGCCCGAGGCCTTGTACGCTATTCCCTTCGGCGAGGCGAATGTGGTGCGCGAGGGCAAGTCGGTGTCGATCGTCAGCTACGGCCTGATGGTGCACCGCGCGCTCGAGGCCGCCACCGCGCTCGCCAAGGAGGGCATCGAGGCCGAGGTCATCGACCTGCGCACGCTCAGCCCGCTCGACATAACCACGGTCCTCGAGAGCGTCGAGAAGACCGGCCACCTGGTCTGCGTCGATGAGGCCAACCCGCGCTGCAGCATCGCCGCCGATGTTTCGGCGCAGGTGGCTCAGGCGGCATTCGGCGCGCTGCGCGGGCCGATCCAGATGGTCACGCCGCCGCACACGCCGGTGCCGTTCTCACCGGTGCTGGAGGACCTCTACATCCCCAGCGCCATTCAGATCGTTGCCGCCGTCAAGCGCTCCAGGGCTGGAGGCAAGCACTGATGCCTGCGCCTGCAATCACCCCCATCGTGATGCCCAAATGGGGGCTGGCTATGGCCGAAGGAAAGGTGGTCTCCTGGCTGGTCGAGGAAGGGACGGCGATCACGGTGGGCTTGGCCGTCCTGGAGGTCGAGACCGACAAGATCGCCAACGCGGTCGAAGCGCCCGACCCCGGCCTGCTGCGACGCAAACTGGCCGCAGCGGGCGAGGTGCTGCCGGTCAAGGCGCTGCTCGGCGTGATGGCCTCGCCCGAGGTCAGCGACGCCGAGATCGACGCCTATGTCGCGGCCTATGTCGTGCCGGCAGCCGCCGAGGGCGACGAGGCCGAAGCTGGGCCGGCCTACCAATGGGCCGAGGTCGACGCCATCCGCGTGCGTTATACGCGGCGCGGCGAAGATTCGTCGCCCGGGGCGCCCGCATATACACCGGTGCTGTTCCTGCACGGCTTCGGCGGCGACCTCGACAACTGGTTGTTCAACCTCGACGCGGTGGCTGCCAGCGCGCCGGTGATCGCGCTCGACCTGCCCGGCCACGGGCAGTCCGATGCGCGGCTGCCGGGCAGCGCGACCTTGGCCGATCTGGCAGGATTCGTGCTGCATTTTCTAGACCACCTTGGCGTCGAGCGGGTGCACGTCGTCGGCCACTCGATGGGCGGTGCGATCGCGGCGCAGATGACACTCGCCGCGCCGCAGCGCGTCGCCTCGCTGGTGCTGATCGCCAGCGCCGGCCTGGGCGTCGAGATCAACACCGGCTACACCGAGGGCTTCGTCGCCGCGGCGACGCGCCGCGAACTCAAGCCGGTGGTCGAGCAGTTGTTCGCCGACCCCAAGCTCGTCAGCCGCCAGATGCTCGATGACCTGCTCAAGACCAAGAGGCTCGACGGCGTACCACAGGTACTGGCACAGCTCGGCACCAAGCTGTTCGGTGGCGGCCGGCAGGCCGAGCAGCCGGTGGCGCAGCTGTGCGGAAGTGCGGTGCCGATGACGCTGGTGTGGGGCCGAGAGGACCGCATCATCCCGGCCGCCCATGCCGCCCGCGCGCCGCGCGGCGCCAAGGTGCAGGTGCTGGAGGGCGCGGGCCACATGGTGATGCTGGAAAAGGCCGGCGAGGTCAATGCGCTGATCCTCGCGCAGCTGAAACGCCAGAAGGCAACGTGACCCTGCCGGCTCGGCATCGTCAGCGTGCACCACCGGTCACTGGCCGATGGCATCACCTGCGAAGCTGAACGGATGGCGCCGGCCGCGGGCGACACTAGCCCGTCTTTCTCAACTGGGCTCCGACAGCTCTGCTAAGTTATTGATTTCGTTTGTGCGAGACGCGTAGGTCTTCACTACATGGCGAGTGCCGGGGTGCTCTGACGCGCCGTTGCCGCGGAGATCTTGGGCGGCGGCTGGCTCGGCAAGCTCAGCCGCAGTTGATCCAGCAGCATGCGGTGCTCGGGCTCGGGCTGCGTGTAGCGCGACAGGGTCAGTTCGCGCCCGTCGGTGGTGGGCAGTAGCACGTCCACCATCTGCAGCGTCTTGAACTTCTCGATCACCTCGCGCGGCGTGATGCCCCCGGCGAGCTGCCGCAGCTGGGCCTTGAGCGTGACCTGCACGCAGTAGGCGAGGAAGGCCACGAAGATGTGCGCCTCGATGCGCGGCTCGGTCCTGTGGAAGATTGGCCGCACGGCCAAGTCGTGCTTGATCTCCTTGAAGGCCTGCTCGACCTCGGTGAGCTGGATGTAGAACGGCCACAGCGCCTCGGGCGCTTGGGCCACCAGGTTGGTGCGCAGCAGGTAGCGGCCCTCGCGTCGTCGCACTTGGCGCAGCCTTGCGCGGTCGAGCCTGAACTCCAGGCTCGCGGTGGTTGTTGCTTGTTTGGGGATTGATGCCTTGGGAATCGAGACCTTCACCAGGGCTGCAGCACGCCCGGCGTCATGCCTGGCAGCGCCGAGCTTCATCAGCAACTGGTCGCGCGTGAGCGTCTGGCCTTGCAGCGCCTTGAGTCGTTCGATGTAGCGGCGCAGCCGCTTGCCCCGCATGCTGCGTTCCTTGCCGATGCGTGCATCGCTCTGGGCCAGCACGTACACGTCCTGCTCGGTGGCCAGCCGTTTCACCTGCACCCCCTCGCGCACCTTCGCCCAGGGCTGGGCGAGGAAGGACTGTTCCAATTTCGTCAGCCTCCCCTTGGGCGTGCCCACCAGATAGCTCGCGCCCATCGAGCGCAGCTTGGCCAGACTGTCCTCGGTGGGGATGCCCCGGTCCATCACCCAGATGCGGTTCGCCCGCCCGTAGCGCTGCTCGATGCGCTCCAGGAAACCGCTCAGGGTGGTGGAATCGGCGGTGTCCCCGCTCATGAGCTCGTAGCTCAGCGGGAACCCCTCGGGTGTCACGATCAGCGCGATGACGACTTGGCGGCAGTCGCCCCGCTTGTCGCGGCTGTAGCCGAACTGGCGCAGATCATCGTTCCCGCGGTCCTGGTCGGTTTCGAAGTAGGTGCTGGTCAGGTCGTACAGCAGCACGTCGAACTTGGCGCCGAAGAGTTCACCCCAGCGCCGCACGAGGAACTTGAAGAGTTCGTCCTTGTGCTGGACCAGCTTGTCCAGGCAGCGGTACAGGGTGTTCTTCTCGGCCAGGGCAAAGTCCGACTCCAGCAAATCCGCCATCGCGCTGGCGTCGAACCACTGGCGGTGCAATCTCCACTCCGAGCCCGGGTCGATGAGCCGGTAGGCCACCAGCGTCTTGAGCACCTTCAGCCACGGCGTGCCTTCGCGCGAGGGGCGCAGGCGTGGGCGCCAGAAGGAATCGAGTTCGAGTTCTTGCCACAACTGCAACGCCAGCCAGCACGCACCCCACTGGCGTGGGCGCTCCAGGCGCAACTGGCTCAAACAAACGCCGATGGCATCGACGTCGTCGCACGGCATCGAGCCCGCGGGGAACAGCGCCACCTGACGGCGCCGTCCCTGGTCCTGCACTTCGATGGTCTTGCGCCAGGCCTCGCGCTGGCTGGCGTTGATCTCACCAAGATACAGGACCTGGCGCTGCACCACGCCGCCATCGCTCAGACGGCGTGACTCGACCACGCTCCAATACTCGTGGACCTTGCCGTCCTTCTTGCGACGCTGGCAGCGCAGGAACATGCGCCGCACTGTACGAAACCAAGCACACGAGTGCAACGACCAAAGTCTTCACTACAAGCAGTCCGCTCAACTCCGGTGTTATGAATCAAGTACTTGCGAGCGCAAAATCGCTCGATTCCCGGGAAAACAACGGCGAGTTGAGAAAGACGGGCTAGCGCGCCGAGGCCTTGACGAGCGTTGCGCAGGCCCGCCCGCCGTACCACAATGCTGCCGGCCGAGGCGTTCGGGCGGGTGCAGATGAGCAAACCGGATCACGACAGGCTGGAGCGCGTCGTCGCCGAGGCGCGACGCAACCGGGAGCAGCGTGAGCAGCAGTATCGAGAGCGCGCGCTCAAGATCTACCCGTGGATTTGCGGCCGCTGCGCGCGCGAATTCACGCGCGAGAACCTGCGCCAGCTCACGGTGCATCACCGCGACCACAACCACGACAACAACCCGCCCGACGGCAGCAACTGGGAGCTGCTGTGCGTGTACTGCCACGACAACGAACACGCGCGGTATCTGGATTCCTCAGCACGTTCCCAGGCCAGCGAAACGACACCGCCGGCCACCTACCAGCCGTTCGCGGATCTCGACTCCCGGCTGAAAGGCAGGACGTAGCGGGCGCGCCAAAAGCCGAATTCAGGTGCGCGCGTGGCGGTATGCCGCGCGTTCGAAGGTCTCGTAGGTCGACACGAAGCGCGGCTCGACGAAGGGCAGCGACTGTGTCATCAGCAGCCCGGCGACATTGGCCTTGGGGTCGAACCAGCAATGGGTATTGAGCACGCCGGCCCAGCCCTGCGATCCGGCCGAGCGCATGCCGGGTATGTCTTCTTCGAATCGCATGAAGGCCATGCTGTGCGACTTGCGCTTGCCCGGGAAGAATTCGGCGTCGGCTGTGACCGCCGGCACCGCCGTCTTCAGGCGGGGGATGGGCGTGTTGCCGATCTGATTCGCAAGCAGCCTGTCCAGACCCGCTTCGCTCATGATGCGCTTGCCGTCGAGCGCACCCTTGTTCATCCCAGCGCTCGCCCGGCTCGAACAGCAGGGGGTAGTTCAGGGACTTCAGAAGTCCCGACAGGATGCTCGGCGCCCCGGTCGCTTCCATGTAGCGCGGCACGTCAGCGTTCCAGAACTCGTACACCAGCCCCGAGGTATGCGTCGCCAGATGCCGTACCGTGGCCTTGATGCGTGGCGCGCGCAGTTTTGGACCGCTGGGGCCAAAACCCTCGAGCAGCTTCAGATCGGCGAACTCGGGCAGGATGCTCTGGACCGTCGCGTCCGCGCTGAGCTTGCCGCGGTCCATCAGGATCATCGCGGCCATGCTCCCGACCGCTTTCGTCATCGAAAAAATTCGGAACACGGTGTCGACGCTTGCGGCCTGCCCCGGACTGCGTTCCCCGGCCGCCCCAGACCAGGTGATGCCCTCGGCACTGCCTGTCATCGCGACCAGAAATGGCGCATGCTGGTTGGAAACGGCTTCGCCGATGACCTTATCGAGCTCAGACATAGGTGCCTCCGAATCTTGCGCTGCGCGCCGGAATTGACCGCATCGACTGTGAATGCATCGTAGGCGCGGCGCGCCGGCCGCGCAAGCAAAGTTTTGCGGGACGCACGAGGCAGCACGGTGCCCCTTCGCCGCCACGCAGAGGTCCGGGCGTAGACTTGCATGCAGATCGCTGGGTGCTGCGCCCGAGCCGGGTTCCCTGCGCTGCGAATGTGAGGGCAATGAGGCTGTTTTTCGCGCTCTGGCCGGACGCGCGTGCGCGCGCCCGGCTCGCGCATTGGGGACACGAACTGCATGCGGTGTGCGGCGGACGACTGATTCCTGCCGAGAACCTGCACATCACCCTCGCCTTTCTCGGCAATGTCGAGCCGGCGCGCGTCGCCCAGGTCGAGCAGGCCGGTGGCGACGTCGCGCCGCGAGCCTGTTCACTCGTTCTGGACCAGCCGGGTTACTGGAGACGCAACCGGATCGCCTGGGCCGGCGCGAGCGTCGTGCCAGCTGAGTTGCAGGAACTCGCCACGCGATTGCGCAGCGCGCTCAGCCGCTCCGACATCGGCTTCGATGCGAAGGACTTCGTGCCCCACCTGAGCCTGCTGCGCGACGCGCGCGAGCCGCGCACGATTCCGGCATTGGCGCCGATCGCCTGGCGGCTCGATTCCTTCGTACTGGTGCAGTCCGTCAGCTTGCCTCGAGGCAGCCGCTACGAAATTCGGAAAGTCTGGACGGTCTGAGCCGTCGCGTCGGCAACGCGTTTCGTGCAGCAATCGCCGTCGAATCGATGGATCGGCGGCACGCGGCCTTAGCATTGCCCGCCATGTCCTGGACTCCGCTCGCCGCGCTCGAACGCTACCGCCTCGACTTCGGGCCGGCGGCTTCCGTCAGAAAGCTCGCGCTGCTGAAGCAACTCGCGCGCACGCGCCTGTCCAGCGCGCGCGCCGTGCTGCGCCTGCACGAAGCCCTGTGCTTCATCCGCGCCTACCCCGACAACGCAGCGGTGTTGGCGCAGGCGCAAACCATGCTGGCCGGCTTTGCCGGGCGCGCCGACCTGGTTGCGCACCGCGCAGCGCTGGCCGGCAGCGGCATCGCCGGCACGGCGATCCACTACCGTTTCTTCGCCGCTCAGGCGTTATGGCTCGCCTTGCATTGGCCGAAGCAACTGCGCCTGGACCGCGATGACATCGAAGCCGAGGTGCGCATCGCGCGCGCCTTGCCGCCCCTGCTCACGCCGGCCGAGGCGCAGGCATTGTTCGAGCTGAAGTTGCCGGGCTATGCGGCGCTCGATCGTCTGCGCGGCGCGCAAGAAACCGACGCCGTGTTTCTGTTGCGGCGCATCGCCGCGATGCCGGGCGACGGATTCACGCGAGAGGTCTATTCCGACACCATCGATGCGAGCTTCGTGCTCGCGCCCGGGCCCGACACGCCGTCGCGAAGCGCGGCTCATTTCGCTGCCGCGAGCGTGGTGTTTCGGGCCGAGGCGCCGCCGCGCGCACGCCCCGACCTGCGCGCCGAGATGGCGCGCTCCCCCTGTTCGGTGCGCCGCATGTCGGTGCGCGAGGGCGAGCAGATCGTCAATCTGGCGCGCGGCGCGATGGTCACGCGGGCGCGCTCGCTCGAAGCCTTCTCCTTCGCCGAAGCGCGCGACGCGTGCTACGTCGACGATGGCGACGGTCTGGCTTTCGCCTTGATCGGCGTGGTGCCGCAGCGGCGCCACACCCTGGCCTCGTTCTACGGCAGCCTGACCCTGCGCAACGGCGTGCCGATCGGCTACGCGCAGGCCGACATCATGGGCCGCGGCGCGGCGCTGTCGTTCAACACCTTCGAGACCTTTCGCGCAACCGAGGCGGCGTTCACCTTCGCGCGCTGGCTGGCTGCGCTGCGCAAGGTGTTCGGGAGCACGTCGTTCAGCATCGAGCCGTACCAGCTCGGCAAGGACAACGACGAAGCGCTCGAGTCCGGCGCCTGGTGGTTCTACGCCAAGCTCGGTTTCGTGCCGCGCGACGCGGCCACGCTCAGGCTCGCGCAGGCCGAGGGCGCGCGCGTGCAGCGTGACCCGCGCCATCGCACCCGTCCCACCATGCTGCGTCGGCTCGCGCAGCGGCATCTGTTCTTCGACCTCGAACCGGCGCAGCCGCACGCAAGCGTTGCGC
>JBAQUQ010000250.1:0-11968 GCA_049297615.1 Burkholderiaceae bacterium
CAAATGGGCCCACTGCGGCGCGCCGCCGCGCAAGTGGCCCAACAGCTCGCTCAAGCTGCGCGCCGGCAAGGGCGCGTACTTGCGCACGACCACATCGACGAGGGCGTCGAGCGCAGCGCTCGGATCGAGCGCCGGCGCCTGCGCTTCGCGAGGTGCATACAGGCGCACGCCAGCCTCGCGGCGCGCGATCCGCACCAGGCCGCGGTAGTGCATGTCGTCGAGCAATTGCGTGCTGGCATTGCTCGAGCCGCCGAACCAATTGCGCACCTTGCCCTGCGCGAAATGCGCGTCCACCTCGCGCGGGTGCACGACGCCGCGCTGGCGAATGAATTCGAGCACCGCTTGCGCCTGGGCCCAACGCGACTTCGCCCACACCGTGCCCGGCGTGCGTGGGTGCATGAGCTGATGCGTGGTGCGCGGCACGAAGCCGTAATTGACGAAGAAATCCTCTTCGATCGCCAGGCTGGGATAGCGGCGCTCGAGGTCGCCGACGCGGTAGCCCTTGACGCGATGGCGCAGCAGCAGGTCTTGCGCACGCGCTGGGGCGCGAATCGGGTCGGCCTGCACAAACCCCAATTTGGCGATGGCACGCGCCAAACTCGTCGGTGTGAACAGGCTGCGCGCGACGGCGTAGCGACGCAGGTCATCGAGGCTGAGCATGACGCATCATGCCAAACGCCGCCCTGCTCGAACGCGGCCGCCGAACCAGCGTGCCTTCAGGAAAACCGACCGTCGAATGAAAAAGAACCGCTGCTGCTCGCGCGGCGAGGACCCTTACGTTCTCGACAGCGGCGCCGAACACGGCATACTCGCAAGCCTTACCGGGGCGCTCCCAGCACGCCGTGCGCTGGCCCGGCTATCCTTGGCCTGGCTGGCGCTGGGTCTGAACAGAGGGAGTTCCTTGATGACTCGCACAGACAGCACGGCCGTCAGCGAATCGAGCCAGGGGCGCGCTGTTGCACCAGACCGCGCCGTGCGCGACAGGGCGCTCGAGCCGCCGACAGAAATCGCTTCGCCGCCGTTTCGCTTCTACGACAACCGCCAGAAATACCTGGCCTTCGTCAATACCTGCAACGAGAAGGCGGCGGTCGCGGCGCGTGCCGCCCAGGAACTGAAACAGTTGCATCCTTGTCCGCCCTGCCTGCGCCTGTTCGATGCCGGAATGGGCGACGCCACCGTGCTCGCGCGGCTGATGCGCAGCGCGCACCGGCAGTTTCCGACCGTGCCGCTCTTGGTGGTCGCCAAGGAAATCAGCCTGGAGGACGTGCGCCTGGGCTTGGACAAGATGGCGGATCGATTCTTCGAGCACCCCCACACCGTCCTCGTGATCACCAACCTCAACTATTCCGAAGCGCCGCGCCTGATGCCGCGCGACGTCGCAGCGGCGGCCGCATTGAACTGGCAGACGGTGCGCCTCACCGGCCACTCGGCGCATGAATATGAAGAGCAGATCGGCGCGCTCGGCCCCATGCTTTCGCACGGCTGGCAAACCCAACCCAGTGCCAAGACCGGCAACCCGGTGTACGCCCGGCCGACCGTGCTCGTCATCTATCGCGACGATCACAAGTTCTTGCTCGACAGCGTGATCCCCAAACCCGGCCAGACGCTGGGCGATTACGACCTGATCCTGGCGTCGCAGCCGTGGCGCGCGCGCACGGCGGCCACATTCAAGGCGCAGAAGATCCTTGCACCCCTGGTGCGCAGCCTCGCGCCGGGCGGGCGGCTCGTGGCAATTCAGTCCTATGGGCAGGACCCGGCCCTGGAAATCATCCAGGCGCTCTGGCCCGACGAATCGCCGTTTCGTGTGAACCGGCATGCCCTGCTCAAGGCCTTGAAGGCAGAACTGGGCCACGACGCGCGCAATTACTCGCTCGCCGCACCTCCCGACGACAAGTCGCTGTTTCGCTACCAGATGCACACCCTGCCCTCCGAAATCGGCGAACGAGTCGGCACTTCGACATTGTTCGCCGCCTGGAATGCAGCGATCTACGTGAACCAGATCCCCGACGAGATGCTTGACGATGTGGTGACCACAGGCGCTTATCTCGACGCGACGCAGGCGGTGCTGAAGAAACACGGCGGCCTGTGGTTCAACGATGAATCGTTCGTCGTGTCGTGCAAGCGGCACTGACGGTGTCGATATCCATGACTGCCAACCTTGCCGCAGCGCCGGACCGCCTGGCCGCTTGCGAGGCCGAACTGATGATCGGCGGCTCGCTCGAGATGAGCCCCGAGCGCGCCGACGACGCGAAGGCCATCGCCGCCTTGCTGCCGGCCGGCACAAGGGTGTATGTGAACCACTTGCCGAACCACGGCCTCGCGCAATCGCTCGCGGCGCTGGCCAGCGTGCGTGACGCGGGGCTGGAGCCGGTGCCGCACATCGCGGCGCGGCGCATCGTTTCGCGCAGCGAGTTGAGTTCGTTCCTGGGCACGGCGGTGCGCGAGATGGGGGTCGGCAAAGTGCTGCTGATCGGCGGCGACGATCCGCTGCCCGCGGGCCCTTACGCCGATGCGATCGAAGTCCTGCGCGAACGCGTCCTTGCGGACAGCGGCTTGCGCGAAGTGGGCCTGCCCGGCTATCCGGAGGGACACCCGCGCATTCCCCAGGCCGCACTCGACCAGGCGCTCGTCGACAAGCTCGCGCTGGCCGCCGAGCAGGGCCTGGGCGCGGCAATCGTCACCCAGTTCTCGTTCGCGCCGGCGCGCATCGTCGAATATTGTGCCGAGCTGGCGCGCAAGTTTCCGGGTGTGCCGGTCTATGTGGGCATGGCCGGTCCGACGAATGCGGCGACGCTGTTGCGCTTTGCGCAGCGCTGCGGCGTCAGCGCGTCGCTGCGCGCCATGGGGGCACAAGGCATGGGCGCGGTGCGCCTTTTCATGCACACCGAGCCCAGCGAACAGTTGCGCGCGGTGGCGCAATACTGCCTGCGCCATGCCGACTGCAATGTGGCTGGCGCGCATCTGTTCAGCTTTGGCGCCGTGGCCAAATCGGCAGCGTGGATGAATCGTGTGATCACGTCTCGGGCGGCTCCGGCCTGAGCTGCGCCGCACCGCCTTCCGGCCTGCCTGGCCCATCGCCTCGCGGCATTGCGTCTATGCTTGGCCGATGGCATTGGAGTGCGCTGCGAGCGCTGGCGAACTGCGACATCGGCTGCGCCGGTTCGACGTGCGGGCGATCGAGACCGCCGGGCGACGCCGCGCCGCGGTGGCCTTGACCCTGACCGAGGAAGGCCACGGCGCCGAGGTCAACGGCCTGCCGCGCCACGAACAGTGGAGCAAGGCGCCGGCTGTGCTGCTCACGCGGCGCGCGGCCGGCCTGCGCAGCCACGCCGGCCAGTGGGCGATGCCCGGTGGCGGTATCGATGCGGACGAAACCGCGGAACAGGCGGCCCTGCGCGAGTTGGCCGAGGAAGTCGGCCTGGCGCTCACCGCCGATGCGGTGCTGGGCCGCCTGGACGACTACGCCACGCGCTCGGGCTATGTGATCACGCCGGTCGTGGTATGGGGCGGAGCCGCGCGCGACGTGCGAGCCAATGCCGCGGAAGTGGCCAGCATCCACCGCATAACGCTGCGCGAATTGGAGCGTCCCGACGCGCCCTTGCTCAACCTGGTGCGCGGCGCCGAGCACCCGGTGCTGCGCATGCCGATCGGGCACGGCTGGATCGCCGCGCCGACCGCTGCCTTCTTGTACCAGTTCCGCGAGTGGTGCCTGCTGGATCGCGCGACACGCGTCGCGCACTTCGACCAGCCGGCGTTCGCGTGGCGCTGAGGCTGCCCTTGGCCCCAACGCAGCCACGCAGCCACGCAGCGCTTGGGCCTTGTGGCTTCGGCCGGCGCTGCGCGCCTTAACTTCGCTTGCGCGAAGTTAGCCTGCGCCGCAAAGTCCAAGGGACGCTTCGCGCCCGCCGGGCTTACAGCCCGGCCGCTGCACGCAGCGCTTGGACTTTGTCCGTGCGTTCCCAGGTGAACTCGGGCTCCTCGCGGCCGAAGTGGCCGTAGGCCGCGGTCTTCTCGTAGATCGGGCGCAGCAGGTCGAGCATCTGGATGATGCCCTTGGGGCGCAGGTCGAAGTGCTCGTTGACGAGGGCGGCGATCTTTTCGTCGCTGATCTTGCCCGTGCCATGGGTGTATACCGTCACATTCATCGGCCGCGCCACGCCGATCGCGTAGGCCACCTGGATCTGGCATTGCGTGGCGATTCCTGCAGCGACGATGTTCTTGGCCACGTACCTCGCAGCGTAGGCGGCCGAGCGGTCCACCTTGCTCGGGTCTTTGCCCGAAAAAGCGCCCCCGCCATGCGGGCAAGCGCCGCCATAGGTGTCGACGATGATCTTGCGCCCCGTGAGGCCGCAATCGCCCTGCGGCCCGCCGATGACAAATCGCCCGGTGGGATTGATCAGGAACTTGGTGTCCTTCAACCAGGCCTTGGGCAGCACGGGCTTGATGATCTCTTCGATCACGGCCTCATTGAAAGCGGGCAGCATCTTCTTGCCGTCGCTCATCTCGGGGGCGTGCTGGCTCGACAAGACCACGGTATCGATGGAACTCGGTTTGCCATTCACGTAGCGCATCGTCACCTGACTCTTGGCGTCGGGGCGTAGGAAAGGCAGGCGCCCGTCCTTGCGAAGCTGCGCCTGGCGCTCGACGAGCCGGTGCGCGTAGTAGATCGGCGCGGGCATGAGTTCGGGGGTTTCGTCGCAGGCATAGCCGAACATCAGGCCCTGGTCGCCGGCCCCGCTGTTCAAGTGGTCGTCGCTCGCTTGGTCCACGCCTTGCGCGATGTCATTGCTCTGCTTGTCGTAGCAGACCATCACGGCGCAGCCCTTGTAGTCGATGCCGTATTCGGTGTTGTCGTAGCCGATGCGCTTGATCGTGTCGCGCGCGACCTGGATGTAGTCGACATGCGCATTCGTCGTGATCTCGCCCGCCAGGACCACCAGGCCGGTGTTGCACAGTGTCTCGGCGGCGACTCGCGAGCGCGGGTCTTGTTTGAAGATCGCGTCGAGAATCGCATCCGAGATCTGGTCGGACACCTTGTCGGGGTGACCTTCGGAGACGGATTCGGACGTGAACAGGAAATCGTTGGCCACTTCTAGACTCCTTCAAGTTTCAGGTTGCGTTGCCGGCCTGGTTGCGAGGAGGAGCGGCGAACGCTTTAGCGGAATTCGTGGAGAAGCGGTTTGACTCGCTGCCCGGCACAGGCCCGCAGGGGCACTGTGCGTCGCCCCGCAAGTAGTTCATTAACTCGGCGACGCGGGCAATTATAGAAACATGTTCGCACTGGTCTAGAAGCAATAGAAGCATGTTCGCACTCGCTCGATGGCTTTCGCGTCGACCCTTGTGGCTTCTTCACGGGGTGGGCGCCGCACTGGGTTGGTTGGCCTATGCGTGCTCGCCGAGCTACCGCCATCGCTTCGTCGGCAATGCACGGCAAGCCGGCGTGAGCGCGGCGGCGGCGCGGCCGGCGATTGCGCAAGCCGGCCGCGCCATCATGGAGATGCCCTATCTTTGGCTGCGCCCTGCGAACCAACGCATCGCGCCCGAGCCCCAACTCATCGGCACCGAGCTGGTCGAGGCCGCCCATGCCCGAGGCCGGGGCATCGTCTTCCTCACGCCCCACCTGGGGTGTTTCGAGATCACGGCGCAAGCGATCGCACAGCATTACGCAGCGCAACACGGGCCGATCACGGTGCTGTACCGCCCAGCGCGAGCAACCGTGTTGCGCGACCTGATGGACCGTACGCGTGCCCGCCCCGGCTTGGCCACGGCGCCGGCCACGCTGGCGGGCGTACGCCAGTTGCTGCGGGCGCTGCGCCGCGGCGAATCGGTGGGCCTGTTGCCCGACCAGGTGCCCCCCGAGGGCATGGGCGTGTGGGCGCCATTCTTCGGCAAACCGGCCTACACGATGACGCTCGCGGCGCGCCTGGTGCAGCAGACCGGCGCGGTGCCTTTGTTGGTGTGGGGTGAACGCTTGGGCGCCGGCCGCGGCTTCACGGTGCACTTCTTGCCCTTTGACGAGGCGCTGCCCGCCGACCCGCAGGCTCAGGCAGAATCCGCCGCCGCTGTGAACCTGGCCATGCAACGATTGATCCTGAAGTGCCCTGAGCAATACCTGTGGGGTTATCACCGCTACAAGCGGCCGCGTGGCGCCGATGACGCCGGCACGGATTGAGCCGACATCGCAACCGACACCGCGAGAGCCACACCTTGGGCGCACGAATTCTTCTGGCCGCGCTGTGGCTGTTGCACGGCTTGCCGCTGGCCGTGCTCGCGCCGCTGGGCCGCGGCCTGGGTTTGATTCTCTACGCGGTGGTGGGCGCGCGGCGGCGCGTCGTGCTGCGCAACCTCGCGATGTGTTTGCCGCACTTGAACCCCGCCGAGCGGCACCGGCTCGCGCGCGAGCATTTCCAGTGGTTGGGGCGCAGCATCATCGAGCGCGGCTTGCTCTGGTACGCGCCGCCGCAACGCCTGAAGCGCCTGATCCGTGTCGAAGGCGATGTGCACCTGGCGCAGCGCAGCGAGCGTGCCGTGATGTGGCTCGTGCCGCACTTCATGGCACTCGATGTTGCGGGCGCCGCGACCCAGCTCTTCCAATCGAAATGGGTCGCTTCGATCTACCAGCAGCAAAGCGACGCCATCATGGATGCTGCCATTCGCCGAGGGCGCTTGCGCTTCAACCAGGGCGAAGTCTTCGCGCGCTCCGACTCGGCCCGGCCCCTGCTGCGCGCGATTCGCTCGGGCGCAGCCTTTTTCAACCTGCCCGACATGGATTTCGGCGCGCGCGACGCCGCTTTCGTGCCGTTTTTCGACATCTTGGCCGCGACCCTGCTCGCGCCATCGCGCATGGCGCGGGCCATGAACATGGTGGTGCAACCCGTGATCGCCAAGATGCTGCCCGGCTCGCAAGGGTACGTCGTGCATTTCCTGGAGCCCTGGAGCGATTTCCCCAGCGCCGACCCGCTGGCCGATACAGCCCGCCTGAACCGCTGGATCGAAGCCCAGATCCGCGCCGACCCGGCGCAGTACCTGTGGGTGCATAAACGATTCAAGACGCGCCCGCCGGGTGAGGCGCCGTTTTACGCAAGTGACTGAGGCGAGCGAAGGGGCGCGGCGATAATCACCGGCCATGAAATTGCGCTTCACCAAGATGCACGGCGCGGGCAACGACTTTGTCGTGATCGACGCGACAAAGGTGCGCATTGAGCTCAGTGAAGCGCAGTGCCGGGTGCTGGGCGATCGGCGTCTAGGTGTCGGCGCCGACCAGATCCTCGTCGTCGAGCCCAGCGCCACGCCCGGCGTGGACTTTCGCTATCGCATCTACAACAACAGCGGCGACGAGGTCGAACATTGCGGCAATGGAGCGCGCTGCTTCATGCACTTCGTTCGCGACCGCGGCCTGACCGACAAGCGCGTGCTGCGCGTGCAGACGGTGAACAATCTGCTCGAGCTGCGCCTGCAAGACGACGGCCGCGTGACGGTCGACATGAATGCGCCCGTCTTCGACCTGGCGCGCATTCCGTTCGACGCCAGCGGGTTGACGCCGCACCGCGTCAACGGCTTGGAGCTGTGGCCATTGGGCGGGACTGGCCTGGGCCCCCACCCCATCGAAGTCGCCGTGCTGTCGATGGGCAATCCACACGCCGTGCAGATCGTCGGCGATGTGGAGGCTGCCGCGGTGGCCGAGCTCGGCCCGCGCATCGAATCGCATGTGCGTTTCCCGCGCAAGGTGAACGCCGGCTTCATGCAAATCGTCGCGCGCGACTGCATTCGCCTGCGTGTGCACGAGCGCGGTGCCGGCGAGACGTTGGCCTGCGGCAGCGGCGCCTGCGCCGCCGTGGTGGCCGGAATTCGCCTGGGCCGCCTCGATGCGCGCGTCGACGTGCACACGCGCGGCGGCGTCTTGACGATCGAATGGCAAGGCGCGGCCAGCCCTGTGCTGATGACAGGGCCGGCGATATCCGTTTACGAAGGAGAAATCGAGCTATGAAAGCCACAGCGTGAACAAGGACGCCGGATTTCAAGGCGGCATCCGAGGCGTGACCGAGGCCGACATCGCCGACTATTTGGCCATGACGCCGGCCTTCTTCGAGCGCCACGCCGAATTGCTGGACAAGGTGCAGATCACCAGCCCGCACGGCGCGCGCGCTGTGTCCCTGCAAGAACGCCAGATCGAGATGCTGCGCGACAAGCTCAAGGGTTTGGAGTGGCGCATCATGGAGATGCTGCGCCACGGCCAGGAAAATTTGAGTATTGCCGAGCGCCTGCACCGCTGGACGCGCAGCCTGATGCTCACCTCCCAGGCCGGCGACCTGCCCGAGCTGCTGCTGCGCGAGTTGATGCACCAGTTCATCGTGCCGCAGGCCGGTTTGCGGCTGTGGGAATTGGCACCGGCCTACGCCGACGCGGCGTTCGCCCGCGGTGTCAGTGCCGACGTGAAGACTTTTGCGAGCAGCCTGTCGGCGCCCTACTGCGGGGCCAATGCGGGATTCGAAGCCTTGCAATGGCTGGCCGAGCCGGACGCGGTCATGTCGATGGCGCTCTTGCCCCTGCGCCGGCGCGAGGCCGGTGCGGCCTTCGGCCTGCTCGTACTGGCCTCCCCCGACCCGACGCGCTATAGCGCCGACATGGGCACCGAGTTCCTCAGTCGCATCGGCGAGCTGGCTGGCGCCGCGTTGTCGCGCTTGTTGCCGGCGGGCTGAGGCATCAGCAGATGATGGTGAGCCCGCAGCGACGAATGCGCGCGCCGCCGGGCGCCAGATCGGACACGCCCACAGACCGGGGCGCGCCCATCGACCCACAGCTGCGCGCCCACCTCGTGCACCTGCAGGTCGAGCGCCGGCTCGCGCCGCGAACACTCGCCATTTACAGCGATGCCTTCAAGAAGCTGCAGGGCTTTGCCGATGCATCCCAGACGCGTCTCGTCGATGCCCGCACACACCATGTGCGGCTCTGGGCGGCGCGACTGCACGGTGCAGGGCTGGCCCCGCACAGCATCGCCCTGGCGTTGTCGGCGTGGCGCGGCTTTTACCGCTGGCTGGGGCGTGACGGCAGGGTTGCGAACAACCCGGTCCTGGGGGTGCGCGCGCCCAAGGCGGGGCGGCCCCTGCCCAAGGCGCTGTCGGTGGACCAGGCCGTGGCCTTGGCCGAACACCGCGCCGAGCCGACAGGTTCGGGCAATGACGCTGTGCTGGCGGCACGCGACCACTGCATCGTCGAGTTGCTCTATGGCTGCGGCTTGCGCGTTGCGGAATTGACCGGCCTGGACGTGCGCGCCGGTGCTGCCGCTTCGGGCTGGATCGACCTTGCCGAGGCGAGCGCCTTTGTCGTGGGCAAGGGCTCGAAGCGGCGCAGCGTTCCCGTGGGGGCCCCGGCCCTGCAGGCGATTGCCCAGTGGCTCGCGCTGCGCAGTCAATGGGCGCGCGGCAACGAATCCGCGCTGTTCGTGAGCCGGCTCGGCACGCGCCTGAGTGCCGGCCAGCTGCGCGCACGCTTGAAAGCAAACGCGTTCGCGGCGCAATTGCCCACCCATGTGCACCCGCACATGCTGCGCCATTCGTTCGCATCGCACTTGTTGCAAAGCAGCGGCGACCTGCGCGCCGTGCAAGAGCTGCTGGGCCACGCCAACATCTCGACGACACAGGTCTACACCAAGCTCGACTTCGGCCATCTCAGCAAAATCTACGATGCGGCCCATCCACGCGCGAAGAAGCGCGGCTGATCGCCGGCGCGTCGAAGTGGTTCGCGCGACCCATTGAGTCGAGCGCATGAAGGCGATCCAGCTTCTCCACGGCAAGGAGCGCTCTTTGCTGCGCCGCCACCCTTGGGTCTTCGAGGGCAGCATCGCCAAGGGCAAGGCCGATTCGGGCGAGACCGTGCGCGTCGTCGGTGCCGACGGCGCCTTTCTCGCGTGGGCAGCGTACAGCCCGCATTCGCAGATCCGCCTGCGCGCCTGGAGCTTTGTCGAGGCCGAGCGCATCGACGCCGCGTTTTTCGAGCGGCGCATCGCCCAAGCCGTCGCCTTGCGCTCGCGCCTGGCCCTGCCCAGCGACGCCGCCCGCCTGGTGCACGGCGAGGCCGACGGCCTGCCGGGCCTGATCGTCGACGCCTATGGCGACACTCTGTGCGCGCAGTTTCTCGCCGCCGGCGTCGAGCGCTGGAAGCCTCAGATTGCCGATGCCTTGCTCGCCGCGACCGGCTGCGCACGCCTGTATGAGCGCAGTGACACGGGCATGCGTCTGCGCGAAGGACTGGATTCGCGCTGCGGTTGGCTGCGCGGCAGCGGCGCGACCGAGGTCGGAATCAGGGAACACGATTGGCGTTTCAAGGTCGACATCGCGCAAGGCCACAAGACCGGTTTCTACCTGGACCAGCGCGACAGCCGAAAGCTCTTTGCCGACGTGGTGCGGCGCTTCGGCTATCGCCGCATCCTGAATTGTTTTTGCTACACGGGCGGCTTCAGCGTTGCAGCGCTGAGCGCCGGGGCCCGAGAGGTGGTGAGTGTCGATTCCTCGGCGCCGGCGCTGGCGCGGCTTGCCGAACACATCGCCTTGAATGACGTCGGCGCGGCGCAGCACGAAGCCGTCGAAGCCGACGCCAACCAGACCTTGAGGCGCTTTCTCGACGCCGGCCGGCGCTTCGACGCCATCGTGCTCGACCCGCCCAAGTTCGCGCCGACGGCCATGCACGCTGAACGCGCGGCGCGCGCCTATAAAGACATCAATCGCCTGGCCCTGATGCTGCTCGACAGCGGCGGCGTCCTGTTCACGTTCTCGTGCTCGGGGGGCATCAGCGCCGAGCTGTTCCACAAGATTGTCGCGGGTGCCGCCATCGACGCCGGTGTCGACGGCGTGTTCTACGCTCGCCTGGGCGCTGCGCCCGACCACGCCACCACCTTGCTGTTTCCGCAAGGGGATTACCTCAAGGGGCTGGCAATCCTCAAGAGCACCTGAAGAGGCAGCGCAGCGCTGTCGCCAGGCTCGCGAGCGCGCCTCATGTCGGGCGGCAGGCGGCGCTTCTGGCGCAACGCATATAGGCCATGACCTTGGGGACGTAGGCCATGGTTTCGGGGTACTCGGGGATGCGATTGCCGGCGCGCATGACAGCACCGTGACCGGCGTTGTAGGCGGCGAGCACGAGTTCCATGTCATTGCGGAAGAGTTTGAGCAGGAACTTGAGATAGTTGGCGCCGGCCAATACGTTGTCGCGCGGGTCGTAGGGGTTGGGTGCGCCGAAGCGCTGCGCCGTGGCGGGCATCAGCTGCATCAGCCCGATCGCGCCGCGCGGCGACAAGGCGTCGACGTTGTAGCCCGATTCGGTGGCGATCACGGCGTGCAGCAAGGCCGGGGCGATCTTCACTTCGGCGGCAACCTGATTGATCAGCCGGCGCAGCTCGACGGGCGCGTTGGGCAGCTTGAGCACGGCGTCCTTGGCCAGGATGACCGGAGCGCGAGGAGCAGGTTTGGCGGCAGCATCCTGAACCGAGGCCGCAGCAGCTTTGGCCGCCGCCGGGACGTCGTCGGCGCTGTAGGCCACCAGCCATTCGTCCGCGTCCGACGGCGTGGTGGAGGACTGAAACAGTCCCGAGGGCTGGACCGGGAATGCCGAGGGTCCGAGCTGCAGCGTCGATGGCAGCAGGGCGGCGAGCAACAACAGGCCCAGTGCCAGGAGGCACTCCGCGACTCCGAACATGCGGCGCGAAGCAGCTTGACCGGAGGCGCTGGGGGCGGCTTGGATCGAGAGGATTGCTTGAGCTGAGTTCATGTCGACAGTAGGCCCGTGCCGACCCCTTGTCGGGAACACCATGGCTCGGGGGGTGACAACGGTGCTGTTGTGTACTACGCCACAGCGTGCCGGTATCACGCCGGTTACACGGCGCGCTGCCTGGTTCGGGGCGGCGAGTTGGCGGCGCCGGGCGAGCCCGCGCGCGCAAGCTGCCCCGGGCAGGCTGGGTGCCTCGAGACCCTGATCC
>JBAQUQ010000251.1:0-2086 GCA_049297615.1 Burkholderiaceae bacterium
AGATCACGCCGGCAGGCGTTGTGACCACCCTCGCAGGCTCGGCACGCTTTCCTGGCGGCGCCGACGGCACGGGAGCGGCGGCGCGCTTCTTTGGCCCGCAGGGCGTAGCCACCGACAGCGCGAGCAATGTCTATGTGGCGGATACATCCAACCACACGATGCGCAAGATCACGCCGGCAGGCGTGGTGAGCACGCTCGCGGGTTCGGCGTTCGTCTCTGGCAGCGCCGACGGCACGGGTGCGGCGGCGCGCTTCAACTCCCCGGAAGGCGTGGCCACCGACAGCGCGGGCAACGTCTATGTGGCTGACACCTCCAACCACACGATCCGCAAGATCACGCCGGCAGGCGTGGTGAGCACGGTCGCGGGAACGCCGGGTCGAGGAGCCTTTGTCCCGGGTCCGTTGCCCGGCGTGCTCTCGTTTCCACGCGCGCTTGCAGTGAGCGGCAATTCACTGTACGTCAGCATGGCCAACGGCGTGGCGGTGGTGATGCCATTGCCGTAGATCGCAGCAGGGCGGGCTCGGGTGGGCCGAGGGTCTGACCCACGACGTCCTCGAGTGTGCGGTGGCGGCCTGCCGGCGCTGTCATGGGCGCAAGGAATTTCGCTCGCAACGCTACCGATGCGCCCTAACCAAAGCCTGCTCGAGATCGGCGATCAGATCGTCGCCGTCTTCGATTCCCAGCGACAGGCGCAGCAGGTCGGCCGGTGCCGGCGTGCCTGCGCCTTCGACGCTGGCGCGGTGTTCGATCAGGCTCTCGGTGCCTCCCAGGGACGTGGCGCGCTTCCAGAGTTGCACGTGGGCAGCCGTGGCGATCGCTGCCGCTTCGCCGCCCGCCACGCAAATCGACAACATGCCGCCGAAGCCGCCGTGCATCTGGCGCGCAGCGATGGCATGACCCTGGGCCTGCGCCAGGCCAGGGTACAGCACCCCGCGAACCAGGGGGTGCCGCGCAAAGTGTTCGGCGACGCGCTGCGCCGAGTGCGACGCGGCGCGCACACGCAGGTACAGGGTGCGCATGCCGCGCAGCAGCAGCCAGGCTTCGAACGATCCCAAGGTGGCGCCGAGCTGGGCGCGAAGCGTTTTGATGCGGCGCCAGAAGTCGTCGTCGGCGCGCGTCACGAGCACGCCGGCGATCAAATCGGAATGACCGTTCAAGTACTTGGTGCCGGCGTGCATCACGATGTCGGCGCCCAGCAGCAACGGCTGGGTCAGCACCGGCGTGGCGACGGTCGAATCGACCGCCAGGCGCGCGCCGGCGGCACGGCACAGCGCTGCGGTCGCGGCGATGTCGGTGACGCTCCACAGCGGATTCGCAGGCGTCTCCACCCACACCAGGCGCGTCTTGCCGGGCCGGATCGCCGCTTGCACTGCGAGGGGATCAGTCATGTCGACGAGCTCGATGTTGAGCCCCCACTGCGTCGCGAAATTCATCAGCCAGTTGCGCAGCGACCAGTACATCACCTTGGGTGCCAGCACATGGTCGCCCGGCGCGAGCGCCTGGAACACGGCTGTGGCGGCCGCCATGCCGGAGGCGAACAGCGCAGCGTGCGCGCCATGTTCCAGCTGCGTGATCACCGCCTGCGCCTGGTCGAACGCCGGGTTGTCGGCGCGCGCGTAGGCGCGCCCCGAGCGGTACTGGTTGTCGGTGTCACGCAGGTAGGTGCTCGAGGTGTGGATCGGCGGCGTGATCGCGCGTGTCTTGTCGTCGATCCAGCCCAGCGCCTGGGCGGCGATGCTTTCGGGTTTGACTCGATTCGGGTCCATGCTCGACTCGTCGTGGTGGCGGTGCATCGTAACGCGCGCCAAGCGGTGCATCGCGGCGTTCGCCGGGATGGCACAGCTCACAGGGCTCAGCTCGACCAGGGAAAGGCGCCGCGCGGCGGCAGGGCCTGGCTGCCGATCGCCTCGCCGATGCGCAGTCCCTCGTTCCACTTCGCCATGCGCTCGGAGCGAGCGAACGAACCCACCTTGAGTTGCTTCACGCCCCAGCCGACGGCCAGATGCACGATCGTCACGTCTTCAGTTTCGCCGGAGCGCGCCGAGACGATCGAACCCCAGCCCGCAGCGCGCGCCGCGTCGAGCGC
>JBAQUQ010000252.1:0-7192 GCA_049297615.1 Burkholderiaceae bacterium
GTGCCCGGCCGCGGCGAAGTGCTGATCGAGGCGCGCGCGATCGGCGTCAACTTTCCCGATCTGATGGTGATGCGGGGCAGCTACCAGTGGCTGCCGCCGCGCCCCTTCAGCCCGGGCAAGGAGGTCGCGGGCGTGATCGGCGCCGTCGGCGCCGGCGTGACGCGGCTGCGCCTGGGCGATCACGCGATGGCCCTGCCCGAGTACGGCGGCTATGCACAAAAGCTTGCGGTGCCCGAGGCGATCTGCTACCGCATGCCGCAAGACATGCCCTTCGACGAGGGCGCGGTGCTTGCCCTGGCCTACCAGACCGCCCACTTCGCCCTGCTCGAACGCGGTGCCTACAAGACCGGCGAAACCGTGCTGATCACCGGCGCGACGGGTGGCGTCGGGTTGGCCGGCGTGCAGCTCGCCAAGGCGCTCGGCGCCACCGTCCTGGCGGGCGTCACGAGCGCGGAAAAGGGCGAACTCGCGCGGCGCCACGGCGCCGATCACGTCGTCGATCTGGCGGCGCCGGACTTGCGCGCGAGCCTGCGCGCGCAGGTGCACGCTGCCGTGGGCCAGCGTGGCGTGGACATCGTGCTCGACAGCGTCGGCGGCGACGTCTTCGACGCCGCGCTGCGCGCGCTTGCCTGGTGCGGCCGCCTGGTCGTGATCGGCTTCGCCGCCGGGCGCATCCCCGAGGTGAAGGCGGCTTATCTGCTGGTCAAGAATGTTTCGGTCGCCGGACTGCAGTGGACCGACTACCGCGCGCGCGACCCCGAACGCGTGCGCGCGGTGCAGGACGAGCTCTACGCGCTCTACGCCCAGGGCAAGCTCACTCCCGTGATCACGGCGCGCTACCCGCTCGAGCGCTTCGCCCAGGCGCTGGCGCGCTTCGAGACGCGCCAGGTGCAAGGCAAGATCGTGCTCCTGCCCTGAGTCCGCGTAAGGCTTACGCCGCGGCGGCCTTGGCGCTGATCGGCGGGGTGGGCAGCCGGGCTTCGCCGGCTTCCAACAGGAAGCTGAATTCCAGCGCAAAGCTGCCGTCGCTGTGCCGCAGGTACTGCCCGAGCAGCGCCTGGGTCACGCCAAACTGGCTGTCGCTATGCAGGTGCGGGTCCTGCGCGTCGTAGACCTGGGAAGCGATGGTCTTGAAGCCCGGTTTGTAGATCAGGAAATGCAGATGCGCCGGGCGCATGTTGTGGCGCTGCTGGGCGCGCAACAGAGCGCCGGTGGGGCCGTCGGTCGGCACCGGATAGCCCGCCGGCTTGACGCTGCGAAAGGCAAAAGACCCGTCGGCGCCCGTCACGAACTTGCCGCGCAGGTTCATGTCGGCCTGCGCCGGATCCTGGTTCTCGTACAGGCCGACGCAGGAGGAATGCCAGACATCGACCTCTGCGCCGACGACGGGATGGCGCTTTTCATCCAGAACAAATCCTTTGAAGACCAGCTCCGGTCCCGGTGTCGGCGAGCGCAGCAGCGAGGCGCCGTCCTCGCAGCGGGGCGCACCCGCCCGGTAGAAAGGCCCCAGGTTGTTGGCCTGCGTGGGCCGGGCGCCGTTCGCGCCGTTGTTGAGCAAGCACACCAGGTTGGACACGCCCAGCGCTCCCGAGAGCAGCATCGCCTCGTTGTGGCTCGCAGTGGTCTTCTGCCCGATGGCATTGATCAGGCCGATCGCCGCCTGGAACTCCCGCTCGGTCAGGTGGACCTCGCGCACGAAGGCGTGAAGGTGGCTGACGAGCGCCGAAAGAATTTCCTTCGTGCGCGTATCGGGCGTGCGCTGCATCGCGTCGAGTACGGCCTGGGTGAGGTCTTGCTCGCTTTCGATGATCATGAGACGAGCTTTCGGAAGTGCGCGTCCATTCTCTGCGCGTCGGCGTCCAGCCCGGTAAAAAGCTTGAAGCCGCCGATCGCCTGTCCGACATTCATGTGCCCGCCGTCTGCTGTTTCGCAGCCGATGCGCCGCGCCGCCTCGAGCAGCGGCGTCGCCAGGGGCACATAGACGACTTCCGAGACCCACATCGTGCGCCGCAGCCACTCCTGCGGCAGCGGCATGCCGGGCAGCGACGCCATTCCGGTGGGCGTCGCATGAATGAGGCCGCTTGCGCCGAGCATCGCCGCGCGAAGGTCAGCGCTGGCGCTGGCGCGAGTGCCCCCGAGGTACTGGTTCAGCCGCTGCGCCAGAGCCGTGGCGCGTTGCGAGTCCTGGTCGAAGATAACCAGTTCGGCCGCGCCGAGGCGCAGCACCGCATCCGCGCACGCCGAGCCCGCCCCGCCCGCGCCCAGCAGCACCACACGCGACAGATCTGCCTGCGGCAGGGCGCGCCGGAAGCCCCAGCGCCAGCCTGAGCCATCGGTGTTGTGACCGACAAGGTGGCTGCCTTCGCGCACGACCGCATTGACCGCGCCGATGGCGCGCGCCTCCTCGGACACAGCATCGAGAAGCGGGATGACGCTCTGCTTGCACGGGTAAGTGATATTCAGGCCGGCAAACCCCATGATCCGCGCCGCCGAGATGAGCACGGGCAGCGCCTGGGCACCGCAGGGCGCGCAGTCCAGGTCGATCAGCTGGTAATGAAGCTGCATGCCGTGCTGCCTCGCTTCCTCCTCCTGCAAGGCCGGCGCCAGCGAGCGCTGGATCCCGGCGCCGATGAGCCCGCAAAGGAGTGATCGCAGCATCGCTATTTGGACAGCAAGCGCAGCATCGCCGCGACCGCGGTCGGGTAGCCGTCGGCTCCGAGTCCCATGATGACCGCGGTCGCGGCCCTGGACATGAGCGAGTCATGGTAGATCGCCTCGCGGCGGTGGATATTGGAGATATGCAACTCGAAGATCGGTCCGGGAAACATCTTCAGGGCATCGAGGATGGGGATCGACCGGAAGCTCAGGCCGGCCGGATTGATGACGATGCCCGCGCCCCGGTCGATCGCCTCGTGGATCCAGTCGATGATCTGGTGCTCGGCGTTGGACTGCCGGAATTCAACGGCACGGCTGCCGGCCGCCTTGCGGCACATTTCCTCGACCTCGGCGAGCGTCGTCGTGCCATAGATCTCCGGCTCGCGTTTGCCGAGCCGGTTCAGGTTCGGTCCGTTGAGCACATAGATCGCTTTGGTCATGGCTCTTCTCGTGAAGTGAGGGAAGGGACGGTGCAAGCCGCTCAGCCCTTGTAGCCCAAAAGCCGGGGCAGGAACAGCGTGATCTGCGGCAGGTAGGTCAGCAGCGCCAGCGCTGCGAGCAACACCCAGAGGAAGGGCAGCACCTCGCGCACCAGATCCTTGAGCGAGACCTGGGCGATCTTGACCATCATGAACAGGAGCAGGCCATAGGGCGGCGTCACCAGGCCGATCATGATGTTGACGACCACCACCACGCCGAAATGCACCGGGTCGATGCCCAGGGCCTGCGCCGTGGGCAGCAGCACCGGCACGATCACCAGCAGGATCGTCGTGCCTTCGAGGAAACAGCCCAGGATCAGCAGCAGGACGTTCGCCGCCAGCAGGAAAGCGAAGGGCGTAAGCTCCCACACCTTCAGCGCGGCGCTCAGCGTCTTGGGAATGTTCTCGACCGTGATCACGTAGTTGAACACCATTGCGCCGGCGATCAGCATGCCGATCGATATCGTGATGCGCGCGCTGGTCAGCAAGGAGGCGTAGATGCCCGGCCAGCTGACGCTGCGGTACAGGGCGGCCGAGACCAGCAGCGCGTACGCGGCGGCGGCGGCAGCGGCCTCGGTGGGCGTGGTCACCCCCGAGTAGAGCAGGCCGAGCAGGATCACCGGCATCAGCAGCGCCGGCAGGGCCTGCCAGGTGATGCGCGGCCACTCGCGCACCGGAATGCGCACCTCGACGGGGAAATTGCGCTGCCTTGCGGTCACCGCGATCAGCGCCATCTGCACGCCGCCGAGCACAAGCCCCGGGACGATGCCGCCGAGGAACAGGTAGCCGATCGACGTGTCGGAGACCAGGGCGTACAGCACCAGCGGAATCGAGGGCGGGACGATCGGCCCGATCACCGAGGAGACGGCTGTCAGCGCCGCGGCGAAGCTTGCCGTGTACTTGCCATCGCGCGTCATGAGGGTCTGCATCAGCTTGCCCGAGCCTGCCGCGTCGGCCAGCGCTGAGCCCGACATGCTGGCGAAGATGATGCTTTGCGCCACGTTGACCTGGGCGAGGCCGCCGCGGAAGCGCCCGACCAGCGCGTTGCAGAAGCGCAGCAGGCGATCCATGATGCTGCCGCTGTTCATGAATTCGGCGGCGAGGATGAACAGGGGGATGGCCAGCAGCAGATTGCTCGTGTACATCCCGTTCAGGAGCTGCTCGGCAGCGGTGCCCAGGTCGTGCCCCTTGGCAGCCAGGTACAGGATCGACCCGGCGATCATCGCGTGGCCGATCGGCAGCCCGAGCAGGCTCAGGGCGATGATCGCCGCGAGGCACAGGGCGAAAGGCGCGCTCAAAGGCCAGAGCTCACTCTTGTGACGTCCGCCGCCTCGGGGTCGCGGCCGCGCAAGAGCCGGGACAGCAGCCAGAGGTAGCGCGCGATCACCGCGACGCTGAAGACCAGGTAGATGGAGTACAGCCAGTTCAGCGGAATCTTGAGGTAGGACGACTTTTCCACTGCCATGAAGCTGACATAGGCATAACTCGCCGGCAGCGCCGCGGCGTAGAGCACCACCACGGCCAGGGCGAAGGCGATCGCCATGCCGATGCGCGCGCGCTTGCCGACCGAGCTGTAGATCAAGTCGAAGCGGATCTCCTCCTTCTCCGTGAGCACGAATGCCGAGCCCCAGAGCACCAGGTACAGCCACGCGATGATGGTGAGCTCGGTGGACCAGCCCGTCGGGAAATTGAGCAGGTAGCGAAAGACGATCTGCAGGATGAAGGCCACGAACATCACCGCGAGCAAGCCCGCGGCGATGTTCTCCGCCCGCCTGTGCAACCAGGCCGCGGCGGGGCGCATTATTTCAATGCATTGATCTTCTCGAGCATGCCCTTGGGCCACTCCTTGGCCTCGTCGGAAGCAAGGTACACCTTCTGCGCGTGCGCGCGGAAAGTGCTGACATCCGGGGCGTAGACCTCGAGGCCTTGTTTCCTGAAGCCATCGGCGAGCTCCGCTTCACGCTTCTGGTGTTCCGCCGCGCTCCAGGCGAGCGCCTTGTCGACCGCAGCCTGGAAGGATTTCTGCTGCGCCGGCGTCATGCCGTTCCAGGTCTTGAGGTTGATGCTCAACAAGTCGTAGCCGATGAGGTGCGAGGTCAGCACGATCTGCGACATCACCTCGTAGAACTTCATGTTCTGGACGTTGGGAAGCGGGTTGTCCTGGCCATCGATCGCCCCGGTCTGCAGGCCCATATAGGTCTCGGCATAAGCCATGGGCGTGGGATTGGCGCCCACCGAGCGGCCGAGCAACTGCCAGGCGTCGCCCGGAGGCATCCTGAGCTTGATGCCTGCCATGTCGGCGGGCGTATTGATCCTCTTCTGCACTTTCAGGCCCACCTGGCGTGTGCCGAAGAAGGTCGGCCCGAGGATCTTGATCTTCACCTGCTCCTCGGCCTGCTTCTTGTACTGTGCGCCGAGTTCGCCCGACCAGAAGCTGGACAGGTGGTTGGCGTCACGGAACAGATACGCCGAGGTCAGGATCGACCACGCCGGAATCTGCTTGGAGATATCCTGCGGCGCAATGTTGCCGAGCTCCAGATTGTCGCGCTGCAGGGCGACCAGTTCGGTGCCCTGCTTGAACAGCGACCCGGCGAAGAAGGTCTCGATGCTGAAATCGCCGCCGACGTCCTTGGCGAGCATGCGCACCATGTCCGCGCGGATGTCCTTGTCGGAAAACACCGCGGCGAAGCGGATCGTGGGCTTGGCCTGCGCCCATGCCGGCAGCGCTGCGGGCAGTGAAGTCGAAACTGCAAGCGCGGCGCCTGACTTGAGCGCCGTGCGACGGCTGATTCTGGATTGCATTGCGTGTCTCCTTCTATGAAGTGCGTGGGGGTGAATTGCTCAGGTAGCTCAGGATCAGGTCGGTGACGACCGCGCAGCGCCCGCGGACATCGCCCTTGGCGCCCATGTCGCGCTGGAAAATCGCCGAGAAGGTGTGCTGGTGGCTGACGTTGAAGTTGCCCAGGGCGGCGATGGCCATGTGCACGTCGAGCGGTTCGATGCCGCGCCGAAAGCTCCCGTCCAACTGCCCGCGCGCGATGACGCGGCTCAGCAGCTCGAGAATCGGCCGGTTCAGCGTACGCATCGCCTTTGATTTCTTGAGATGGCGGCCTTCCGCCTGATTCTCGGCGATCACGAGCCGCACGAAATTCTCGTGGTCGATGTAGTAGTGGAACGTGAACTGCACGATGCGGCGCATCGCCTCGACCGGATCGAGATGCTCGAGCTCGAGTTCGCCTTCGGCCTGGCGGATCTCCGAATAGACGTGCTCGAGCACCGACAGGTAGAGTTTTTCCTTGCCGCCGAAGTAGTAGTTGATCATCGCCCGCGTCGTGTGGGTGCGCGCTGCGATGGCGTCCATGCTCGCGCCCTTGAAGCCGCGCGAGGCGAACTCTTCCATGGCCGCCTGGACGATCCGGGCACGATTCACCTCGGGCGCCTTGGGCTTGCGCATGGCGGCCGTGCCGATCAGGGCAGACGCCGCAGCAACACCGCCGGACTTCATCGTGGGGGACGCCTTGAAATTAACGAAGCTGTCAGTGTAATTTAACAGCTTTGTCAATTCGCAGTCCATCCTGCGCTGCAGCAATCGGTGATCGGGACGCCACTACGGCTGACTCAGACACCGGTGAAGGCAGACGACTCACTCGAGCAGCTTCAGCATGCGGGTTGGGGCTAAGCCCGGCGCGCCGCGGCGCATCTTGCCGATTTGAATTACCGTACAGGGCGCGGCTGCAACGGCACCGAGCATTGATCGCCTTGCTGCCGGCGAAACACCGCAAGGGGAGAATGGCTTGAACCAAGGGCCACAAGCGCTGCCGGTTCGTTTCGAGGTCGACGCCGCGTTGTCGGTGTCGGGCCTGCTGCTCGCGCCGCAATCGGCACGCGCCGGCTGCGTGCTGGCGCACGGCGCCGGCACGGGGATGGAACACCCGTTCTTGCAGGCCATGGCGCTCGGCCTGGCCGAGCGCGGCGTCTCCACCTTGCGCTACCAGTTCCCCTACATGGAGCGCGGCAGCAAACGCCCCGACGCACCGGCGCTCGCGCAAGCGACGGTG
>JBAQUQ010000253.1:0-7468 GCA_049297615.1 Burkholderiaceae bacterium
GGCTTCGCGTGCGTCGCGAGAGCGCGATGGCCGCGGCGCGCGCGTCGGCTCAGCGGGTCTCCGGCCGGCGTTGCGAGCAGCGCCGTGAAGAACGGCGCCAGCAGTTGCGTGCGATACGCGCGATGGCAGCTGCCGGCGGCCCCCTGCTGGCACCACCCCAGCGCCAGACCGTCGGCGACTATGTCGGCTTGTGCCTGCTGATCGAATTCGGCGACGCGCCGGCGACGATACCGCGCGAAGAGGTCGAGCGTTTTTGCAACCGGTCGGGCTACAGCGGCTTTGGCAATCGCGGTTCGGTGGCCGATTTTTTCCGTGACAACTCGATGGGCCGATGCCGCTATACGAATATCGTCGCGCCCTACTACCGGGCGCAGCGACCCAAGACCTACTACACCGACCGCAATATTGCTCAGCCGCAACGCGCCTACGAACTGATCAATGAAGCGCTGGCACATCACATCGCAAAGGGCTTCGATTTCGCGCCCTTGACGGCCGACAACCAGGGTTTCGTCTACGCGATGAATGTCTATTACGCCGGGCCGGTGACGAACAACTGGGCCGAGGGACTGTGGCCGCATGCCCATCACCTGGCCAGCAAGGTCGTGCTGCGGCCGGGGCAGTGGGCTTACGACTATCAGTTCACGGCCATGGGTGAGGAGTTGACCCTGGGCACCTTCTGCCATGAAAACGGCCACATGCTGTGCGACTACCCCGATCTCTACGACTACGGTGACGAGTCCAGCGGCGTCGGCGCCTACTGCCTGATGTGCGCGGGCAACAACGCCAGTGAGAAGAACCCCGTGCAAATCAGCGCCTACCTGAAACGCCTGTCCGGTTGGGCACGCAACGTCACGCCGATCGAGCATGGCCGCCAGATCACGCTGGACGCAGTCAACAACGATTTCGCGCTCTATTCGCGCGGCGGCCGGGAGTACTTCCTGATCGAGAACCGCCAGCAGACCGGCCGCGACGCCGCCCTGCCCGATTCGGGGCTGGCGATCTGGCACGTCGACGAAGACGGCGACAACAGCCACGAGCACATGAGCGGGGACAGCCATTACGAACTGTCCTTGGAGCAGGCTGACGGGCTGTTTCAGCTCGAGCGCCGCGCGCACCAGATTGGCGATTCGGGTGATCTCTTCGCCGGGGCCGGCGCACGTTTTGCCGACGACACCCTTCCCAGCAGCAAGTGGTGGAACGGCACGTCTTCTAACTTGACGATCGAGCAGATCTCCGCCGCCGGCGCGTCGATGACGTTTCGCGCCCTGCTCGCCGACACGGCCACCCCGGTGCAGACCTTGAACCGGGTGTCGACGCCGGACCGCGCGATCCCCGAGAACAACGCCGCCGGAATCAGTGACACGATCACGATCACGATCGCCGAGGCGCTGGCGATCGCTGGCGTCAAGGTCGGCGTCGACATCAAACACAGCTATCGCGGCGACCTGCGCGTCACCCTGGCCACACCCTGGGGCACCGTGATCGAGCTGCATCCCAAGGGAGTCGGCGGCAATGCCGATGATCTGAAGCTCAGCTATGACGAAACATCCTTGCCGGCGCTGGCGACCTTGCGCGGGCGCAGCGTGCAGGGCGACTGGCGCTTGACGGTGCAAGACCTGGCTCCCGGTGACACCGGGCGATTGAACCGCTGGTCGCTCGATTTCACGGCCGCTGCGGCAACACAGGGACCGATCGAACTGAAGGAATCGCCCGGCGTGCCCATTCCCGACTATCCCCATGCAGGCATCGAACGCGCACTGCTGGCCACGGGCGCGGCGCGGGTCGCCAGCGTCGAGGTATCGGTGGACATCGCGCACAGCTGGATCGGTGACCTGCGAGTGAGCCTGCATTCGCCCGCCGGCACCGAAATCGTCCTGCACGACAGCAGCGGCGGCTCGGACAACAACCTGGTGCGAACCTATACGGCGGCGAACAAGCCACCACTGACCGTGCTCGCCGGGCAGCAGATCGCCGGACAGTGGCGCCTCAAAGTGGTCGACGGCGCCGCGCAGGACCAGGGCAAGCTCAACGCCTGGCGCGTGTTGATCAAGCCGTCGAAGGCCTGACATCTTGCGGCCAGGCGTAAACTGTCATGACTGAGCCGCGAGTACGGAGTCTGAGCTATCTGAAGCGTCGGGTTGCGACGACGCGACTCGAGCGAACCGACAACTACGGGAGGCAGCATGACACTGCACCACCGGATAGGCTTCATGCTGATCGGCGCTTTTTTGGCGATTGGTTGCGGGCACGAAGCCGAGGCGCAGTCTCTGGAAGATATCCTCAAGGGCATTCTGCAAAAAGCCAAGAAGCAGGAACCAGCGCCAACCATCACAAAGAAGCCAGCGGCAGGTTCTGCTAAGGACGCCGACGAAAACGCGCAAGCTGGACTGGGTGCAGACGAAGCTGCACTTGCCTTGGGCGCAACCGAGACCCACCGCCGCTTCGAGGCTCTTAAGGCACTGACCCCTAGGTTGAAGGAAGGCCTGTCGGGCCAGGAGTTGAGCGTGATCCTGGGCGACCCCAAGGACTCGTGGCGCTCGCAAATGGTCACTGTCCTCGCGCCGAAGGCGCGTGCTGGACTCAGTGGAGAGGAAGCCGCACTTGCCCTGGGCGCAACCGAGACTCACCGCCGCTTCGAGGCTGTAAATGCTCTCACCCCTAGGTTGAAGGAAGGCCTGTCGGGAAAAGAGTTGAACGTGATCCTTGGCGACCCCAAGGACTCGTGGCGATCGCAAATGATTGCGGCGCTCGCCCCCAAGGCGCGAGCCGGGTTGGGTGCAGAGGAAGCTGCCCTTGCCCTGGGCGCAACCGAGACCCACCGCCGCTTCGAGGCTGTCAAGGCACTGACGCCTAGGTTGAAGGAAGGCCTCTCGGGGCAGGAGATGAACCTGATCCTGGGCGACCCCAAGGACTCATGGCGGTCGCAAATGGTCACCGTCCTCGCGCCGAAGGCGCGAACTGGACCAAGCACGGACAAATGACCGCTCCGTCCGCCGCACGTCCCGCGATGCGACGACACCCACAACGAGGCCGGTGCTGGCCGCCTCGCTTTGCGCCCTAGGATTTTCTGGTCAGTCGCTATTGCACCACCTGCACCGGCACCGCTGAGCCCGCGCCCGCGCCCGTGCCCAGGCCGTCGAAGCGCCCGCTGCCCCAGCACCAGAGCGCGTCATCGAGCGTCACGGCGCAGGTGTGGAAGCGCCCGGCGCTGATCGAAACGAACTTCAGCCCGCCGGAGACGGCGACCGGTCGCGGGCTGTCCCTTGTGTTGCCGTTGCCGAGCTGGCCATCGGCATTGAAGCCCCAGCAATACGCCGCGCCGTCCTCGGCGAGCGCGCAGCTGTGACTGCCCGGTGTCCCGGTGGCGAGGCGCTTGAAGCGCCGCTCGCCGGCGACGCGCACTGCAGTCTCGCGGTCGGTCGTGGTGCCGTCGCCGAGTTGGCCCTTGTCGTTCACGCCCCAGCACCAGAGGCTTGCATCCGTCGCGAGCGCACAGCTGTGTTGGTAGCGCGCGCTGACGGCCTGAAAGCGCACGGTGCTCATGACCGCCGCCGGCGCATGCACGACCTTCCTGCTCGTGCCGACGCCCAATGGCGCGAGCTCGTTCGATCCCCAACACCAGGCGCCGCCGGCGGTCGTGACGCCGCAGCTGTGCAGCAGGCCGGCGCTGACCGAGCTGAATTTCAGGCCGCCGGCTACCTGCACCGGGACCGTACTGTTTCGGTTCGAATCGTTGCCGAGCTGGCCGTAGTCGCCCTGACCCCAGCACCAGGCCGCGCCGTCGGCGGCGATCGCGCAAGAGTGTCCGCCGACGCTGATCGCGCTGAAGACGAGCCCGCCCGCCACGCGCACCGGCGAGCTGATGCTGTTCACGGTGCTGCCGTTGCCGAGCTGGCCGGTCGGGTTCAGGCCGAGGCACCAGGCGGCGCCCGCGTCGTCAATGCCGCACAGGTTGCGCTTGCCCACGCTGATCGAGCGCCAGCGCACGCCGGCGATCGCGAGCCGCTGGTCCTCCAGCGGCAACGGGTCGTCGAACCCGAGTGCCCCCCAGCATTGCGCAGCACCATCGGCGCCGACCCGGCAGCTCGCGTGGCTGCCTGCACTGACCTGGGTGTAGGGCGGGCGCAGCGCGAGCGGCAGCTTCCATTGCCTCAGCTTCGCCGCGACTGCGACGAAAGCGATCGCCTCGACCTCGGGGGGGTCGTCGCTGAGCACGAGCCCGAGAAGCTGCCATCGCTCATTGAACAGCGGTCCGCCGGAGAAGCCGGTGACGACGAACTTGCTCTCGAACCTGATGCTGCTGCTGTTCACCGCCGACACGCGATCCGGCGTGACATTGACGCTCAACGCGTTGCGCCGATTGCCGACCACGAATACCGGGTCGCCGCGCTTCGCCGAGCCAGCGGCGGCAAGCCGGTCGAAGGGCAGGTCGGCGAGGTCCACTGCGCCCGCCGCAGGCCGCTCGACGACGAGCACCGCGATGTCGTGTCCCTTGTCGTCGAACTTTTCGAGCCGCGCGCCGAGCTCAGGATCGCTGCCACCGAGCTTGAGTTCGATCGCGCTTGGACTGCGACCATTGTGCCGAACCGCATGCGCAGCCGTCACAAGGTAGATCCGTCCGGGCGTGAGTGCAAACACGACGGCGGTGCCTGTCTTGGGCTCGGAACCCTCGAAGCGCGCGGTGTAGACGGCAACCAGGCGCTGCACCTCGAGCGCCTCGTCGGCCGCCGCGGCGCCATGCACATCCAGCAGCAGCAGCGCGACGAACAGGGCGATGGCGGCGTCGACAAGCGAGCGCCGCGGGGCAGGTCCGGCAGCGCCTGTCGGAGCAGCTTCGTGTTTCGAACTTCGGTCTGGGTCCCTGGAGCGGCCGTGCGGGCTCATGCGTTCTTCTTCCACCATTGCCATAGCGTCGCCAGCAGCCCGAACAGGGAAAGCACCGAGCCCCACAGCAGTGCCAGCGGCTGGCTGGCGCGCAGCCATTCGAGCCAGCTCGGCATCAGATTGCGCGGAAAGTCGGATGGGCCGCTGCTCATGCCGCGTACCGTGCCGTGGAAGTTGACGATCAGGCGGCCATCGACAAAACGCAGCTGGCGGATAGCGCCCTGCACGGCGTCGAAGCGAAGCGTCTCGCGCGGCCGCAGGGTCAACTCGCGCCCGGCGAGTTCGTCGAAGAACACTCGGCCCGAATGCAGTGTCGATACTCTGCGCTCGACGCTGAGCCCGCCCTGCGAGACCTCGTCGACTCGAACCACGTCCAACATCGAGATCGCCAGCGAGGGCGCGAGCAGCGACATTTCCGGCTTCAGCGCGACGAGATCGAGATCGACATCGCCGCGACCCGGCGTCAACCCGCAAGCCTGCGGCGTCGCCGCGTGGATCGTCTGTTTTGTCTGATAAGGCAGCAGTGCGTCGACGCTGCCGTCGACAACCGCCCGCACGGGCGTGTCCAGACCCTTGACCGAAAGGCGCAGCTCATTCGGAGCGTCTCTCGCGATCAGGCTCACCGCAGCGCCCTTGGGGGCGACCAGCGGCGCCAGAGAAATTGTTCCGCCGCCCGGCAGCTGAGCCGCTTGCAGCAGCACACGCGTCGCCCCCTGCGTTCCAGCCAGCGCACCCGGCAGCTCGACTCCCAGCAGGCCCGAAGCGTCAAGCGATGAGAGCTGGAGCGCCTCGCTGAGTTGCTGCCGGCTGGCGAGCGTGAAACGCAGTTCGGAGACGACGAGTTCGAGTTCGACCTCGGTCTTGCGCACGGTCGCGATCAGCAGCACGCTCAGGAGCGCGAGCAAGGCGATGAACAGCGCGGCCATGCGCCAGCGGTGCCCGCTGCGCACCGGGGCGGCGAGTTCGCGCTGCATCTGTACGAGGCGCGCGAGCCGGTCGGCATTGGCCGAGGGCTCACCCGGCACTTCGCCGCCATTGGCGTGCGCCGCGTCGGCGAGGCTCTGCAGCTTCGCACCGAGCAAGGTCCGCAGCGCATCGCGCGGGGGCAGGTCGGCAGCCATCAAGGGCCGCCTTGGTGAAAGATGAACTGCAGCGTCGCCGAGCCACCGCTGCGCAGCCGCGCACCGATCAAAACCCTGTGCAGGCCAGGCTCGCGCGGTGCGGCGACGCGGACTTCGATCGGCGCCTCGGCGGGGTACAGGCCGTAGCCGAGTTCACGAGCCGGCGTGGCGCCGAGCGCGGCACGGCCGTCGGGCCCGAGCCGTTCGACACTGACGAACACCTCGCTCAAACTCACCGCCGGCCGCAACAACAGCGTGTAAGCGGCAGCGGCGGCTCGCCCGGGGCCAGCTTGGCCCGCGCTCAGCGGCAGCAGCACGTCCTGCTCGACACCGGCTATCGGCATCCGCGTGAACGCGAGCAGGCCGAGATCGGCACGCGCCAACTTCACGGCAGCCAGCCCATCGCTCGGCCAGCGGTAGTTGGTGGTGCCGGCCGGAACTCTCTTGTCCATGCGATAGAACAGGTGGCGCTGCATCGAACGCGCGCGCAACTGAACGTCGCCGCCACCGGGCGGCGCAGGCCATTCCAGCAACAGCGGCTGGCCCGAGTCGAGAGCCATCTCGCCCACTGAAGCTGTGAATGACAGCAGCACCAGGGTCGAGCCGCTGACGGCTTGGACGTAGACGCCCTCGCAGCGATCGCCGCGGTCGATGTAGCGATACGGGTGATTGGTCGATGGAGCGAGCGACGCGTCGCATTGCGTCTGTGCCTCGGTCACTGCTGCACCATGCAGCGCGACGACGACCAGCAAGCTGCGAAGAATGGAGATGTTCTCGGACATGGCGACGACGCTGCGTAGCGGCGGCATCATGCCACGGTCCGGCTCGTGAAACGTCAAGGCCGAGCCGCCGCCGCAAGCGCGTACAGCGCCAGCGCAGCGATCACGACGGCGCTGAATCCGACGTGGATCGCGAGCAGGCTGGCGAGCACCGCTGCGGTCACCGACGCGCAGCCGTTGATCGCCCAGGCCCAGGGGACGAGCCTGGCCTCGGCTGCCTCGACCCGCGCCAGCCCCAAGGGAAACGGCATTCCCATGAAGAACGCGAGCGGCGCGATCAGCGCGGCCGAGATCAGGACCCGCACCGCGTCGGGCAGCCCCATCGAGTGCTGGAACAGCCAGGGCAACACGCCGAGGCAAAGCGCCGCTGCCAGTGCAATCGCTGCCACCACCACCGCCACCGGGTGCCGCAGCACCGGCGCGCCGCCGTCCTGGAATCGCTTCGAAGCAGCGCTGCCGATTCCGGCGAAGAGCAAGAACGAGAACAGCACGACTGCCACCGCGTAGAGCGGGTGGCTCAGGAACAGGACGAATTTCTGGATGAAGGCGATCTCGATGAACATGAAGCCCAGACCGATCGCCGCGAAGTAGACGAGCACGCGGCCGCGCGCCGCGGGTGCCGTGCGCTTGCCACGCCGCGCGCCGGCCCATACGACCCATGCCGCAGGCGCCGCGATCAACAGC
>JBAQUQ010000254.1:0-12909 GCA_049297615.1 Burkholderiaceae bacterium
GGCCGCCAGCACCAGGGCCTTGGGCCCATCGAGCGCGACCTTGCCCGAGTCGATGACGACGACGCGTTGCACCAGTTCGAGCACAGCCGGGCGATGCGTGACGACGATCAAGGTGCGCTGTCCCACGGCCTCTTTGAGTTGGCGCAGGAACAAGGCTTCCGACTGCGCGTCCATCGAACTCGTGGGTTCGTCCATCAGCAGGATCTGCGGTTGCGTCACCAGGCAACGCGCCAAGGCGACGAGTTGGCGCTGGCCACCCGACAACATACCGCCCATCTCGCCGACCGAGAGCTCCCAGCCCTTGGGGTGCGAAGCCACGAGGCGGTCCAGGCCGGTAAGACGTGCCACCTGGGCGAGCTGGGTCGCATCGACGTTGGCACGGCCCATCAATACGTTGTCGCGCAAGCTGCCGTTGAACAGGCGCGGCTCCTGCGACACGAATCCCACGCGCGCGCGAAAGTCGGCCGGGTCGATCTGGCGCAGGTCGATACCGTCGGCCTGGACCATGCCTTCAGTGGGTTGGTACAGAGAGGCCAGGAGCCGCAGAACGGTCGACTTGCCGCTGCCGATGCGCCCCAGCACGGCGACGCGCTCACCTGGCACGAACGCGAGGTTGATGTCTTTCAACACACGCGGCGAGGTGTCCGCGCCGACGTTGGGGTAGGCAAAACTCACGTCGTGCAAGGCGATGCGCCCGCTGACCTTGTGCTGCGCCAGATAGGTCTTGCCGGCCTCGCGCTCGGTGGGAAGCTTCATCATGTGGTCCAGCGCCAGCATCGCTGCGCGAGCGCCCTGGTAGCGCGTCGCCAGGCTGACCACACTGCCCAGGGGCGCCACGGCGCGGCCGGCGAACATCACCGCGCCGATCAGCGCGCCGCCGGAAATCGCTCCGTCGCGAATCAGGTACACGCCCCACACCAGCATCGCGAGCGTGACGAGTTGCTGCGCCGCCGCCGACAGGTTGTTCGTCCAGCTCGACAGGGCACGCGCGCGCAAGGCCGTCGCGGCCGCCGCCGCGGTGGCGCTCTCGTAGCGATGCAGGAAGCTGCCCTGCGCACCGGCGGCTTTCAAGTCCTCCAGGCCCTCGACAGCTTCGACCAGCACGCCTTGCAGGTCGGCCTGGAGCGTCATGTTCGCGCTCATCGTGCGGCGCAACCTCCCCTGGATCACGGCGGCCAAGCCGAGGATGAGAGGAATGGCGATCGTCATCACCCAACCCAGCGGACCACCGGTGAGGAAGATCATCGCGACGAAGAGCAGGACGAAGGGCAGGTCGCTGATCGCCGAGAGTGTGGCCGAGGCGAAGAAGTCGCGCACCACTTCGACTTGCGCCAGGTGGTGGGCGTAGGAACCCGCCGACGCAGGGCGGTGCTCCATGCGTACGCCCAAGGTCTGGCGGAACAACAGCGAGCCGATGATGAGGTCGGCCTTGCGGCCGGCGGTGTCGATCAGGTGGCTGCGCAATTGCCGCGCCATCAAGTCGAACAGCAAGGCGAGCAGGGCGCCACTGGCCAGCGCCCACAGCGTGACGAAGGCCTGGTGCGGGATCACCTTGTCGAACACGACAGCGGTGACCAGGCCGATCACGAGCATCAACACATTGCTCATCAGGGCGGCGAGCAAGGCCGAACGGTAGTAGGGAAAGTAGCGCCGCAAGGTGCCCCACAGCCAGTGGCTGTTCGGGTCGCGCAGGCTGCCGTCGTCGAACGCGCCTGTGGGCGTGGGCAGGAGGGGCGTGGCGACGAAAGCGAAGCCCGTGTATTCGGCCTGCAACTCCGATTCATGGGCTTCGCAGGCGACGTATTGCGCCCCCGGCATGAGCACTTCATAGCGGTGCGGCGTGCCGTCGTCCAGGCGGCGCACGAGGATGCACGCGTCGCCGTTTTTCAACAGCAACACGGCGGGCAGGAGCAGTGAATGAATCTCGTTGATGCGGCGCTGGATCAAGCCCGAGTTGAAGCCGGCCTCGCGCATCGCGCGAATCGCCTGGTCAGGCCCCATGGCTCCTGTCAGCGGCAGTTCGGCCAGGAGAGACGCGGCGGAGCGCTCACGCCCGTGGTGGCGCGTCAGCCAGACCACGCAGTGCAGCAAGGCGTCGTCGATGCCGCTCGGCGGGCCTGTGCTGGTCGGATCCGGCGGCGCATGCTGCGGCGCCGTTGATGTAGCCATGGAGGGGGTGGAAAACATGGGTGGGCACGAGGATTCTGGGCGGCATGGTGGGGGCGCGGCGTCTGCATTAGCAGGGTGTTTGCTGCGCTGTTCGCTGGTGCGGCGCAGTCGTCCCTGGGCGGTGCTCGCGCCCGCCCAGGCTCCAAGCCAGGCACGCGCCTGACATCCCCTTACGCATTGAAGGCGCGGCGCGCGCTCGGGCGTGCAGGGCGTCACGCGCTGCGGCCGCTGTAGGAAGTTGCCTGACAGGCGGCACAGAAGGATCTGGACTCAAGCGACGGAACTGACCTGATGTTGCCAGCCAGTTCAACGCCGCAGAATTCTCCCCACGTTGAAGCGACCGGCAAAGGACCGACGCGCAACCGCTGTCCCTCCACCCGAGGGCCCATGAACGCCAGAGGAAGCCGACATGAACTCCCAACAAATACTGACCGAAATCCGCGAAGCCAATCTGTCCTACCTGATGCTCGCCCAGAACCTGATCCGTGCCGACCGCGAACAGGCGATGTACCGCCTGGGCGTTTCGGAAGAAGGCGCGCGACTGATCGAAATGTTGACGCCTTCGCAAATGATGCGCATCGCCGCGGGCAACACCTTGTTGTGTCGCTTCCGCATGGACGACGAACTCGTCTGGGGTCTGCTCACCAACCACGGCAAGACCGCGACGAACGACACGACGAGTCGTCTGCACGCGAGCATCCTGATGGCTGGCCGCCACCACGAAGCCGCCTGAGCCAAGCAGCAAGCATGCGCAACAAAAGCATCCTCACCGAAGCCACGCAAATCCAGCGTGCCGTCACCCTTATCCAGCTCGGCGCGCGGCTGCAGGTGCTGGAGTCGGAAACCGATCTGTCCTATGAGCGCCTGCTGCGGCTCTACAAGGAAGTCGCCGGCAAGTCGCCGAGCAAGGGCCAGTTGCCTTTTTCGACCGACTGGTTCATGACCTGGCAGCCCAATATCCACGCCTCGTTGTTCCTCAACATCCACGAGTACCTGAACAAAGTGGCTGAGATCGACGAGATCGACGCTGTCATCAAGGCCTATCAGCTCTACCGCGAACAGACCCAGGGCCAGGGCCTGGAGGAATTGATGTCGGTGACGCGCGCCTGGCGCCTCGTCAAATTCGTCGACACCGGTATGCTCACCCTGACCCAATGTTCCAAATGCGGTGGCAAATTCGTGACCCACCCGCATGAGATCGCCAAGCACTACGTTTGCGGCCTGTGCTGCCCGCCGGCGCGTGCCGGCAAGGGCAAAGTGGCAGGTGGCATCCGCATGCACTGAGGTCGCGCACAAGGGCGCGCCTGCGCGCGGCCTGCAAGGCCCGGCCACGAACCAGGTGGGCAGGCTGAGCGCACGCAAAACCTCACAGTCTTTCAGCACGAGCGGTAGCACAATCCCTGGCCCGGGCGGCGCGCTGCGCGCCGTCGGAATCGGAAAGGACGTGCTTCCATGAATACTCCCAGCCGCATTCGCGGGACCTTGCGCGACGCTGCGCTTGCTTCGGGACTGTTGCTGCTGTTGTGCAGCGGCCCCGCGGCGGCGGCCGATTTCAGGGTCCTGGTCAGCGTCGATCCCGCCGACAGCGCGCGCAGCTTCATCAGCACCGCCGCACCTGCGGCGGCTCTGTCCAAAGCCATCAACGCGAACGCAAGGGTGTTGGTGTCGAAGGATCTGAAAGACAGCATGCGCGCCACGCGCACCGGCGAGAACCAAGTCATCGCCGGGCCAGCTCACGTGATGGCATCGGCGCTGAGCCACGGTTATTTGTTGGCCGCGGTCTCGGGCTCCACCGCGAAGTACGCCCTGGTGGCGCGCAGCAGCATCAAGCGTGCGGCCGATTTGGCCGGTGCGCGCCTGTACCTGCCGCAACAGGACTCGCTGCGCTCGTATGTGGCGCGCGCCCTGCTCGAGCAGGCCGGCTTGTCGCTCAAGTCGCTCAAACTCGTCGAATACCGAAACACCAGCGGCGCCGGGCTGATTGCCATCGGCCTGGGAATGACCGATGCCACGGTGGCCGAACTGTCAGAGGCGCAGGCGTGGATTCAGGGCAATCCCGGCAAGGCGAACATTCTGAGCATGAGCCAGGACATCCCGGGTGGCTTGGGCCTGGCGATTCACACCTCGGTTCCCGCGGCCGACCGAGAGCGCGTCGCGCGGCTCGCGTGGGAGCCGAACTCGGCGCTCTTGCAGATCGCCGAATTTCGCCCCGCAGCGGCGTCGAGCGACAAGGCCTATGCCTATGTCGCGTCCCTGGGCATCGTCACGCCCGAGAGTTTGACCGGCACGCACGTGGTCAACGCCGAGCAGGTGCGCGAACTGATCGCCAAAGGCGCCGTGATTGTCGACACCCGATCGGCCAAGGAGTACGCTGCCGAGCGCATCGCGCAGGCGGTTCTCGCCGCGTATGGCGAGAAGAGCCTGAAAGAGCGCGACTACGATCCGGCTTTGGACGACGCGTCGGCAATCGCCAGGCTCGATCGCAGCAAGCCCACGGTGTTTCTGTGCAACGGGCCCGAATGCTGGAAGTCGTACAAAGCCTCAAACGAGGCGGCGAAGCTGGGCTTCAAAGTCGTCTACTGGTTTCGCGGCGGCATGCCCGAGTGGCGTGCGCGCGGTCTGCCTACGATGCGCAGCGACAACCTCGCGGCGGCGGAAAAGCGTTGAGGCTCGAGCCCACCCCCAAGCGCTGCGCAGGAATTCGCCACAATTTCACGCGCGCCGAAAACTCTTGAACGCGCCGGGCATGCACTAGGTCGGCGTTGCACCGAAACTGGCACCGACACCTCGGTGTCACTTGTCTCCTCCTGGCACTTCAAAGTGCTTTCAAACGGGCTCCGGTGGGCCCGTTTTTTTTGGGCGGGCGAAGGCGCCGCCCGGGGCTCCAAGCTCAAGTGCTCTGGGGCCGGGCCGATATGAATGCCTGGGGCTTGACCACAGCGGGCCCGGGATACGGAGACTCGGCGAGCCACCACCATGTTAGTAATCATCGGCTACGGCGTCGCGCTGGGGTGCATCTTCGGCGCCTACATCATTCACGGCGGCAATATCGCGGTCATCATCAAGGCCTTGCCCACCGAGATGATGGCCATCATGGGCGGAGCGCTCGGCGCCTTCGTGGTGAACAACCAGCCCAAGGTTCTGAAGGCCACGCTGGGGGCGATTCCCAAGCTCTTGACGGGTTCCAAGTACTCCAAGGAGCGCTACATGGAACTGATGGCCCTGCTGTACGACCTGCTGCAAAAGGCGCGCAAGGAAGGCCTGATGTCGATCGAATCGGACGTCGAGGAGCCGGACAAGTCGCCCCTGTTCCAGAAGTACAGCACGGTGGGCAGCGACCACCATGTGGTGGAGTTCATCACCGACTACCTGCGCATGATGGTCTCGGGCAACTTGAACGCGCACGAGATCGAGAGCCTGATGGACAGCGAGATCGAAGCCCATCACCACGAAGCGCATGGGCCGGTCGCGGCGATCGCGCGCCTGGCCGGCGCGCTGCCGGCGTTCGGCATCATTGCCGCCGTGCTCGGCGTGGTCAATACCATGGGTTCGGTCGGCCAACCGCCGGCGATTCTGGGCGGAATGATCGGCTCGGCCCTGGTCGGAACCTTCCTCGGCATCTTGCTCGCCTACGCCGTCGTCGAGCCGCTGGGCGGCCTGCTCGAACAGAAGAATGACGAGAACGCCAAAGAGCTGCAGTGCATCAAGACCACCCTGCTCGCCAGCATGCAGGGCTATGCACCGCAAGTGGCTGTGGAGTTCGGCCGCAAAGTGCTCTATTCAGGCGATCGACCCACCTTCGCCGAACTCGAAGGCCATGTGAAGGGCAAGAAGTGACGGGGTACCGGCCGACGTACCCGGCGGGCGAGGGGCACCCGCGGGCCGAGCGCCGGGCCGCCCCAAGCCGGCCCGCGTCCCGTGGGCCACGAAGGGGCCCGTTCCGGGCCTTGGGGACCGGCGAATGTACTCATTCGACGAGGGGCTCCATGAATCATGGCCGGTGACGCGAAGAAGCTCCAACCCATCATCATCAAGCGCATCAAGAAGGGTGGGCATGGCGCCCATGGCGGCGCGTGGAAGATCGCTTATGCCGACTTCGTGACGGCGATGATGGCGTTCTTCCTGCTGATGTGGCTGCTCGGTTCGGTGACCGACGGCGACAAGAAGGGCATCGCCGACTATTTCAATACGCCGCTCAAAGTGGCGCTGTTGCACAGTGGCTCGGGTTCCGGCGACGCTTCGCACGTGATCAAGGGCGGGGGCAGAGACTTCACGCGCACCAGCGGCCAGGTGAAGAACGGCGAGGTCGTGGCCGAGGTCAAGACGATCAACCTTGCGGCGCTCAAGGCCGAGCAGCGACGCCTGGAGATGCAGCAGCTCAAGGGCCTGCGCGACAAGGTCGAAGATGTCCTGGCGAACAATTCGAAGCTGGCGGCGATCAAGTCGCAGATCCGCCTGGACATGATCCGCGATGGCCTGCGCATCCAGATCGTCGATGAAAACGGCCGGCCCATGTTCGACAGCGGCAGCGCCCTGGTCAAGCCTTATATGCGCGAGCTGCTCGCCGATATCGGCGCCGTGCTCGCCGTCGTGCCGAACCGGCTGACGCTCGAAGGACATACCGACGCCACGCCGTTCGGCGCCGGCGAGCGCGGCTACAGCAACTGGGAGCTGTCCAGCGAACGCGCCAACGCCTCCAGGCGCGAACTCGTATTCGGCGGCTTGCCCGAAGATCGCGTGATGCGCGTGCAAGGCCTGGCCTCGGTGTCGCCCTACGATCCCAAGGACCCGCACAGCCCGACGAACCGGCGCATCAGCATCATCGTGATGAATCGCGAGGCCGAGGCGCGCATCTCGGGCGCCGAACCGACGATCGACGAGTTGTCGGACGAGGCGCCCGCGCCGTCGAGCGCGCCTGCGGCGTCCCCCGACGCTTCCCGTTGAGCCTACATCCAAGCCGCGCACAGGCCGCGGCGACCCCGTCGCCAACGAAGATCATGCGTCGGCCGCCCGCCCGAGGCCGCGCGTGCCCCGCCTCTTGTCCGGTGCGCAGCTTGACCGCGCGCAGCGTCGTGCAATAAGTCACGTCGCTTCGCTGTATTGAAGCGTGGTATACCCATGAGGCTTGGCGGTCCGCTGCGGACGGTGGACCATATGCTCCCCTGATCGAATCACCCGCTGCGGTGGCTCGACCTTGTGCCGCAAACGGCTCCATGGAGGCAGATGATGCGAGTTTGCTTGGCGCGTGAATCCACCGGCCGCGCCGATGCAATCCCGGCGCAATATTCTTCCAGGGCTCGTGGTCGCCTGCTCGGTGCACGCACCGCGCGCGGCTGCCTGGGCTTGTCCCTGGCCCTGACTGCTCTGGCGTGCTCGGCGCAGGAACTGACGATTGCTGTGGCGAACAGTGTGCTGTCGCTGCCGATCTTCGTCGCACAAGCGCAGAAATACTTTGCCGATGAAGGCGTGCCGGTGAAAACCGTCGAATGCGTCGGGGGCCCGCGCTGCTTGGGCCTGATCCTCGAAGACCAAGCGGCATTGGTCACTGTGTCCGATATGACCGTGATGTTCAACAGCTTCGGCCGCACCGACTACGCCATCGTCGCCACCATCGCCCGATCGACGAGCAATTTGAAACTCATCACGCGCAAGAGCGCCGGCATCGCCAGCGTGGCGCAACTCGCCGGCAAACGCGTCGGCACGGTCAAGGCCACCGGTGCACACTACTTCCTCGATTCCAGCTTGCTTTTCGATGGCATCGACCCCAAGCGCATCGAGCTGGTACTGCTGTCGCCCGAGCAAATCGGCGCGGCGCTCGAGCAAGGACGGATCGACGCCGCCTCGATCTGGGAGCCCCATGCGCGACGTTCGCTGCGCGAACTCGCCGGTGACGGTGCCGTCATTCCCAGCCCGCGCAGCTACTCGGTGAGCTTCAACCTGGTCGCCAACCGCAGGATCATCGCCGAGCGTCAGACCGATTTGGTCAAGGTGTTGCGCGCCCTGGCGCGCGCGCAGCGCTTCATCCGCGAGCAGCCGCAGCAGGCCCAGGCCATCCTGGTGCAGACGCTGCGCCAGGACCAGGACGACATCAATGCCCTGTGGAACGATCTGGACTACCGGCTGGCGATTGACCAGTTGCTGCTCAACACGCTCCAGGCCCAGGCCCGATGGGCACTGCGCGAAGGCCATGTGCCGCACGATGCCCGCATCCCCAACTACCTGCGTTTCGTCGCCACCGAGCCGCTGCGCCAGGCCGTGCCGATGGCCGTCACCCTGGACAAGTAAGCGCGCCGATGCGCATCCGAACCCAAATGCTCCTGGCCGTGGCGAGTGCAGCCGTACTCGCCCTGGGCGTTCTCGCGAGTCTGTGGCATGTCACGCAGAACAGCGCGGCTGCGTTGCGGTCACAGGGCGACAGCCAGGAGATCGCGCGCAATACCGCCAACCTGCTGATGCTGACCCAGGAGGTCACCGTCTACGGCGGAGAGCGAGCCGCCGTGCAGTGGCGCGCCACACACGCGCGGCTGGCCCGCGCCGTCGACCAAGCCCTGGCTCGCCAGGCGGGGCTGCACTCGGCCCTGGCCGCAATGCATCAAAGCGTGCACGACTTGCTGCCGCTGTACGACAAGCTCGAGCAAGCCTACCGCGCCGACGCCTCGGACCTGGTCCGGCGCCGCCGGGAACTGATCGTCGAGCGCCTGGTGAACGAGATGCAGGAGCTGGTCGACGCGCGGCATCGCTGGGCCCGCTCGATCGGCGAAGAGCAGGAGCGCGACCAGCAAACCTTCCGCCTGATTATTCTGCTGGCACCTGGCGTGCTGCTGCTGCTCATCGGCGGCCTGACCCTGTTGGTCGCGCGCCGCGTGCTGGTGCCACTGGGCCGGCTGCAGGCGGCTGCTCTGGCGATCCAGGGCGGCAACCTGTCAGCGCGCAGCCAGACCTCGGCCCAAGACGAATTGGGCGACGCGGCACGCGCAGTGAACGCCATGGCTGAGTCGCTGCTCGCGTCCAACACCGCCCTGCAAGAGGAGGTCGAGCAGCGTCGGGAAGCGCAGACACGGTTGCGCCTGGTCATCGACAACGTTCCGGCTCAGATCGCCTATATCGACCGAGCCAGGCGTTACGTGTTCAGCAACCGCCCGCATCACCTCGCGCGCGGCGCGGCCACGCAAGGCGAGATCGTCGGCCGGAGCGTCGACGAGGTCCTCGGCCCGCTCGCTTATACCCGGATCCAATCGCAGTTGCACCGGGCGCTTGCGGGCGAAACCCTGAGCTTCGAGGTCGAATTGCCCTTGGGAAACGAGTCGCGTGCCATGCTGGCGAGCTACGTTCCCGAGCGCGACGCCGCCGGCGCCGTGCGCGGTGTCTTTGCGACGGTGACCGATGTCACGCCACTGCGCCGCGCCGAGCAGCAGTTGCGCACTGTGATGGAGTCCTCGCCCCTGGGCGTGCTGGTGATCGACGCGATGGGCTATTGCCGCAGCGCCAACCCGGCCTGGCACAGCATCGTGGGGCTCACACCGGAGCAAACGCTCGGCGCAAAAATGGGCGGGTTCCTCCACCCCGAAGACCATGCCCGCGTGATCGCCGAACGCAACGCGGTTCTCGCCAGCGGTGTGCCTGGCGTGGGCGAACACCGTTATGTGCGTCCCGACGGCAGTGTGGTGTGGGTGCGCCGTCATATTGCGCGTTTGGAGCTCGAGGGTTATGGCCCGTGCTTCATCAGCACCGTCGAAGACATCACCGAGGGGCGCATGCGCGACCGGGTTCTGGCCGAGCGCACCGCCGAACTCGCACGCTCCAACGACGAGTTGGAACGATTCGCCTACGTCGCCTCGCACGACCTGCAGGAGCCGCTGCGCATGGTGACGAGCTATGGCCAATTGCTGCTGCGCCGCCACAAGGCGCAGCTCAGCCCCGAGGCGCAAGAGTTCCTCGGCTTCATGGTCGACGGCGGGCAGCGCGCCCAGGCGCTGATCGCCGATCTGCTGAGCCTGGCGCGAGTCGGCAGCCGGGCGCTGCCGACGACGCCGGTGGCGCTCGAGACCGTCCTGGCCGATGTGTTGCAACAGCTGCGTGTTCGTATCCTCGACGCTGGCGCAAGCGTCACCCACGATGCCCTTCCCAGCGTGGCCGGCGATGCGCGACAGATGGGGCAATTGCTGCAGAATCTGATCGTCAACGCAGTCAAGTTCCGCGGCGGCCGGGCGCCGCTGATCCATATCGGCGCCTGCCGAGAAGGGCAAACATGGCGCATCAGCGTCAGCGACAATGGCATCGGCATCGAATCGCGCTTTCACGAGCGCATCTTCGAACTCTTCCAGCGGCTGCACTTGCGCACTGACTACGAAGGCACGGGCATCGGGCTGGCCATCTGCAGGAAAGTCGTCGAACGCCATGGCGGCACGATCGGGGTGGATTCCGAGCCCGGCCGCGGCTCGACATTCTTCTTTACCCTTCCGCGGTATATTCCGGCCGCGGTTCCCGAGGCGGATGCCATTGCATGCGGATGAACATCCTGCTCGTCGAAGACAACCCGGCCGACGCAAGGCTGGTGCGCGAAGCGCTCGCCGAAGGCGATGTGGGCGTTGAACTGCACTGGGTGAGCGGCGGCGAATCGGCGCTCGAATTCCTGCGCCGCGGCGCGGCCTTCCCGGCCGCCCCGACGCCAGACCTCGTCTTGCTCGACCTCAACCTGCCCGGCTTGAGCGGGCAGGAGGTCTTGAATGAGATGAAAGGGGACCCCGTGTTGCGCAGCATTCCCGTCGTCGTGCTCACGTCTTCAGCGGCGCCGCAGGACATCTCGGACGCCTATCACGCGCACGCCAACTCCTATGTCGTCAAGCCCGCGAACTTCGAGTGTTTCATTGCGATCATGGCGATCATCCGTTCCTACTGGCTGACGGCGACGCTGCCCGCTCACCCGGGTCAACCCGCCAGATACGGCTGAGCGGAAACAAACTTCGGCGATGGCGTGAAAGGCAGCAATGCGTTCAATCAGTTCGGTACTGCTGATCGAAGACAACCCGGGCGACGCGCGCCTGGTGACCGAGTACTTGGCCGAAAGCTTTGGCGGCGCCTGCAGGGTCATCAGCGCAGCGACCCTCGATGCCGGGCTGATGGCATTGCGCAAGACCCGCGTCGATGTCGTCTTGCTCGACCTGGCCTTGCCCGACAGCCAGGGCCTGGAGACCCTCAGCCAGTTCCAGGCGAGCGCGCCCCGGGTTCCGATCGTCATCCTCACCGGCGACGACAACGACGATCTGGCCATCGAGGCGTTGCGCGGGGGTGCGCAGGACTATCTGCCGAAAAAGCAAGCCAGCAGTGCGGCACTGACAAGGGCCATGTGCTACGCCGTCGCGCGCCACCTCGCCGCCGACGAATTGCACGACGCCCGGGTGGGCGACGCCATGGCCGCAGAGGGCGTCGAAGACGGGATCGTGCAGGTCGACTCGAGCGCGTCGATTCGCTACGCGAACACGCGCGTGGCCAGTCTGCTGGGCATCGTTCGCGCCGAACTCGAAGGCCGATCCCTGCTCGGACTCGTCGACCCGGCGCATCGCGAAGCCTTGGCCGGTTTGCTGGCGACGCCGCCCGGAGTGCGCTCCAGCTGCGAGTTGCGCCTGCTGCGCCCCGATTCGGCGCTGTGCTGGGTGGTCGCCTCGGCAGGCGGCATCTTGGCCCTGCCCGGCGATGGCTTCGAGCTGGTGGTGATGCTGACCGACATCACTGCCCGCAAGCTGGCTGACTGACGGGCGCCGCAAGGCGGCGGCCTTGGGGCGCTCAGTACGAGCGCAGATTGACGCGCAGCCGCGCGAGCGATTCCCGGTGCAGATCGAGCACGTGCGACTGCGGCACCTCGAGCACGGCCGCGGCCTCTTTCAGGTTCATGTCGTGCTCGTAGAACATGCTCATCACGTACTGCTCGTGCTCGGGCAGGCTCTTGATGGCATCGACCAGGGCGCCGCGCAGGCCATCGCTGTCGCGCACTTCTTCGAGCATCGCGTCGCGAATGCGCTGGGTGGCGAAGCTCTCGAACTGCACTCCCTGGCTGCGGTCGAAAGTCGACAACGCCTCGCTCAGGCCGACCATGCCGACGTGCAACAGGTCCTCCAGATCCGCATCGCCTTGCGCCTTGGCCAGCATCTGATGCGCCAGACGGTGGACCAGGGGGCTGTATTGCTCGAGCCGGGTGTCGGCGTCGAGCGGGAATGTGCTTGTGGATACTGGCGTCATGTCATACCCTCGGTGGTGCGGCGGCTCAGGTTGCTGTTGGAGAACGGATCGTCGGGTCATGGCACAGGCGTCGCAGCAGGTCTGCTCACAACCACAGACCGGGCCGGCGCCGGGCGCGGACCGGGGCATGGCCTGCGGCGCTGCGTCGAGCTGCGCCGGGAACCCGAAAGCCATGCGCAGGGCGGGCCGCACCTGGGTCGGCAGGAGACGGGACCAGGCGTCGGACGCCAGCTTGTTCAGCAGCGCGTCGCACAATTGCGCATCGTCGGGCTGTTGCGCCAGAGCCAAAAGCAACTGCGATGTATGCAGCAGGGTGATGGCCAGGGAAGGGTCGATCCTGCCTTGCGCCTGCGGAGCCGCGTTCTCGCTCGATGCCCACAGATTCTGGCGCATGCGATCCAGGACATCGATCCACGGTCCGGCGTGCGTGCGCGTCGCGCAGCGCGCGAGTGCGAGTTGCAAGGCGGCAGCGACCTTGCGCGCCGCGTCGGGCCTGGGCCCGGC
>JBAQUQ010000255.1:0-30046 GCA_049297615.1 Burkholderiaceae bacterium
CCGTTGAAGCGGCCGCAGCCGTCGTCGCGCCGGCGAGTGTGTCAGGCGCGCTGCAATCGGCAGCTGCTGCGGCAGCGCCGGTGGGCGTCGCAGCAGCTCTGCCGGCGCACTGGCTCGTCGGCCTGGAAGAAGAAGCCCGGGCCCTGCTGCTGTCCGGCGCGCCCGGCACCTGGGACGAATTGAGCCACCAATTCGAAGCCCGCCTGATTCAAACGGCGCTCGACATCACGCGTGGGCGACGCATCGAAGCCGCGCAGCGCCTGGGCATCGGGCGCAACACGATCACACGCAAGATTCAGGAGCTCGGACTGAAGGATTGATCGTTCAGCTCCAGCCAGACGGGCGCGTGGTCGCTGGGGCGTTCGTTCTTGCGTGTCAGTTTGTCGATCGTGCACGAAGCGACGGCGGGGCGCAGCTCGCCGCTCACCAAAATATGGTCGATCCTGAGGCCCTGATTCTTGCGAAACGCCAAATTCCGATAGTCCCACCAGCTCCAGCTCTTGGGCGGCTGCTCGAACAGACGAAACGCATCGTGCAAGCCCAGCCCGAGTAAGCGCGCGAACTGGGCACGCTCGCGCTCAGTGCAGAGAATCTGGCCGGCCCAGGCAACGGGGTCGTAGACGTCGCGGTCTTGCGGTGCGATATTGAAGTCGCCCAGCAAGGCCAGCCGAGGGTGGCTCGCGCATTCGAGCCTGAGCCAATCGTGCAAGGCGTCGAGCCAGCGCATCTTGTACTGATACTTGTCGCTGTCGGGCGCCTCACCGTTGGGCATATAGGCGCCGATCACGCGGACACCGCCGACGGTCCCGGCGATGACGCGGGCCGAGGCGTCGTCGAAGCCGGGGATGTTCTTCACCACGTCGCTCGCAGCCTCGCGCGTCAGCAGGGCCACGCCGTTGTACGTCTTTTGTCCGAAGAACTCGGCGCGATAGCCTGCCGCCGCGATTTCCGCGAGGGGGAATTTTTCGTCGACCAGTTTGGTTTCCTGCAAGCACAGCGCATCCGGGCTGTGTGCGGCCAGCCACGCCAGAACTTGCGGCAGGCGCACCGTCATCGAATTGACATTCCAGGTGGCGAGTTTCATCGAAGCCTCTCTCATTGTGTTTTATATAAGGTTTTTCAAGATCGCGCTATGGGGTCTGCGGGCCCGAGTCGGCGCCGGGGGCCGCTCTAAGCATCGTGACACCATAACGTCAAGGCGCTATGATGTACCCGATCGCCCACGCCTCACGAGGTCTCCCCCATGTCCACCGCCGACGCCGTGCGTTCCACCGTCTACCTGGAGCCTGAGCTGCACCAGGCCCTGCGCCTGAAGTCGGCGCACAGCCGGCGCAGCATGTCGGAGATCGTCAACGACGCGCTGCGGCAAGCGCTGCGCGAAGACCAGGAAGACCTGGCTGTGGCAAGGGCGCGCACCAAGGAGAAGGCGCTGAGCTACGAGGAGTTTCTCGCCAAGCTCAAGACCGATGGCACGCTATGAGCTGCGCGTCAAGCCTTCGGTAGCGAAGGACTTGCGCGGCATCCCCAAGGCGGACGTCCGCCGCATTCTGCGCGGCATCGAGGAACTGCGTGACGACCCACGGGCCCCGGGCAGCGAGAAGCTGGCTGGCGGCAGCGAGCTCTACCGCGTGCGCCAGGGCAACTACCGTATCGTCTACGCCATCCACGACGAGAGCGTGGTCGTGGAGGTGGTGCGCGTGGGTCACCGCGGCGCGGTCTATCGCGGCCGGTAGGATGAGCAGAAGAGGCGCCGGACCACGCCGATACCCGGTCAGAACCCGAAGTTCTCCGTGGGCACACCCTTCGCCCGCTCACACTCCTGCCGGAAGTCGTAGGGCACCTCGTCGGCGCAATCGGCCACTGGCCGCCGGCGAGCCAGAACTCCACCATCCCCAGCCGCGCGCACAGCCAGCTAATCTCGGGGATGCGCGCCACGAGCTCTTCGTAGACGGGCACCGCCTCGGCGACCTGTTCCGTGTGGCGAGTTTCATGCCGGTCCCGTGCCTTGTCTCGCGCGGAGCGAACGCGGCCAGCGCCCTTGCATCAGACGTGCATCCAGGCCAGTCCGCCCAGGACGGCGCCAATTGCGCTCAGACCGTAGACGCAATGCTGCAAGCCGCGGCTCTTGGTGAGCAGGGCGATTGCGGCCATGGCAATCGCAATCTGCAGGGCCGTCGTGGCCTGGGCCCAGCGGTGATGCTGATGGATCTGCTCATCGCTCCTCTTGTCCCAGGCGCTCGATTCATCCTCGAGCGCCCTTGCGGCGGTCATGATTTCGGCCTTCTCGGTTTTATAGCGCTTGACTTCTTCGACGTAGAAGGTTTTGCGCGCCGCAGGGGCGAGTTCGATGGCGAGTTCAGCAAGGTTTTGCTTGCTGCTCTTGGCCTGGAAATAGTTCCACTGGTTCGATGCTTCCGTCTTCTTGATCGCCGCGTTGTTTTTGAACAAGCCGGCGTTCGCCTGTGTCGCGCCGCCTTCGTAGGCGAACAAGGCGCCTATCGTCGCGATGATTGCCGTCGTGACAGCGAGCCGCCCGGCGAAGCCTTCCGGATCATGCTGCGCCGCGTGTTCGAGTTCGTGGTCGTGCGGTGCGTGCACATGAAAGCCTGCGGCGGTCATTTCAATCTCCTCGATCTGGTGAAGGTGACAAAACTGAATTTCAAGCCGCTCTGGTCCGACCCGGTCTCGCGCGACACTTCTTCGAACTCGCTGCGGTCCCACGGCGGGAAGAATGTATCGCCGTCCAGGTCGGTGTCGATTTCGGTGAGGAACAACTCATCGGCCAGGGGCAGGGCTTGCGCATAAAGCTCGGCGCCGCCGATCACGAAGACCTTGGGCTCGCCGCGGGCCAGGGCCAGCGCCGCCTGCAAGGACGGCACCGTTTCCGCCCCGGCGGCGTGCCAGTGCGGGTTTCGAGTCAGGACGATGTTGCGCCGCCCCGGCAGCGGCTTGCCGATCGACTCCCAGGTCTTGCGGCCCATGACGACGGGGCAGCCCAGGGTCAGGCGCTTGAAGCGGGGCAGGTCGTCGGGAAGACGCACGAGCAAGGCGTTGTCTTTGCCGATCGCGCCATTGCGTGCGACCGCGGCGATCAAGGCGAGCCAAGGACGGGGCATGCGGCGGATTGTGGCAGTGCGCCGGCCTGCACGGCGGTGCAGCGCAGGGCGAGGCCGCCGGCAGAGATCATGCCGAGGCGGGCGATCTTGCGGCCTCCTCGCCGCTGGCGATGTGCTCTCGCATGAGGCGCTGCGCCTGGAGCGGTTCGCGCGCCAGCAGCGCGGCCAGGATGAGCCGATGCTCGAGCAAGGACGCCTCGACCCTGCCTTGCTTGAACAGCGAATGGTGGCGATTGAGTTTCATCACCTTGCGCAGGTCGGTGACGACTTGTTTGCCCCAGCGGTTGTCGGCGATGTCGAGCAAGCGCAGATGAAAACGCTCGTTGGCGGCGAAGAATCGATCGCGGTCGCCGACCGTGGCCTCGAGTTCGAGGTGCAGGCCTTCGAGCTCGTGCAATTGCGCGTCGGATGCGCAACGCGCGACGCATGCGGCGGCGTCTCCTTCGAGCAGGCCCAGCAGGTGGAAGACCTCGGCGAGGTCGCGCGCCGAAACCTCGGTCACATAGGCGCCGCGGCGCAGTTTCATCGTCACCAGGCCTTCCGTGGCAAGCACCTTCAGCGCTTCGCGAAGCGGTGTGCGGCTGATGCCGAACTCGGCGGCCAGGGCCTGTTCGTCGATCCAGCTTCCCGGGCCCAATAGATGGCCGAGAATGCGTTGCCTCAGGCGTTCCGCGACCCTCTCGTAGAGCGCCGATTCGGGGCGGTGCTTGGGAGTGGGGAGCTTCGCTGCGCGTCCAAGGGTGGCGGGGAGGCGGCGCTTGGCGGGCAGTGCGGGCATGCGGTAATATAATTCAATTTTGAATTATGAGTTACGCTGCCGGCCTGCACGCCGTGTCATGCGCCAGCCAAGGAAAGCTTACGATGTCCGACAGACCCGCCTCCGCTGCGCGCCGCCCGCCGCATTGGCTGCAGTGGCAGCGTGCTGCCGAAAAGTCTGCGCCGGGCGCAACGCTGGACTCGCTGAACTGGGTGAGCCCCGAAGGGATCATCGTCAAGGCGCTGTATACCGCGGCCGATTTGCGGGGCCTGGCCCACACCGACACGCTGCCGGGTTTCGCACCCTTCGTGCGCGGGCCGCAGGCGACGATGTATGCGGTTCGGCCGTGGACGATCCGCCAGTACGCGGGTTTCTCGACGGCGCAAGCGTCGAACGACTTCTATCGCAAGGCGCTGGCCGCAGGTGCCCAGGGCATCAGTGTCGCCTTCGACCTGGCGACGCACCGCGGCTACGACAGCGACCACCCGCGCGTGACGGGTGACGTGGGCAAGGCGGGCGTGGCGATCGACAGCGTCGAAGACATGAAGGTGCTGTTCGACGGTATCGCGCTGGACAAAGTGTCGGTATCGATGACGATGAATGGCGCCGTCTTGCCGGTGTTGGCGGCCTATGTGGTCGCGGCGCAAGAGCAGGGCGTGGCGCAAGAACTCTTGAGCGGGACCATCCAGAACGACATCCTCAAGGAGTTCATGGTCCGCAACACCTATATCTACCCGCCCCAGCCGTCGATGCGAATCGTCGGCGACATCATCGACTACACGTCGCGGCGCATGCCGCGCTTCAACTCCATTTCCATCTCGGGCTATCACATGCAGGAGGCCGGAGCCAACCAGGCGCTCGAACTCGCCTTCACCCTGGCCGACGGCAAGGAGTATGTGAGGACTGCCCTCGGCAAGGGACTGGACGTCGACGAATTCGCGCCGCGTCTGAGTTTCTTCTGGGCGATCGGCATGAATTTCTATCTCGAAGTGGCCAAGATGCGCGCGGCGCGCCTGCTGTGGTGGCGCATCATGAGCGAGTTCGGGGCCAAGAACCCCAAGAGCCTGACCTTGCGCACGCATTGCCAGACTTCGGGCTGGAGCCTCACCGAGCAAGACCCGTACAACAACGTGGTGCGAACCACGATCGAAGCGATGGCCGCCGTCTTCGGCGGCACGCAAAGCCTGCACACCAATGCCCTGGATGAAGCGATCGCACTGCCCAGCGAATTCAGCGCGCGCATCGCCCGCAATACGCAGCTGATCATCCAGGAAGAGACCCACATCGGAAGCGTCGTCGACCCCTGGGCCGGCAGCTACATGATGGAGAAGCTGACGCAAGACATGGCCGACAAGGCCTGGGCGATCATCGAGGAGGTCGACGCCTTGGGCGGCATGGTCCGCTGCGTCGACAGCGGTTGGGCCAAGCTGAAAATCGAGGCCAGCGCTGCGCAGAAGCAGGCGCGCATCGATTCCGGGCAGGACGTGATCGTCGGCGTCAACAAATACCGGCTCGACCAGGAAGAGCACATCGATTTCCGCGAAGTCGACAATCACGCCGTGCGCGACAGCCAGGTCGCGCGGCTGCAGGCGCTGCGCGCAGCGCGCGACGGGCCTGCGGTGAAGGCTGGGCTCGATGCATTGACGGCTTGTGCGCAGGGCGACGGCAGTGCCCGCGGCGCCGGGCACAACCTGCTGCACCTGGCCATTGAGGCGATGCGCCTGCGTGCGACGGTGGGCGAGGTTTCCGATGCATTGGAGGCTGCCTGGGGGCGGCACCTCGCCAACACGCAAACGGTGACCGGTGTGTATGCGGCTGCTTATGACGGTGCGCAAGGGTGGGACACGCTGAGGTCGGAGATCGCCGACTTCGCTCGGGAGCAGGGCCGGCGGCCGCGTGTGCTGATCGCCAAGCTCGGCCAGGACGGCCACGACCGCGGCGCCAAGGTGGTGGCGAGCGCGTTTGCCGACCTGGGATTCGATGTGGACATCGGGCCGCTGTTCCAGACCCCCGAGGAATGCGCGCGCCAGGCGATCGAAAACGACGTGCATGCCGTGGGCGTGAGCACGCTCGCGGCCGGCCACAAGACCTTGGTGCCGGCCATCGTCGACTGCCTGCGCAGCTCTGGGGCCGGCGAGATCATGGTCTTCGTCGGCGGCGTGATCCCGCGCCAGGACTATGAATTTCTCTACGCGGCCGGCGTGAAGGGCATTTATGGCCCGGGAACGCCGATTTTGGCGAGCGCGAAAGACGTGCTCGAGCACATCAAGAAGAACCTGGCCAGGCCGGGCTGAGGTGGCATGGCGCTGACAGGCGACGACCAGGAATTGACCGACGCGGTGCGTCGCGGTGATCGGCGCGCCTTGGCCAAGGCCATCACCTTGCTCGAGTCGACTCGTGCCGACGATCGCGTGCGCGCTGATACGCTCCTGGGGGCGCTGCTGCCATTCACCGGCAAAGCCTTGCGCCTGGGCGTTTCGGGCGTGCCGGGCGTGGGCAAATCGACATTCATCGAAGCCTTGGGATTGCACCTGATCGAATCAGGCCGGCGCGTTGCGGTGCTCGCTGTCGATCCTTCGTCGAGTGTTTCCGGCGGTTCGATCCTGGGCGACAAGACGCGCATGGAACGCTTGTCGGTCAACGATGCAGCGTATATCCGGCCGAGCCCGGCCTCGGGCGTCCTCGGTGGCGTGGCCGAAAGGACGCGCGAGGCGATGCTCGTGTTCGAGGCGGCGGGCTACGACGTCGTCATCGTCGAGACGGTGGGCGTGGGCCAAAGCGAAGCCGCCGTGGCAGGCATGACCGATGTGTTCATCCTGCTGCAGCTGCCCAATGCGGGAGACGACTTGCAGGCCATCAAGAAAGGCGTGACCGAGCTCGCCGACCTGGTGCTCGTGAACAAGGCCGATTCTGATCCGGCAGCGGCGACGCGCGCCGAAGCACAGATCACGGGCGCGATTCGCGTGATGGGCCGCCGCGGCGATGCGCCACACAGCGCGCCGCCCGGGCACGCCGAAGTGCTGCAGTGCAGCGCCTTGACACGCCAAGGCATTGCCACAGTCTGGGACAAGGTCGAAGCAATTTGCGCGCGGCGCCAGGCCAGCGGCGAGTTCGCGGCACGGCGCCGCGAGCAGGCCCAGGCGTGGATGTGGGACATCGTGCACGCCAGCCTGCAAGCCGATTTCAAGGAGCACGCCGCCGTGCGCAGCGCGCTGCCGCAGACCCTGAGCGACGTCGTCGGGCAGCGCATCGCGCCGGCGACCGCGGCGCGCGCCCTGCTCGATCGCTATCGCACCACGACACGTTGAGGAGACGCCAGAGCCCATGCACGACATCATTCAACAACTGGAGGCCAAACGCGCCAAGGCACGCTTGGGCGGCGGCGAGAAGCGCATCGCCGCGCATCACGCCAAGGGCAAGCTGACGGCGCGCGAACGCCTCGAGCTGCTGCTCGACGAAGGCACGTTCGAAGAATGGGACATGTTCGTCGAGCACCGCTGCGCCGACTTCGGCATGGCTCAGCAGAAGATTCCGGGCGACGGCGTCGTCACCGGCTACGGCACGATCAATGGCCGCCTCGCCTTCGTGTTCAGCCAGGACTTCACCGTGTTCGGCGGCGCGCTGTCGGAGGCCCACGCCGAAAAGATCTGCAAGGTGATGGATCAGGCGATGAAGGTCGGCGCCCCCGTCATCGGATTGAACGATTCGGGCGGCGCGCGCATTCAGGAGGGGGTGGCCTCGCTCGGCGGTTACGCCGAGGTCTTTCAGCGCAATGTGATGGCCTCGGGCGTGGTGCCGCAAATCAGCATGGTGATGGGCCCTTGCGCGGGCGGCGCCGTGTATTCACCGGCGATGACGGATTTCATCTTCATGGTGAAAGACAGTTCCTACATGTTCGTCACCGGCCCCGAAGTCGTGAAGACCGTGACGCATGAAGAGGTCAGCGCCGAAGAGCTGGGCGGCGCAGTGGCACACACCACCAAGAGCGGTGTCGCCGACCTGGCGTTCGAGACCGACGTCGACGCGCTGTTGATGCTGCGCCGCCTGTACAACTATCTGCCGCTGAATAGTCGTGAGAAGGCGCCGCTGCGCCGCGGCGACGACCCCGCCGAGCGGCTCGACATGTCGCTCGACACGCTGATCCCCGACAACCCGAACAAGCCCTACGACATGAAGGAGTTGATCGTGAAAAGCGTCGACGACGCCGACTTCTTCGAATTGCAGCCCGACTATGCGAAGAACATCGTCATCGGCTTCGCCCGCATGGAAGGCCAGAGCGTGGGCATCGTCGCGAACCAGCCCCTGGTGCTGGCGGGTTGCCTGGACATCCGAAGCGCGATCAAGGCGGCGCGCTTTGTGCGCTTTTGCGATGCCTTCAACATTCCTGTCATCACTTTCGTCGATGTTCCGGGCTTCATGCCGGGCACTTCGCAAGAGCACGGCGGCATCATCAAACACGGCGCGAAATTGCTCTATGCCTACGCCGAATGCACCGTGCCCAAGGTGACCGTGATCACGCGCAAAGCTTACGGCGGCGCCTATGACGTGATGAGTTCAAAGCACTTGCGCGGCGACGTGAATTTCGCCTGGCCGAACGCCGAGATCGCCGTGATGGGCGCCAAGGGCGCCGTGGAAATCATTTTCCGCGAGGACAAGGGCGACCCGGAAAAACTCAGCCGCCGCGAAGCCGAGTACAAGGCGCAGTTCGCCAATCCCTTCGTCGCGGGCGCGCGCGGCTACATCGACGACGTGATCCAGCCGCACGAAACGCGCCGGCGCATCTGCCGCTCTCTGGCGATGCTGGCGAACAAGAGATGCGAAAACCCGTGGCGCAAACACGGCAACATTCCGCTGTGAGGACGACGATGTTCAACAAAATCCTCATCGCCAATCGCGCAGAGATCGCTTGCCGAGTCATCAAGACGGCGCGCAAGATGGGTATCCGAAGCGTCGCGGTGTACTCGGAAGCCGACCGCGATGCCTTGCATGTCGAACTCGCCGATGAGTCGGTATTCATCGGCGCCGCAGCGAGTCGCGAGTCCTATCTGTCGATGGACACGATCATTGCGGCGTGCCGACAAAGCGGTGCGCAGGCCGTGCATCCGGGCTACGGCTTCCTGAGCGAGAACGCGCAGTTCGCGCGCCGAGTCGAGGAGGAGGGCATCGTTTTCATCGGGCCCAAGCACGCTTCGATCGCCGCGATGGGCGACAAGATCGCGTCGAAAAAGCTCGCCGCCGCGGCCAAGGTGAACACCATCCCGGGCCACAACGCGGCGATCGATTCCCCCGAACATGCGGTCAGAATCGCCAAGGGCATCGGCTACCCGGTGATGATCAAGGCCAGCGCCGGCGGCGGCGGCAAGGGTTTGCGGGTCGCCTACGACGACGCGCAAACCCTCGCGGGCTTCGGCGCTTGCCGCAACGAGGCGCGCGCGAGTTTCGGCGACGACCGCGTTTTCATCGAAAAATTCGTCGAACAGCCGCGCCACATCGAGATCCAGGTGCTGGGCGACGCGCACGGCAATTGCGTCTATCTGCATGAGCGCGAATGTTCGATCCAGCGCCGCCATCAAAAGATGATCGAAGAAGCGCCGTCGCCCTTTATCAGCGAGGCCACGCGCAAGGCCATGGGTGAGCAAGCCGTTGCGCTGGCCAAAGCGGTCAACTACCAGAGCGCCGGGACGGTGGAATTCGTGGTCGCAGCGGACCAGAGTTTTTACTTCCTGGAGATGAACACGCGGCTTCAGGTGGAACACCCGGTGACCGAGTGCATCACGGGTCTGGACCTGGTGGAGCAAATGATTCGAATCGCTGCGGGCGAGAAGCTCGCCTTCCAGCAAATGGACATCGCCCGCCGCGGCTGGGCCATGGAATGCCGCATCAATGCCGAGGACCCGCTGCGCGGTTTCCTGCCCTCCACGGGCAGGCTCGTCAAGTACCAGCCGCCCGTACAAACGATGCACGCGGCGCAGGCCATGCCCGAAGGCGGCGGCGTGCGCGTGGACACCGGTGTCGTCGAAGGCGGCGAGATTCCGATCTACTACGACTCGATGATCGCCAAGCTCATCGTGCACGGAGAGGACCGCGCCGGCGCCATCCGGCGCATGCGCGAGGCGCTCAACGCCTTCGTGATCCGCGGCATCTCGAGCAATATCGCGTTCCAGTCGGCCTTGCTCGCCCTGCCCCGATTTGTTGCCGGCGAGTTCAACACCGGCTTCATCGCCGAGCAATACCCAAACGGGTTTTCAGCCGCGCAGGGCTCGGGCGGCGATTTCAATCTGCTGCTCGCACTCGCCGCGGCGGCGCACCGGCGCACGCGCGAACGCGCGGCGCGTATTACCGGGCAATTGCCCGGTCATGAATTGCAGCTCGGCGATGAATTCGTGATCGTGCGCGGCGGCAGCGCCGGCGAGCGGCTGCAAACCGCGGTGAGGGTGACGAAACTCAGCGAGGGCGGCGACGCGTATCGCACCACGATCGAGGGCAAGACCTCGACCCTGAGCTTCAGGGGACCACTGCGCGACATTGCCGTGCACGGTGAATTCGACGGCCAGCCTTTCAGTGCGCAGGTGGAGCGGATTGGCCTGGAGCTGCGCATCACGTACAACGGCATGCAGATGCAGGCCCGCGTGCTGACGCCGCGCGCCGCCGAGTTGCTCGCCCTCATGCCGGTCAAAGCGCCACCTGATCTGTCCAAATTCCTGCTGTCGCCGATGCCGGGCTTGCTGGTGGACATTGCCGTGCGCTGCGGCCAGGCGGTTCGCAGCGGCGAGAAACTCGCCGTCATCGAGGCGATGAAGATGGAGAACATCCTGCTGGCCCAGCACGACGCCGTCGTGGCCAAGATTACCGCCGGCAAGGGTGAGAGCTTGTCGGTCGACCAGGTCATCATGGAGTTCGAATGAGAAAAGCGCGAGCCCGCGTCGAACGGGTCGATTCGCCGATCCTCGAGACTCAGCGCTCGGCGCGCGGAACCCGGGCTGGCAAAACATGAGCACGCGCCCCTTCAAAGTGCTGGGAGTTCAACAGATCGCCATTGGCGGCACGAGCAAGCAAAGGCTGCGCGCGCTGTGGGTCGACAAGCTCGGTCTCGAGCCGACCGGCACGTTTCGCTCCGAGCGTGAAAACGTCGATGAAGACATTTGCAGCTTGGGCCGCGGGCCCTTCAAGGTGGAGGTCGACCTGATGCAGGCGCTCGACCCTGACAAAATGCCCGCTGTGCAACAACCGCCGCTGAACCACGTCGGCCTGTGGATCGACGACTTGGCTGCCGCCGTGGCGTGGCTCGCCGCGAGCGGCGTGCGTTTCGCGCCGGGCGGAATTCGCAAGGGTGCGGCAGGCTTCGATATCTGCTTCATGCACCCCAAGGGGAATGCTGAATTTCCCTACGGAGGCGAAGGCGTATTGATCGAACTCGTGCAGGCGCCACCCGAAGTGATCGCGGCGTTTGCCGCCATGCAGCCATGACGGTCCGCGAAATTCTCAAGATGGGCGATGCGCGCCTGTTGCGCGTGGCCCAACCCGTTCTCGCGTACAACACAGTCGAGCTGCACGCCTTGATCGGCGACATGTTCGACACGATGCGTGCCGCGCAGGGTGCGGGGCTCGCGGCGCCGCAGGTCGGCGTCGACCTGTCGGTCGTGATCTTCGGCTTCACCGAAAACCAGCGCTACCCTGACGCTGCGCCGGTGCCCGAAACCGTGCTGATCAACCCGCAGATCGAGGCCTTGGACGAAGCCGAAGAAGAGGGATGGGAAGGCTGCCTGTCGGTGCCCGGCCTGCGCGGCGTGGTGCCTCGTTTCGCGCGTATTCGCTACAGCGGTTTCGACGCCCAGGGCCGGCGCGTCGATCGCAAAGCCGAGGGCTTCCACGCGCGCGTGGTGCAGCACGAATGCGACCATCTCGCCGGCGTGCTCTACCCCATGAGAATTCGCGATTTCAGCCGCTTCGGCTTCACCAGCGTACTGTTTCCAGAACTCGACCCGAACGCAGACGATTAGGAGCCTGTCGTGGTTCGGGCGCGGGCCCGAGCCTGAGCCACACGACCCCCGGCGCCGAGCCGGACTGGCGAATGCGCCGTGCAAGGGCGTTGCCTCGTGTTTCGCGATGTAAATCAGGGTGCGCCGAATCGTATACGGGTCGGCGCCGAGCGACGATTCGACGTTATGGACGAAGGCGCGCGCATCGCGCCGGTGTGGCTCTTCGTTTCCTTGTGAGGATTGCATCATGAACACGGCAAGTGACTCACTCGAGACCTTTCGCGTCGCCTGCGCGAAGTCGTTCACCGTCCTGCTGTGCGCCGTATTGGCGGGCGGCACCGCCGCGCAAGACGGGCAAGAAAGCCAGGTCGATCCGCCGGGCCGCGTCGGCCGCCTCTCCGAGACGACGGGCCAGGTCCGGCTGTTCAGCCCCAGCGCGGGCGAATGGCTTGATGCGGTGCGCAATCGCCCGATCACCAGCGGCGACCGATTGGCCACCGAAAACGATGCACGTGCCGAGTTGCGAATCGGTTCGACGACGCTGCGGCTCGACTCCGCCACCGAACTCGAGGTGTTGCGAATCGACGACTCGCACATCGAACTGCAACTGCACAATGGCTCGATCGCCGTGCGCCTGCGCAGCAGCGAAGCGGTTGACGAGTTCGAGCTTCGCACTGGGGAAGGGCGGTTTCGCGTGCAGCGCATCGGAGGCTATCGGTTCGATCGGATCGATCAAGCCAGCCATGTCACCGTGAACAGCGGCTCGGCCAGGTACGAAGGGCCGGGCAGCGCGCTCACGGTGTACAGCGGCCAGCACGCCCAATTTTGGTTGGACGCCGCCAATGTCGCGCAGTACGTGCTGACGGAACCGAAGCACGACGCCTTCACCGCCTGGAACAGCGCGCGCGATCGCAGCGACGAGGGCCGTTCGTCGACGCCTTATGTGTCGCCCGAAATGACAGGCGCTGAAGACCTCGACCGGCATGGCCGCTGGGAGCACAGCGACGAGCACGGGCAGCTGTGGATTCCGCGCGGCGTCGCTGCCGGTTGGGCGCCCTACAGCAGTGGCCACTGGGTCTGGATCAGGCCCTGGGGCTGGACTTGGGTCGACGACGCTCCCTGGGGCTTCGCACCGTTCCACTACGGTCGCTGGGTCTACTACCGCTCCAATTGGTGTTGGACGCCGGGCACCCGGGTGCACCGCCCTGTCTATGCGCCGGCCCTGGTGGTCTGGGTCGGTGGGCCTCGCGTCGGGGTGAGCATCGGCGCGCCCCTGGTTGGCTGGTTCCCGCTGGCACCGCGCGAGGTTTATGTGCCGAGCTACCGCGTCAGCCCGCGTTATGTGCGCGAGGTGAACCACACGCATGTCACCCACATCGGCAATGTGACCCAGATCGTCGGCAACGCACAAGGAGCGGTCGAGCACCGCGACTTCAGCAACCGCAGATTTCCGCATGCAGTGACGGTCGTTCCGGCCGGCGTGTTGACGCATCGCCAGGCGGTCGCACCCGCGGCCAGAACCCTTCGCGAGCAGCACGATTCAAACGAACTGACGCGCCAGTTCACTCGCGGTGCGGCCCTTGCCGCTGCGCCGGTCGCAGCCCTGGCTGCACGCCAAGGCACGCTGGAATCACGGCCGTTTTCCGCGCGTGGAATCGGCAGTGGCGCGGCTGCAGGCCCGTCCTGGGTGCGCGAACGCTCCAATGGCGCGGCTCATCTGCAGCGCCCCCCGCTGCGGCCCGACGAGGCGCGGCACGGCCCTGGTCGTGTCTCCGGTGGCCCTGCCGCATCGCTCACACCACCCGCCATGGCGGGTGCGCAAACCATCATGGTTCCGCAACGGCCGGCTCAGCCGGCCCAGTCGGACCGGCCGGACCAAGCTGCCCGGCCGGCCAGACCAGCTCAGCCCATGACCGCCACCGGCAGCCCGCCGATTCCGCCCGTCGTGCCCGCCGATTCCAGGCGCGGCAATCACGCCTTGCGACAGGCACCGCAGCCGGTCAATCAACCGGGCCTGGCCAACCCGGCGCCGCGCCCACGGATCGGCGAGCCGCCATTGCGCGAACGCGGCGTGCTGCCTGGGCAAGAGCAGCGCCGCACCGGGCGCGATCGCGCGCAGCCGAACTGAGGCACGGCGGCGCTACTTCAGCAAAGGCCTCAGCACCGGCCAGACGTTGTCGAGCATCAGTGACTGCGCGGCCTCGGTGGGGTGGATGCGATCGCTCTGGAACCATCTTTCGGCGTTCACCGCGTCGGAAAGGCCCTTGAGCAGGAACGGAACGAGGGCTGCGCCTTCCTGCTGAGCCACTGCGACGAACAGCTGTGCGAAGTCCTCGCTGTACTGGCGGCCATAGTTGGGCGGCACCTGCATGCCGAGCAAGACCACCTTGGCGCCGCTGCTCGCCGCGGCGCGCGCCATGGCCGCAAGATTGGCGCGTGTCGAAGCGAGAGGCAGGCCGCGCAATGCATCGTTGCCGCCGAGTTCGACGATGACGTGCGTCGGGCGATGTTCGCGCAGCAAGGCGCCCAAGCGCGAGCGGCCGCCCGAGCTGGTGTCGCCGCTGATGCTGGCGTTCACCAGAGCGGCGTCGATGCGCTCACGCGCCAGCCGCTGCTCGAGCAAGGCGACCCAGCCGCTGCCGCGGTTCAGTCCGTATTCGGCCGAAAGGCTATCGCCGACGACGAGCAGGACTTGCCGGCGCGGCGCGGCGCGGACCCGCATGACCCAGAGCAACGAGGCGAGCGCGCTACAGTGCGACAGCCAGTTCCGGCGTGACCAGCCCATTCGAATCAACCTTCCCTATGACCCAACCCATCATCGCCGTTCGAGGCCTGACCAAGCAAGTGCGCGATTCGACAGGCACGCTGACGATTCTTTACCAGGTCGATTTCGAACTCGCGCCGCGCGAATCGGTCGCCATCGTCGGCGCCTCGGGTTCGGGCAAGAGTACCCTGCTGGCCATCATCGCCGGCCTGGACACGCCGACGACCGGGACGGTGCATCTCGCCGGAGTCGACCTCTTTGCCCTGGACGAAGACCAGCGTGCCGCCGTGCGCGCCGACAAGGTGGGCTTCGTGTTCCAGAGTTTTCAACTGCTGGGCAATTTGACGGCCCTGGAAAACGTGATGCTCGCGCTCGAACTGCAGGGGCGCGGCGACGCCCGTGCCCTGGCCACACAAATGCTCACGCGAGTGGGGCTGGGCGAGCGGCTCGGCCATTACCCCAAGGTGTTGTCGGGAGGAGAGCAACAGCGCGTGGCGCTGGCGCGTGCCTTTGTCGTGCGCCCGGCTGTGCTGCTGGCCGACGAGCCCACCGGCAGTCTGGATTTCGCCACGGGTGAGACCGTGATGGCATTGATGTTCGAGTTGAACCGCGAGATCGGCACGACACTCGTGCTCGTGACGCACGACGTGGCCATCGCGACGCGCTGCGACCGCCAATTGCGCATCGAAGCGGGCAGGGTCGAACTCGGCGACGCGCTCGGTGCGCGCGTGGCTCAATTCGCGAACTTGTAGTCCGTCTTCGACTTCGCCCGGATTTCGTCGCGAAACTTGGCCATCTTCATCTGGCTCAGGCGCTGCTGGATTTGCGGTTTGACTTCTTCGAACGCCGGGAACTTGGCGTCGCGCGTGTCTTCGAGTTTGATGATGTGAAAGCCGAACTGCGACTTGACGGGTGAGTCCGTCATCTCGCCCTTCTTGAGCTTGACCATGGCTTGCGAAAACTCCGGCACATAGGAGCCTGGGTTCGCGAAATCGAGATCGCCACCGTTCTGGCCCGACCCGGAGTCTTTGGAATTCTTCTTCGCCAGTTCTTCGAAGCTGGCACCGCCCTTGATCTGCGCAATCAGCGCCTTGGCCTCGTCTTCCTTCTCGACCAGGATGTGCCGCGCGCGATATTCCGTGCCACTGGCCTGAGCCTTGAACTTGTCGTATTCGGCATGCAGGTCGGCGTCGGTGACGGGATTTTTCTTGTTGTAATCGGTGAACAGTTCGCGAATCAAGATGGTCTGGCGCGCCAGCTCCATTTGTACCTTGTACTCGGCAGTTTGCGCCATGCCGCGCTTGATGGCTTCCTGCATGAACATCTCGCGCAATACCACTTCGTCGCGCACTTGGGTTTCGAGCTCTGGGGTCCTGGCTTGGCCGCCCTGTTTGGTCGCTTGCGACATCAGGGCATCGACCCTCGACTTGGGAACGGGCTTGCCGTTCACCGTGGTGATGTTCTGCGCCAATGCGGCCAGCGGAAGCGCCGCGGCAGCGCACAGGGCGAGCGCGCACGCACTCGCGACAAGACGATTCAATTTCATGGGCGGGTGCCTTTCTTCTATCTAGGGAAAAATCGGTGACGCCGCAGCGGGGCAGGCAGCGCCGGTGTGGCGGCAAGAGGGCTAAGGAGTGGGTTCGCCGGGCGCGCGAGCGTCGATGGCCAGAGCATGAATGCCCTGATGGATCAGCCAAGCCAAGCAATCATATACGAGCCGATGCCGAGCCACACGGGACATTCCGTGGAAGCGCTCGCTCACCACGCGCACATGAAAGTGGCGCCCTTCGCGCGCACCTGCATGGCCGGCGTGAAGGTGGCTGTCGTCGCCGACTTCGAGGTCAGTGGGTTGCAGCGCAGCGCGCAGCGCCGCATCGATTTGTGTCGCGCTGACGGGCATGCAATATCTCAGGGCGAGTGCTTCGGCGCTTTGCCCGTTGGCTGGTCCTTCGTGACCTCGGGCGCGACATGCAGGCTGATGTAGATGCCCTGCGCGAGCGTGAATGCGAGCATCAGCCCGATGCCTCCGAAGAGCTTGAAGTTCACCCAGGTGCCGGTGGCGAAGTTATAGGCGACATACAAATTGAGAACTCCCATCAGGCAAAAGAAGGCGATCCAGGCCAGGCTCAAGCGCCACCATACCGGTGCGGGCAGTTCGATCTGCCCGCCCATCAGGACCTGCAGGAGATTGCGGCGGAAGAACGCCTGACTGATCCAGAACGCCAAGCCCATGACCCAATACAGCACGCTGGGCTTCCATTTGATGAATGTCTCGCTGTGAAACCAGATCGTCGCGCCGCCCAATACGACGACCAGACCCAGGCTGACCCACAGCATCATGTCGACTTTGCGCCGCCTGGCCTTGAGAAACGCCACCTGGAGCAAAGTGGCAACGATGACGACGACGGTGGCCAATAACACCGGCGCTTCGCTCACGCCCACCACGCCGCCCGAGACCAAGGCGCCCAGATGTTGCGTGGCGAACTGCGCCGCCCAATCCCTTTGGCCCTCGGCGTACTTGAACATGCCGAAGAACAGCACGATGGGCAGGAAGTCGAATAACAGTTTCATGATGAGATTTGCAATTTGCCCCCGGGGGGTGAATTCAACTCGCCGAACCATAGCGCCCGGCCATCGCCGAGCTGACCCGCCCACACGCCAAACTGGCGGCCGTTGTAAACGCTGGCCAGGGGCTGCATGCCTTGCCACAAGGCATTGCCGCTGGGCACTTGCAAAGCCTGCCGGTCCTGGCGCTGCATCCGGTCGCTCGGCCAGCCGGGCAGCTCGGCGCAAGCCGCGCTCGTGGCCAACCATTCGGGCTTGGGCACCGCATTGGGCGCCAGCTCGGTAGAAAAGTCTTGGCCCAGCGTGGCAAATCGGTTTGACCACTCCAGGTTCGGCCAACCGCATGCGAGTCCTTCGCGGCTTGGCGCATTGGCAAGTAATGCGGCACTCATCGGCGCTCAGTGTAGCCAGGGGCGTGCGCCGGGCTGTGCCAAGGGGTAAAGCGCGGCGCGAGCCTGACCCCGAGCCAGGCCGGCTCCCACCCGGGGGTGGTGACCATGATGTCTAGAATGGGATGAGCGGTCGCCGATGTTCGAATCCTTCCGGCCAACTTTCGACGAGGGGCAAGTTGATGAAACCCGACTATGAGACGCGTGGCAGCGTTGCCGTGATCACGCTGAACAACCCGCCGGTGAACGGCTTGGGCCACGCGACACGCGTGGGCATCGCCCAAGCGCTGGCGGCTGCCCAGCTCGACCCGGCGATCAAGGCGATCGTGATCACGGGCGCTGGCAAGGCGTTCTCGGGGGGTGCCGATATCAACGAATTCGGCTCTCCCAAGGCCACCGCCGAACCCCATTTGTTGACCCTGATCGCGGCGCTGGAGGCGAGCAGCAAACCCGCCATCGCCGCGATTCACAGCGTCTGCATGGGCGGTGGCCTGGAGCTGGCCCTGGGCTGTCACTACCGCGTGGCGGCCCCCGGCGCGCAAGTCGCGTTGCCGGAGGTAAAGATCGGCCTGCTGCCGGGTGCCGGGGGAACGCAGCGCCTGCCGCGCGTCCTGGGCGTCGAGAACGCGCTGAACATGATCGTCAGCGGCGCGCCGGTGAAGAGCGAGACGCTGGCAAAAATCCCAGGCCAGAAGCTGTTTGACCGCATCATCGAGGGCGATTTGCTCGAAGGGGCAATCGGCTTCGCCACCGAGGTGACCGACAAGCGCCCGCTGCCGCTGGTGCGCAAGCTGCGCGCTGATCACCCGAACCCCGACGCGTACTTCCAGTTCGCACGCAATACCGTCGGCGCGATGTCGCGCAACTTCCCCGCGCCGCTCAAATGCGTCGACGCGGTCGCCGCCTCGGTGGGCAAGAGTTTCGATGAAGGGATGCGCCATGAGCGCGAATTGTTCATCGCATTGATGAACACGCCGCAATCCAAGGCGCTGCGCCATACCTTCATGGCCGAGCGCGCCACCCAAAAGATCCCCGACGTACCCGCCGACACGCCGCGGCGCAACATCGCCAGGGTCGCCGTCATCGGCGCCGGAACGATGGGCGGGGGCATCGCGATGAACTTCCTCAATGCCGGCATACCGGTCGTCGTTCTCGAGGCCAGCCAGGCCGCGCTCGACAAAGGCCTGGCCGTCGTGCGCAAGAACTACGAAGCCCAGGTCACCAAGGGCAAACTCTCGCTGGGCGATCTCGACAAACGCATCGCCCTGCTCAGCACGACGCTGAACTACGCCGACCTGAAAGACGCCGACCTGGTGATCGAAGCCGTGTTCGAGGAGATGGGTGTGAAAGAGGTCGTGTTCCGCACGCTCGATGAAGTGATGAAGCCTGGCGCGATTCTGGCGAGCAACACCTCGACGCTCGATCTGAACCGCATCGCCGCGGTGACGAAGCGCCCGCAGGATGTGATCGGCATGCATTTTTTCAGCCCCGCCAATGTAATGCGCCTGCTCGAGGTGGTGCGGGGCGAGAAGACGGCCAAAGACGTGCTCGCCACCGTGATGGCCTTGGGCAAGACGATCAAGAAGACATGCGTTGTCTCGGGCGTGTGCGACGGCTTCATCGGCAATCGCATGATCGAGCAATACAGCCGCCAGGCCGGATTCCTGTTGGACGAGGGCTGCACGCCCGCCCAGGTGGACCAGGCGGTGGAACAGTTCGGCTTCGCGATGGGGCCGTTCCGCATGGGCGACCTGGCCGGCAACGACATCGGCTGGGCGATTCGCAAACGCCGCTACCTTGAAAAGCCCGAGGTGCGCTACAGCAAGTGCGCCGACTTGCTGTGCGAACTGGGCCGCTACGGGCAGAAGACGGGGGCCGGTTGGTACGACTACAAAGCCGGCAAGCGCGATCCGATCGTCTCGCCCGTGGTGATCGACCTGATCGAAAAACATCGCGCCTCATTGGGCATCGTGCCGCGCAAGATCGACGACGAAGAAATCGTCTCTCGGCTCGTACTCGCCCTGGTCAACGAAGGCGCGAAGATCATCGAAGAAGGCATCGCGCTACGTGCGTCGGACATCGACATCGTCTACCTCACGGGCTACGGATTCCCGGCGCACCGTGGCGGGCCGATGTGTTACGCCGACAGCCTGGGCCTGTACAACGTGGTCGCGACGATGCAGCGCCTTGCACAAAACCCGCTGGACGACGCAGCGTTCTGGAAACCCGCGCCCTTGCTCGCCCGACTGGCCGCTGAAGGCAAGTCGTTTTCCTGAGCCAAGTGCGCGCCGCAGGGAAATTTTCTCGGCAGATTCGAACCAGGAATTCATCATGAGCCAAGCCCTCATCGTCTCCACCGCCCGCACGCCCCTGGCCAAGAGCTGGAAGGGCGCCTTCAATATGACGCATGGCGCCACCCTGGGCGGCCACGCCGTGCGGGCGGCAGTGCAACGTGCCGGCATCGAGGGCGCCGAAGTCGATGACGTGATGATGGGCTGCGCCAACCCCGAGGGTGCGACGGGTGCGAACATCGCGCGCCAGATTGCCCTGCGCGCCGGCTTGCCCATCACGACCAGCGGCGTCACCGTGAATCGCTTCTGTTCGAGCGGCTTGCAGACGATCGCCCTGGCCGCGCAGCGCATCGTCGCGGGCGAGGGTGACATCTTCGTGGCCGGTGGCGTGGAGAGCATCTCGTGCGTGCAAAACGAGATGAACCGCCACATGATGGCCGACAGTTGGTTGAAGCAGAACAAGCCCGAGATCTACTGGAACATGTTGCAAACCGCGGAGCAAGTGGCCAAGCGCTACAGGATGGGCCGCGAGCGCATGGACGAATACGGCGCAGCGAGCCAGCAAAAGGCGTGCGCAGCGCAGGAGGCCGGTAAGTTCAAGGACGAGATCGCCCCGATCACCGTCACCGCGGGTGTTGCCGACGCCACCCTGGGCCTGCGCAGCAAGGAAGTGATCCTCGGCGCCGACGAAGGCTTGAGGCCCGGCACCACGGCCGCGGCGCTTGCGGGAATCAAGCCTGCGCTGCCCGGTGGAGTGGTCGCCGCGGGCAATGCCAGCCAATTCAGCGACGGTGCGGGAGCTTGCGTCGTGATGAACGAAAGCGTCGCCGCCAGGAAGGGTTTGCAGCCCTTGGGGCGATTCCTGGGATTTGCCGTCGCCGGTTGCGAGCCCGACGAGATGGGAATCGGCCCGGTGTTCGCGGTGCCCAAGGTGCTGAAGCGCCTGGGCCTGACGGTGAACGACATCGACCTGTGGGAACTCAACGAGGCTTTCGCGGTGCAGGTGCTGTACTGCGCCGACACGCTGGGAATTCCCATGGACAAGCTCAACGTGAACGGCGGCGCCATCGCGGTGGGCCACCCCTATGGCGTGAGCGGTCAGCGCCTGACAGGCCATGCATTGATCGAAGGCAAGCGGCGCGGTGCGAAGCGCGTCGTCGTCACGATGTGCGTGGGCGGTGGCATGGGCGCGGCGGGCGTGTTCGAAGTCCTTTGAAGCGAGCCGATGCCGACGCTGCGTACGCCCGACGAACGCTTCGTCGGCCTGCCGGATTTTCCCTATCCGCCGCATTGGGTGGACGACCTGGCCGGTTTCCAAGGCCTGCGGGTTCACCACGTCGATGAGGGTCCGCGCGGCGCCGAAGTGACAGCGCTTTGCCTGCACGGCAACCCCACCTGGAGTTATTTGTACCGGCGCATGCTGCCCGTGTTCTGCGCGGCCGGGCTGCGCGTCGTCGCCCCCGACCTGATCGGTTTCGGCCGCTCCGACAAGCCCGCCGATGCGGCTTGGCACAGTTTCGAGCGGCATCGCGAAATGCTGATGCGCTTCATCGAACGGCTCGATTTGCGCAACATCATGCTCGTCTGCCAGGACTGGGGCGGCCTGCTGGGCCTGACCTTGCCGATGGCGATGCCGCAGCGTTTTACGCGCCTGCTCGTCATGAACACCGGCCTGGGAACGGGCCAAGTGACCGAAGGCTTTCGTCAATGGCGCGCTTACTCCAACGCCCAGGCCGATCTACCGGTAGGACGGCTCATCCAGCGCGGCAAGCCCGAAATGAGCGCATCGGAAGTCGCCGCCTACGATGCGCCGTTTCCGGCGCCGCAATTCAAGGCGGCACTGCGGGCATTTCCGAATATGGTTCCCGACGGTGAAGACGCACCCGGCGCCGCGCTCAGCCGCAACGCTCAGGCTTATCTGCGCGATGCCTGGCAGGGCCCCAGTTTCATGGCGATCGGCATGCAAGACCCGGTGCTCGGCGCAGCGCCGATGCGCGCCCTGCAACGCGTGATCCGCGGCTGCCCGGCGCCGATGGAAGTGGCCGGTGCAGGCCACTTCGTGCAAGAGTGGGGCGCTCCCATCGCCAGCGCGGCCCTCGAGCATTTCGATCTCGCATGAGCGAGCCTGAGCAGGGACATGCAGGGCGTCTGACGATGTCGAAGTCGCGCATCGCCACGCTCACCTGGACCTTGATCTTCGCCGGCCTGCTGGTGCTGGCCCTGGGCTTGACGGTGCTGCGGACAGAACGAATACTCGGCGGCGTGCTGATCGCCGCCAGCATCGTGGCCGTGCTCGGCGGCGCGGTGTTGATCTGGGCGCGCTCGCGCATGCCCGCGCGAGACGACGGCTGATTTCGAGCGGGTGATCAATATGAAAGCCGCGAAGGCCCTGGGCATCACGATCCCGCACATCATCGTGCTGCGCGCCGACCGAGTGATTGAATGAAGCGGCGTGAAACCGCAATCGCCTTGCTCGGGCCACTCGCCTGCGGCGCGCCGTTCGCGTCGCTCGGCCAGCCGAAACAAAGGCTTTGGCGCGTCGGCTTCTTTTCATCGGGTTCCAGGCTCGACGGAGCGGCGACCGAAGAGGCGTTTCTCGCGGGCATGAAGGACCTCGGCTACGAGGTCGGCCGCAATCTGATCGTCGACACGCGTTATGCCGCGGGTGACGCGACGCGCTACCCGGCGCTTGCCGATGAACTCATCGCCCTCGAGCCCGACGCTGTGCTCGTCACCAGCACCGGTAACGCGATCGTCATGAAGCGCAAGACCAAGACGATTCCGATCGTGCTGGGCTCTCCGGGCGACCCGGTTGCCGACCGGCTCGTGCAAAGCCTGGCGCACCCGGGCGGCAACATCACCGGTAATTCCCTGCAGCTTTTCGAGCTCAGCGCAAAACAGATCGAGATGCTCGCCGAGGCACTGCCACGCATGCGCCGCGTCGCCCTGCTCGTCGATTTGTCCCAGGTGCATGCTGGCAACGAACGGGTCGCCCGGCTGGCCAGCACGGCGGCCCACTCGAAGGGCGTTGCGTTGCAGGTGCATCGGATCGACAGCCCCGAGGCGGTGCGTCAGGTGTTGCGCAAATTGAAGACGCAGCGCGCCGACGCCCTGCTGCTCGCGCCGACGTTGCGGTTCAATCTCCTGCGCCGGGAGATCTGCCGGCTCGCGGCAAACATTCGATTGCCCGTCATCGGCTTCTCGGACGCGTGGGCGGACGACGGCGCGCTGATGAGCTTCGCACCGAGTTGGGCAGTGGCCTACCGCCGCGCTGCCTCTTTCGTCGATCGCATCTTCAAGGGCGCCAAGCCGAGCGAGCTGCCGGTCGAGCGACTGACCCGATTTTCGATGGTGATCAATGCGCGGACCGCAAAAGCGCTCGGCATCAAGCTTCCCGGCAAGATCCTGTTGCGCGCGGAGCGCATCATTGAATAGCCCCGTTGCACGCCCCATCCCTTCCAGAGGAATTCCATGGCCACCGACATCCACAAACTTTTCGACCTGACAGGCAAGAGCGCCTTGGTCACGGGCGGTTCGCGCGGCCTGGGGCTGCAGATCGCCGAGGCGCTGGGCCAGGCCGGGGCGAAGATCATGCTCAGCTCGCGCAAGGCGAGCGAGCTCGAAGAGGCTGCTGCACACCTGCAGGCGCAAGGCATCGACGCGCGTTGGGTCGCCGCCGACCTGAGCGAGCCCGCCGAAGTGGAGCGCGTCGCCACCGAGGCGCTGCAACGCCTGGGCGACATCGACATCCTCGTCAACAACGCCGGCGCGACCTGGGGTGCGCCTTGCGAGGACTATCCGCTGCAAGCCTGGGACAAGGTGATGAACCTGAACATTCGCAGCGTCTTCCTGATGTGCCAGCAGATCGGCAAACGCAGCATGATCCCGCGGCGCAGCGGCAGAATCATCAATACTGCGTCGATCGCAGGCTTGTCGGGTTCGGCCGACATTGCCTTCATCGCCTACGGCACGAGCAAGGGCGCCGTGGTCAACTTCACGCGCACGCTGGCGGGCGAGTGGGGGCGCTACGGCATCACCGTGAATGCGCTGGCGCCGGGAATGTTCCCGAGCAAGATGACGCGCGGCACCTTCGAGAAAGTGGGGGAAGCGGCATTGGCCAGGAGTGCACCGCTGAACCGCGTGGGCGACGACGACGACCTGAAGGGCGCTGCCCTGCTCTTTGCCAGCGCCGCGGGCAAGCACATCACCGGCCAGATTCTCGCGGTGGACGGCGGCGTCAGCTCGGTGCACGGTGGCGCTTGAAAGGCCATCGATGAGCCTCGAGTTCAGAATCAAGATTCCGTTCGTCGAAGCGCTGGGCCTGGAGCTGCTGCGTTTCGAAGGCGGTGAAGCCGAGCTTGCCTTGACACCACGCGCCGACCAACTGAACAGCTTGAAGGTGGTGCACGGCGGCGTCTCGATGACGATGCTCGACGTGGCGATGGCGCACGCCGCACGCAGCCCGCGCGACGGTGTGGCGCTGCCCGCGCGCGGCGTCGTCACCGTCGAGATGAAAACCAGCTTCATGCGTCCCGGCGTCGGACGCCTGCGCGCGCATGGCAAAGTGCTGACGCAAACGCAGACCCTGTCGTTCTGCGAGGCCTCGCTGTTCGACGCCGCCGACAAACTGATCGCCCACGCCACGGGCACATTCAAACTCCTGCGGGCAGCGCCTGCGGGCTCTGCCGCCACCGAGCCGAACGACGGCTCGGACTGAACCCGAGACCAACACCATGACCCTCATCAACAAACAGATCCTGCTCGCCTCGCGCCCCGAAGGCGCTGCGTCTGCCGCGAACTTCCGCTTGCGCGAAGTCGCCGTGCCCGAACTCCAGGACGGCCAGGTGCTCGTGCGCCACCACTATCTGTCGCTCGACCCCTATATGCGTGGCCGCATGAACGACGCCAAGAACTACGCCCAGCCACAGCCGCTCGATGAAGTCATGATCGGCGGCACGGCGGGCGAAATCGCCGCGTCTCGCCACGCCAAGTTCAAGATGGGCGACGCGGTCGTCGGCATCGGTGGTTGGCAGCAATACTGTGTGCTCGACCCCGCCCAAAGCGGCATGCTTCGCAAGGTCGATGCGAAGCGAATTCCGCTGTCCGCCTACCTCGGCGTTGTGGGCATGCCCGGGGTGACGGCCTGGTACGGCTTGACACGGATTTGCGCGCCCAAGCCCGGCGCCACCGTCGTCGTCAGTGCCGCCAGCGGTGCCGTGGGCAGTGCCGTGGGTCAGCTCGCCAAGGTGCGTGGTTGCCGCGCGGTGGGCATCGCCGGAGGCGCCGACAAATGCCGCTACGTCGTCGATGAACTCGGCCTGGACGCCTGTGTCGATTACAAGGCGCACGCCGATTCCAAGGCGCTCTACCAGGCCTTGAAAGCAGCCACGCCCGAAGGCGTGGACGCTTATTTCGAAAACGTCGGCGGGCGCGTGCTCGACGCGGTGCTGGCGCGCATGAATGCCTTCGGCCGCATCGCCGTGTGCGGCATGATCAGCGGCTACAACGGCGTGCCGATTCCTCTGGCGCAGCCGCAATTGATCTTGCTGTCACGCTTGCGCATCGAGGGCTTCATCGTCAGCGAGCATATGGACGACTGGCCGCAAGCCTTGCAGGAACTCGGCGACCTGGTCGCCGGGGGCAAGCTCAAATATCGCGAGACGGTCGCGCAAGGCCTCGAAGCGGCTCCCGAAGCCTTTCTCGGCCTGCTCGAGGGGCGCAATTTCGGCAAGCAGTTGGTCAAGCTGATCTGATCCAGAGCCCACCAACGCGACGCGGGACAGACGCCAGCGCGAGGCAACCGGAGGCGCCATGCCAAGTACCCACGAAGTGACGAACCAGGCCTTGCCCCTGTCGGGCCACAACCTGTTCGCCGGCAATCACGGCTTGCGCGACGCCTTGATGTTCAACGCCCCCGGCCTGGACACGGCAGCCCTGCACGCTCTGGGCGAGCAACTCGGCCGGCCCGAGATGCAAGAGCACGCGAAGCTGGCGAACCAGCACAAGCCGCAATTGCACAGCCACGACCGCTTCGGCCGGCGCATCGACGAGGTCGAATTCCACCCGAGTTACCACGCCTTGATGGGTGCGGCCACGGCTGCGGGCCTGCATGGCACGCCTTGGGCGGGCGGTGCACAGGCGCACTTGCAACGCGCCGCGGCGTTCATGTTGTTCACCGAACTCGAGCCCTCCGTGCTGTGCCCGATCTCGATGACCTATGCCGTGACACCGGCGCTGCGCGCCAACGCCGCCATTCACGCGCAGTGGTTGCCCAAACTCGCGAGCACCGCCTACGACCCGCGCCTCGTGCCCTTCGATCAAAAGGCCGGCGTCACGATGGGCATGGGCATGACGGAAAAGCAGGGCGGCTCGGACGTGCGCTCGAACACGACCCAGGCCAGATTCGAAGAACAAACGCCCTGGGGCGCTCGTTACGCTCTGCTGGGCCACAAATGGTTCTTGTCGGCGCCGATGTGCGACGCTTTCCTCGTGCTGGCGCAATCCAGCGCGGGCTTGAGTTGCTTTTTCCTGCCGCGCATGCTGGCCGATGGCTCGAGCGAAGGCCGGCGCAATCGCGTATTCATCCAGCGCCTCAAAGACAAGCTCGGCAACCAGGCGAACGCGAGTTCGGAAGTCGAGTTCGACGACGCCCATGCCTGGCTCGTCGGTGAAGAAGGGCGCGGCGTCCCGCAAATCCTCGAGATGGGAACGCGCACTCGGCTGGATTGCGCGCTGGGCACGAGCGGTTTGATGCGCCAGGCCTTGTCGCTTGCGCTGCACCACACGGCGCAGCGCAAGGCCTTCGGCCGGCGCTTGATCGAACAGCCCTTGATGCGCAATGTGCTCGCCGACCTGGCCTTGGAAAGCGAAGCCGCGACGGCGCTCAGCCTGCGCCTGGCGCGTGCGTTCGCGAACGACACTGACCACGAACTGCAGATGCGCCGCCTGTTGACGCCGGTGGCCAAGTTCTGGGTCTGCAAGCGCGGCAGCCACTTTGCCCAGGAAGCCATGGAATGCCTGGGCGGCAACGGCTATGTGGAAGAAGGCGGGGCAGGCGTGATGGCGCGCATCTACCGCGAGATGCCGGTCAATTCGATCTGGGAAGGTGCGGGAAACATCATGACGCTGGATCTGCTGCGCTGCCTGCGCAAGCTCGATAAGCAGGGCGGCACAGACGGCGATTGCGTCGCTGCGCTGAGAATCGAACTCGCGCCGGCGCGCCGCGCTCACGCGGCGCTGGACGCCTACGCCGCACGCCTGTTCGAGCGCATCGACGAGTCACGCGACGAGATCGAAGCACGGCGCCTGGCCCAGGACATTGCGCTGCTGATGCAGGCGGCGTTGTTGTGCCAGCACGCGCCGAGCTTCGTCTTCGACGCCTTCTGCCGCTCGCGCCTGGGCTCCGATTCGGGCCGGGCATTCGGCACCCTGCCGGCCGGGCTCGCATTCGACGACCTGATCGCGCGCGCGATGCCTGGTTGAAGCAACGGCCGGCGCGTGGCAAGGCTGAAGCGCTATCGAACACGAGGAGTCGCAGGCATGAAGAGTTTCAAGGGCCGCACGGCCGTGATCACGGGGGCTGCATCGGGCTTCGGCCTGGAGACTTCGCGCATCGCGGCGCGCCAGGGCATGAATGTCGTGATGGCCGATGTGCAGCAAGACGCCCTGGACGCCGCGGCTGCCGAGATCGCAGGGCTCGGCGCTGCGGTGTTGCCGGCCCGCGTCGACGTGTCCAGGGCGGGCGAAGTCGATGCCCTTGCCGCGGCGACGAAGCTGCGCTTCGGCGCGCCTCATTTTGTTTTCAACAACGCCGGCGTCGCGGCGGGCGGTCTGGTCTGGGAAAGCTCGCTCAAGGACTGGCAGTGGGTGCTGGGCGTGAACCTCATGGGGGTGATCCATGGGGTGCGCGCCTTCACGCCGATGATGCTCGAGGCAGCCCGCAGCGACCCGGCCTACGAAGGGCACATCGTCAACACGGCGTCGATGGCCGGCGTCGTCAACATGCCCAATTCAGGCGTGTACAACGTTTCCAAGCACGGCGTCGTGGCGCTCACGGAGACGCTCTACCAGGACCTGCGGCTCGTCACCGACCAGATCGGCGCTTCCGTGTTGTGCCCGTTCTACGTGGCCACCGGCATCAACCGCAGCGATCGCAATCGGTCCGCCGCGCTGAGCGACGCAGCTGCGCGCCCGACGCAAAGCCAGTTGATCGGGCGCGCCATGAGCGACCGGGCGATCGGCAAGGGCAAGGTCAGCGCGGCGATGGTTGCGCAATTCGTGTTCGACGCCATGCGCGAAAACCGCTTCTACATCTACAGCCACCCGAACGCCTTGGCCAGCGTCCAGTCGCGCATGCAAGACCTGGTTCAGGCGCGCAATCCGGGCGATCCGTTCGCGGCGAGACCCCATATCGGCGCGGAATTGCGCGCCGCGCTGCGCACCCTGGAGTGAAGACGATGCACTCGCCACCTGCGCCGGGCCGCGCTGCGGACATCGAACCCTTCTGGCTGGACTATCAGCGTGCCTGCGCGGTCAAGGTGAGCGGCTTTGCGGCGGGGGCATTCGGCTCTACCCGCGCGCTCGCCAATGAACTTGCCGGCCTCGTGGTGCAAGGCGTCAAGCGCGCCCAGGCGACGCTCAGACGCGATTTCGAGGCTGAGCTGGACCCCTTGCCGCAAATCGGCGACCACCTGGTCGTGCTCGACGGCGAAGGAACGCCGCGCGCCATCGTGCGCACCACCCATGTCGAATTGCGCCATTTCAATCAAATCGACGATCAGTTCGCCTTCGATGCCGGTGAGGGCGACTTGACACTGCGCTGGTGGCTCACCGCCCACCGCCAGGACTTCGCCGAACGCGCCGAAGCGGAAGGCTTCGAGGTGCACGAGCAGACCGAGTTGGTGCTCGAGTGGTTCGAGATGGTCTGGCCACAGCCCGCGCAAGCTCAGAGCGTCGTGGAGCCGGCGCCGTGATCGGCAGGGACCGCTGCACGCAGCGCTTCAGCTGTTCTGCGCCGATCCGGCCTTCGGCTGCTCCGATTCCGGCGGCTTGTGCACCGCTTCGGGCAAGTGCAGTTTCTCCAGCGGCCCACGCCCGGTGGCCGCGCTGATGAGGCCGAGCACGCGCGCGGGTTCGGCGTCGACATCGCGCCAGTCGAACCGCCAAGACCAGTTGCCGTGGCCCATCGTGCCGGGGATGTTCATGCGGTGGCTGCCGTCCAGGCCGAGCACGTCCTGCATGGGGAAGATCACCAGATTCGCCACCGATGCGCTGGCGGCGCGAATCAGCGCCCAGTGAATATCGTGCGCGCCTGCGGCGAGGTAGCTGCCGGCGTAGGCGCGCTCGCGCGGCGTCGCGCAGTCCCACCAGGCGCGCGCCGTGTTGTTGTCGTGCGTGCCGGTGTAGGCGACGCAGTTGCGAATGTAGTTGTGCGGCAGGAAAGGGTGCGTGGCGTCGTCGTCGAAAGCGAACAGCAAGACCCGCATGCCGGGAAAGCCGCAGCGGTCACGAAGTTCCTCCACGTCCTGCGTGACCACGCCCAGGTCTTCGGCGACGATGGGCAGGGCACCGAGTTCGGATTCGATCGCGTCGAACAGGGCCTTGCCCGGGCCGGCGACCCACTGTCCGTCGATCGCGGTGGGGCAGGCCGCCGGCACTTCCCAGTAGCCGGCGAAGCCGCGGAAGTGATCGACGCGAAACCCGTCGAAGTGCTCGAGAGCCCGCTTGACACGCTGCGTCCACCAATGGAATCCATCGGCGGCGATCCGGTCCCAACGGTACAGCGGGTTGCCCCAGCGCTGGCCAGTCGCGCTGAAATAGTCGGGCGGCACGCCGGCGACCACGGTGGGCTGGAATTGGTCGTCGAGGAAGTACAGATCGGGCCGCGCCCAACAATCGGCCGAATGGTGGGCGATGAAGATCGGCAAGTCGCCCATGACCGAGACGCCTCGCGCGATCGCATAGCCCTTGAGCGCCTGCCACTGGCTGTCGAAACACCATTGCACGAACTGCCAGAAAGCGATTTCGCCGGCATGCTCGCGGCGCGCTGCCTGCAGCGCCGCCGGCTCGCGCCGCGCCAGCGGCCCGTCCCACGCCCACCAGGGCCGGCCGGCGTGCACGGCCTCCAGGGCCATGAACAAGGCGTAGTCGTCGAGCCAGCTCGACTGCGACTGCGCCCACGCGGCC
>JBAQUQ010000256.1:0-6820 GCA_049297615.1 Burkholderiaceae bacterium
TACCGTCCGGGTGCAGTTCCTGCCCACCACGGCAGCGTCTTTCAGCAGAACGCTGACGGTCGCTTACACGGGTGCTACGGTCACACCGGCGTCAGTGTCACTGACGGGAACCGGAGTGGCGCCGACGGTAACGTTCACGAGCGAGTCGGGTGCGGGAACGTTGACGGGGACGACGCTGAATTTCGGTAACAACACCACCGGACCGTACAGCGTGACGCTCACGATCAGTGCGCCCGTGACATTCGGGACCGTGGTGGTGGCGAATACCGGCGGCTCAAGCGGCGGCAACCCAACCCCGTACACCCTCGGGGCGAATACCTGCACGGGATCGATCGGACCCGGCACCTGCACGATCACGGTCAACTTCAACAATGGCAATGGCAATACCAAAACCGGAACCTTGACCGTTCCCTATACCGGCGGCACTGGCAGCCCTGCAGTGCTGAACCTGACCGGAAGCTGATCGGAGAGCCAGGCCATGCGGAAAACCCCAAGCAGCGCATTGAACCCTTCCGCCGGGCGCTCGCCCGGTGGGGAACCGAATCCAAGGAGTCACACCATGATTGCCAACCCGTTCCGCAAGCTGTTGCTGCCGCTCGCAGTGGCCTCGACCCTCGGGATAGCCACATCGGCAGGTGCCGCGGTGTTCGTGCAATGCCCGGGTGACACCAACGGCGATGCGAAGTGGACCTTGACCGAGCTGAAGCCGCCAAACACCGCGTGCATGCACCTCACCGCGGGCGACGGCTTCATCACGATGGCCGACGGCAGGAGCCTGTATATCTTCGGCTTCGACGACGTGACCGGCCAGTTGCCGAGCACGATCGGCCTGGACGTGCTGCCGGCGAAGTTTGCGGCGCCCACCATCACACTCAAGCAGAACGAAAACTTCTACCTGACGCTGACCAACGTCGGGATGGCGATAAGGCCCGACCTGTTCGACCCGCACACCGTCCACTTCCACGGCTTCCCGGAGCAGCCGCCGGTGTTCGACGGCATGCCCGAGGGCTCGTTCGGCGTCAACATGGGTTCGTCGGTCACCTACTACTACAAGCTCAACGACCCGGGCACCTACATGTACCACTGCCACATGGAGGCAACCGAGCACATGCAAATGGGGATGCTCGGCAACCTGTACGTGACGCCGGCGCAGGATGGAAGCTCGCATTTCTACGACGGCAAGACCTACACCCAGTTCGTATTCAACGACGCCGCCGCTCCCGCAGGCGGCGGCGCCGGTTCCACCGGTTATGACGTGGCCTATCCGCTGCAGTTCGGGTCGATGGACCACAACTTCCACGATGCCAGCGAAGGCGTGCAGCCGCTGCCCTTCGCGGACATGCGCGACACCTACGCGATGATCAACGGGCGCGGCTATCCCGATACGGTCAATCCGAATCCGCTGGACCCGCCGGCCGCGAAGGTCGACTACCTCGCCCCTGCGGTTGCGTCTTCTTCGCAGGAGGTGAGTTCGCTGATCACAGCCACCCACGGGGACCGCATCCTGCTGCGCCTGTCCAACCTCAACGTCACCAACTACTACACCGTGACGGCGCAGGGCCTGCCGATGAAGGTGGTGGGCGCGGGCGCGCGGCAATTGAAAGGGCCCGACGGCACGCTGCTGTACTACGACACGAGTTCGGTCACGCTGGGCGGCGGCGAGTCGGTGGAAGTGATGATCGATACCCGGCAGGTGAGCCCCGGAACCTACTTCCTCTACACGACCAACCTCAATTTCCTGAGCAACTTCGAGCAGGACAACGGCGGAATGATGACGGAAATCGTCATCAACTAAGCACGCATGAGACCCCCGACACACGTCAGGAGAAGCGCAATGATCACGACCAGGATACTCAACTCACTGCCCGGCACGCTCGGGGCGGGACTCGCTGCGCTGCTGCTGTGCCTGGGTGGGCCGGCGCACGCCCGCATCGAAGGCTGGATGGGAACTTGCAGTCCCGATCCCGCTTGTCCGGCAGGGAGCACGCGCACGTTCGAACTCACCGCCCGACACGACTTCGTCAGTACCTCGGACGGCAACAGCCACTACGCCTGGGGCTACGCCCCCGCGACCGCGTTCCCCATGCAGCATCCCGGGCCGACATTGCTGGCGAACCAGGGCGATACGGTGAAAGTGATTCTGCACAACGCGCTGCCGGTGCCGGTGTCGATCATCTTCCCCGGCCAGCAGGGAGTCACTGCGACCGGCGGCAACGCCGGGCTGCTGACACGCGAGGCGCGTGCGGTGACAAGCGCCGAGTTCGACACGAACCAGGCGGTCGGAGGCCCGACCTACACCTTCGTCGCCTCGGCGCCCGGCACCTACATGTACCACAGCGGCACCAGCCCCGATCTGCAAGTTGAAATGGGATTGGTCGGCGCGCTCATCGTGCGGCCGACCGGTTTCGATCAAGGGTCGGCAGCCAGTCACCCGAATCGCAAGGCCTACCAGCAGGCCGGAACGAACTACGACCGCGAGACGCTGTTTCTGTTGACCGAGATGGACCCGGAAGTCCATTGGACCGTGTACACGCAAGTGTTCGGCAAGGAGCCGATCGTCGTGGATACCAGCGCGATGCGCCCCACCATCTGGTTCATCAACGGCCGCAATGCGCCCGACACGCTGCTGGCCGACCACGTGTACTGGCTGCCGACGCAGCCGTATAACGCCCTGCCGCGCATGCATCCCGGTGAGAAGCTGCTGATGCGAATGGTCAACGCCGGCCGCGACCTGCACCCCTTCCACCACCACGGCAACCACGCGACGCCGATCGCGCGCGACGGGCGGGTGCTGTCGAGCGCACCGGCGACTCTCACCCAGGCGCCGAACCTGACCTCGCCTGACTTCACCGTGCGCGCGGTGCCGGGCCAGACGATGGACCTGATCTTCGAGTGGACGGGCAAGGGAGTCGGCTTCGACGTGTACGGCACGGTCGCGGAAAACCCGCATACGTGCACCCCCGACGCGAACGGCTATCACAACAACCCGGCCCACCGGAACTACCGCGAGTGGTGCGCCGATCACAACATAGCCATTCCGGTCATCCTCCCCAACCAGCTCGACCTCTCGTTCGGCGAGAACTGGGGCGGCAGTCCTTACCTCGGTGCGCTTGGCAGCCTGCCGCAAGGGCACCCGGGGCTGAACACGCGTGGCGGCTACTTCCACATGTGGCATTCGCACAATGAAAAGGAAGTGGTCACCGACGACATCTTCCCCGGCGGCATGATGACCATGCTGATCATCGACGATTGGTCGGTCGACCTGGAGACGAATGTCGGCGGCGGCGGCGGCCCGGGTGGTGGTGGTGGGGGGGCGCCGACCGTGGCGTTCACTGGCGAGTCGGGTCCGGGAACGCTGACAGGGACGACGCTCAACTTCGGTACCAGCGGCGGATCGAACACCCTGACGCTCACGATCAGTGGACCCGTGACATTCGGCTCCGTGGTGGTGGCCAATACCGGCGGCGACTCCGGCGGCAACCCAACCCCGTACACCCTCGGGGCGAATACCTGCACGGGATCGATCGGACCCGGCACCTGCACGATCACGGTCAACTTCAACAATGGCAATGGCAATACCAAAACCGGAACCTTGACTGTTCCCTATACCGGCGGCACTGGCAGCCCTGCGGTGCTGAACCTGACTGGAAGCTGATCACGCGTGCGCAGCGCCAACGCCAGGTACCACGCTGAATTCAAACCAGTCTATTTTGTGGAGAGCTCAAACATGCGCACCCATCACTTCACGCGCGGCGCCGCGGCGCTGACCCTGACCGCGCTCGCGCTGGCCGGGAACCAGGCGCTCGCCGCCGAGTACTGGCTGAGGGCCGCGGCGACGACGGTCGGCATGCCGGGGCCCACCAGTGTGCCGATGTGGGGCTATGCGCTGTGCACACCCACCTTCGCCGACTGCACTGCGGCCCCGACCGTGCCTGGGCCGGCTCTGACCGTACCGCCCGGAGACGCGACGCTGACGGTGCATCTGCGAAACGATCTGCCAAATGTGGGCGCGCTGCCGACGCCAACTTCGCTGGTGATCAACGGGCTGGTCAAAGCGATGGCGCCGGTCTGGACCGATGGCAGCACCGGGGCTCGAGGCGCGGACCTGAGCAAGCGCGTGCGCTCTTTCGATGCCGAAGCTGCACCCGCGGGCGGCGTGCAAACCTACGCGTGGGGTCCGACACTCGCCAACCCCACGGCACCCGGAGTCAAGCCCGGCACGTATCTCTACCAGAGCGGCACGCAGCCGCAGGTGCAGGTGCAGATGGGTCTGTACGGCGCGCTGACCAAGGACTTCGCCGCAGGCGTCGCAGGAGGCGAGGCGTATCCCGGCGTGGCGTATGGCAATCAGGCGACGCTGCTATACAGCGAGATCGATCCGGCCTTGCATGCTGCGGTCGCAACGGGCACCTACGGCACCCCAGCGGGCCCGACCAGCACCTTCGACTACCAGCCCAAGTTCTTCCTCATCAATGGCCAGCCCTATGCAAGCGGTGCGCCGCTCATCACGCCGGTGGGCGAACCTGGCCAAACGCTCGTGCGAATGCTCAATGCAGGGCTGGTCACGCACGTGCCCATGATCCAGGGCAATCACTGGGAAGTTGTCGCCGAAGATGGCAAGCCTTACCCGCATCCGCGCAACCAGTACACCGCGCTGTTGCCGGCGGCCAAGACCTTGGATGTGCGCCTGAGCGCGGAGGTGGGGACGTCGTATCCGATCATGGACCGCCGGCTCAACCTGTCGAACGACGGGGTGTCGGGTGGCGGAATGCTGGCGTTTCTGGGTTGGGGTGCGCTGGCCTCGGGCGGGGGTGTGGGAGCAGGGGCTGGCGGAGTGAACCAGTTGCCCGTTGCATTCGACGACCCCACCTACACCTCGGTCCAGGGCGTGACGCTGAATATCGCCGCGCCGGGCGTGTTGAGCAACGACACCGAAGCGGATCCCCTCCAGACGATCAAAGCGGTAGCGGCCAGCGGAGCGACCTCCGGCGGCGGGACGTATGCGTTGAACGCGAATGGATCGTTTACCTATACGCCGCCTTCAGGTGGCTTTACGGGGTCGGATACCTTCACCTACCGGGCGACGGACGGGCAGGCGTTGAGCGCGCTGCTACCCGGCGCGACGGTAACGATCACCGTGGCGGCGGCTTCGGCTCCCACGCTGGCCCTGCTTGACAACTTCACTCGGTCCAACGCGAACAACCTTGCTCCGGGCTGGGCTCAGACAGCAAGTACTGGCTCGTTGGCGAACCTTCAGATCAACTCCAACCAGGCGAGAGCCGCAGCAATTGACCTGGGCGGTCAAGCCATCTGGACGGCAACGGTTTTCGGCGCCAACCAGGGCGCGGGGTTCACCGCCGGATCGCCGTCGACAAATTCGGCGCTGATCCTCAAAGCCAACGGGGGTACGGTGGCAACGCCGGACACCTATATCCGGGTGCGCTGCGAGGCCGCCGATGGCTTTGTCGTCGCCACAATGATGAGCGGCAGTACCTCCGCGGTGTTCGTGAAGCAGGCCGCATTTCCGGCGTCGTGTACCGGCGGTTCGATAAGTGCCGCAGTGGACGCGAAAGGCTTGGTGACCGTGTTCCAAGGCGGCAGCTTCGTCGGCGGCGTGCAGCTTCCGGACGTGCCCGCGTGGAAGGGCAACGGCCGGATCGGCATCCAGCTTCAGACCGTCGGCGCGACCATCGACAACTTCAACGGCGGAACCCTGCCGTGACGCGTGCGCTCGATGGAATGAACCAGGCGCGGTTCTCGCTCACCCCGGGGGTCTGCAGGCGGCAAGCGTGGCGTGCGCCGGCGTGCCTGGCTCTCGCCGCACTGGCCCTGCAACTCGGCGGCTGCGCGACAGGTCCCGTTGCGCCGAGCGTGGCGCCTCGGGCAGCCCAGACCGAACCGGCTTCGGTCGAGGAGACGTTCGGCATCAGGGTCGAAAGTCTGAACCTTTCCGCGGCCGGCTCGATGCTCGACTTCCGCTATCGCGTACTCGATCCGGCCAAGGCGGCGCCGCTCCTGAACCGCAAACTCAAACCCTACCTGCTCGACGAGGCGCGCAGCGCGAAGCTCGGTGTCCCGGTGACACCGGTGCTGGGGAGCATCCGCCAGACCTCGCGCAACAATGTGATCCATACCGACCGCAGCTACTTCATCATGTTCGGCAACCCGGGCAAGGCCGTGCAAAGTGGCGACAAGGTCTCGCTGCTGCTCGGCGAGCTGAAGATCACCGACCTCACGGTGCGCTAGAGTTGTGCGCCCAAGGCGCGCGGTCATCCAGATGGAACGCAGGCTGAACCTGCCGATTCGTCGACCGAGGTGAAGCCGGGTCGCGACTCGTATTCGCTTTGTAGAGGGTAACGACCCATCACCTGAACAGATCGTCAAGGCAATTTTCAGCGGGTCAAGGCTATGCGACGAGTCGATTTCCGAATTCAGCGCGTGGGCAGCGCAGCGGGCCTGCTGCTCGTCGCGGCGGGCCTGGCGCAGGCCGCCGAGGTTTCCCCGGTGCTCGAGCGCGCCATGGCGGCGCGCGGCACGCATGCCGACACGGCCGTGATCGTTCGTTTTACCGATCCGCTGGACCTTGAGCCGTATGTCGTGGCCGACCGGGGCGAGCGCGACAACCGGTTGCTGCTGGCGCTCAAGGAGCGCGCCGCGCGCAACCGGGCCGCGGTGGAACCGCTGCTCGCCGCGCAAGGGGCTGAGCGCATCAAGGACCTGTGGATCGTCAACGGGCTGGCGGCAACGCTGCCGGCAGTGGCGGTGAAGCAATTGGCAGCCCATCCGGGTGTCGCGCGCATCGACCTCGATTCTTTCGTGC
>JBAQUQ010000257.1:0-8859 GCA_049297615.1 Burkholderiaceae bacterium
GAGCCGGGTCGCGCGTGCAGCCCGCCCAGGGCAAGGCTGCGGCGGCGCCGAGCAGGGCGCGCCGCGTGGTGCGGGGCAAGTCGCTCATCCTGATGTCATTCATGTGTCATTCATGAATCCGGCCCCATTCTTCCTCGAAGGTGTGCACGAGCACCTGGTTCGACAGGCGGTTCACGCCGGTGGCCACACGTGCCATGTCGGGCGGAAACTGAAACAGCGCGTCCAGCCCGTCGAGACCGAGGAAGCGCAAGCCGCCGGGCAGGGCGACCGGGCGCGCCCAAGGCCGATGGCTGGCGATGACGAAGCCCCATTCGCCGAAGCTGGGCACGTGCGCGTGATACGGCGTTGCCGTCAAGCCCGCCGCCTCGATGGTGTGGACCACGGTCCAGAAACTCTTGCGCGCGATCAGGGGCGAGGTGCTTTGCACCACCGCGTAACCGCTGGCGCGCAGGCGCTGGTCGAGCAGGCTGTAGAAACTTGTCGTGTAGAGTTTGCCGAGCGAAAAATTGCTCGGGTCCGGGAAGTCGACGACGATCACGTCGTAGTGTTCGCTGCTGTGCTCCAGCCAGCTGAACGCGTCGGCATTGACGATTTTCAGCTTCGGCGAGTGCAGCGCGTCTTCATTGAGGCGGCGCAGCAGGGGCTGCTCGGCGAACAGCCGCGTGATGTGCGGATCGAGCTCGACCAGGGTGACGCGCTGCACGCTCGCGTGGCGCAGCACTTCGCGCAACGCCATGCCGTCGCCGCCGCCGAGCACCAGCACGTCGCGGGGCGCGCCGTGGCCGGCCATGGCAGGATGGACGAGGGCCTCGTGGTAGCGGTATTCGTCGCGCGAATGGAACTGCAGATTGCCGTTGAGGTAGAGCCGCACTCCGGCCCGGCCCGAGGTCACGACGATGCGCTGGTAGGGGCTGCTTTCGCTGAAGATCACGTTGTCGGCGTAGAAGCGCTCTTCGGTCCAGCGCGTCAGCGAGTCCGCCGCGGCGAGCGCGCCCAGCAACAGGGCCACCACCAGGGCGCAGGCCAGCACATGGGCGCGCAAGTGCCGCAGCTCAAAGCGGAACAGCCACAGCGCCCAGACCGCGACGAGGGCGTTGAACAGGCCGAACACTACGCCGGTACGGATCAGACCCAGGTGCGGCACGAACAACAGCGGGAACGCCAGTGCCACCGCCAGTGCGCCCAGGTAGTCGAAGGTCAGCACCTGCGAGACCAGGTCGCGCAAGGCATAGCGTGCGCTGAACTTGCGCTTGAGGATCCTCATCACCAGCGGAATCTCCAGGCCCACGAGCACGCCCACCAGCAGCACGCCGGCGTACAGCCCGATGCGCAGCGACGGCGGCGCCTGCGCGTGCAGCGCGAACAAGCCTGCCGGCAGCAAACCGCCGCACAGGCCCACGAGAAGTTCGATGCGCAGGAAATGCGCGACCAGTTGATGCTCGAAGTGGCGCGACAGGTACGAGCCCAAGCCCATCGCGAACAGATAGGCGCCGATGACGGTGGAGAACTGCAACACCGAATCGCCGAGCAGGTAACTCGCCAGCGCCCCGGCGGCGAGTTCGTACACGAGGCCGCAGGCGGCGATGACGAAGACGGAGACGAGCAGGGCCAGCTCGGCCGCTTGCGGGGCGGGGGTCGGCTGGGCCTGCGCGTCTGCCACTGCGATGGGCGATGTCGGCGCGCGCCGCCTCAGGATCGCGGTCGCTCAGCCATGCACCGCCGCCGCGACGATCATGCCGATCGCGATGCACATCGAACCGACGACGATCGCCAGCGCGACGTTCTGCTTTTCCGTGATCTCCTCCCACAGCTTGTAGGGCGTGAGCTTGTCGATGACGACAAAACAGATCCAGAACAGCGCGACGCCGACCAGGGCGTACAGGGCCGATCCGAACAGGATGCCGGGCTTGAGCCATTCGAGTCCCATCATGATTGCCTCCATTGCTTGGCCATTGAGAGTCTGGACGAGTATCGACAGGGCGGCTATTTGTGACCACCGCCGCCGCTCGAAAAACCGCCCCACGAGCCGCCACCGGTGCGTGAGCTGCTGCGCTGGCTCGCCAGGCAGTTGCGGTATTCATTGGACGCCTCGCCGTAACTGCTGCGCACGCCCGTGCAGTCATCGGCTGAATCGCACTGGAACAGCAGCAGCACGGGCACGGCAAGCAGTCCGCCGAAAAACAGCTTGGCCAGCAGGGATGCAGCATTGCCTGAGGTGGGCATGGCGTCGCGGCGCAAGGCCTGGGCCTTGTCCGGGGCGAGCTTGAAGGCGTTCAGCACGGCCTGAGACGAGATCGCTTCGCCTGCCGACCAGATGATTTCCTGCGCACCGGCCTGCCCGGTGCGTTCGCAGCTCAATTGGCGCGAGGCGAATCTGCCGGTGCCGCGGTAGTCGGTGTTGGAGCTGCGCTGCTCGCGCTCGAGCCGCCAGTAGAACTCGCCCAGCACATAGGTCACCTTGCCGGTGTAGTCGTAGAGCTTGCGGTAGAGCACGCCGCGGTACCTGACGGCCTCGCCGGCACGTTCGGGAACGCCGGTGATGGGCACGGTCCAACTCCAGCCGTCTTCGGCGTCGACGAGAAAGGCGAAACCTCGATTTCGGTGGTAGAGCAGGTATTCGCGCCAGAACACCTGTTCGCCGTCGCTGTCCTCTTCCACTTCGATCACTTCGCAGCGCTCGACATAGCCGACCACTTGCCAAGGCAGCGCCTTGTCGCCGTCCAGAGTGAACGTGCCCGTGCTGCCCAGCGGTATCTGCGGCTCCGCGCCATGGGTCTGCGCATAGTGTTGCAGCGCCGCGCCCACGCCGCTGGAGAGGTCGACCACGGCGTGGCACTGCGGGCAAGCGATCGACTTGGTCGTCGCGAGCTGCACGACGAGCGAGGCGCCGCAGCTCGGGCACTCGAGGCCGCGCGCTTTCAGCGTCTTCTCGGCGCCCTCGGCCAGGCCGCTCAAAGCCAGATCGTCCAGCGCAACGCTTCGGCCGATGCTCCAGTGCAGCTGTGCATCGTCGCTGTAGTCCAGCGTCGCCACTTCGCCGGCCGAGTTGCGCAGATCGGCGACGATGAAGGCGCGCGTCGAGTTCGGCGCATCGACGAGTTCGCCCTGGGCGGCGATCAGTCTGGCCAGCGTCACCGAAGCGACAGCCCAGGCCTGGCCGGCCAGCTTCAATGCCATGCCGGGGCGCAGGCTTTGTGCTGGCGGCACGGTGCCGGTCAGCGGCGCGTCGAACGCCAGCACATAGCGGCCGTTGTCTTCGCTCAGCCAGCCCGATTTGCGCCCGCCAGCGGCGCTGTCGCCGCCGTCGAAAAGGGCGTGCCACTCGTTCCAGGTGCCCTCGGCGCTTCGAAACTGGAGCCGCCCGATCAGGGTGAACGCGGCGCCCTGGTAGCTGCCGTTGACGCCGAGTTGCAAGGGCGTGTGGTCGTCGAACAGTTCAGCGCTGCGGCCGATGCTGCGCAGCGCTTCACCCTCGCGCACCACACTGCTGCGGCAGTAACCGCACACCGCGAACGCCGAAGCGGCAGAGGCAAAGTCCACCGGTGCCCCGCACTGGGGGCAAGCGGCGCGCCAGGCACGCTGAGGCTGTGCGTCAGTGGCCAAGGGTGGGCGCTGCTCGTCCGGTCAAACCAGCTTCTTGAGCAACTCCGCCTTCTTCGCGTCGAACTCTTGCTGGGTGAGGATGCCCTTGGTTCTCAGTTCGGCCAGTTTTTCCAGCGTCGCCATCACTTCATCAGGCTTCACGCCCGGCGTCGGCGAAGCGCCTTGCAAGCCCTGCGAGACCTGTTGCGCCAGCACCTGTCCGAGCGCGACCCCCGCGCCCAGGCCCATCGCATCGCCGACCACGCCGCTGCCCTGGCCGCCACCTTCGGCAAACTTGGGCAGGGCCTGTGCGGTCTGGTACTGCATGAACCGGCCCATGTCGCCCCCGACCATTCCCATGCCGATGCGCTGGTCGAGGATCTTCTGCAACTCCTCGGGCAGCGAGACGTTCTGCATCGTCACGCCTTCGAGCTTCAAGCCGATTGCCGCAAACGCCGGCGCCGTCGCGGATTGCAAGGCCTTGGCGAATTCGACCTGGTTCGAGGCCAGGTCGAGAAACGCCACGCCGCTGCTCGCCACCGCGTCGCTGATGTGTTGCAGCATCAGGGCACGCAGTTGGCCATCCAGATCGGCCACGGTGTAGGCGTCGCGCGTTCCCGAGATTTCGCTGTGGAAGAGCCTGGGGTCGGCGACGCGGTAGGCGTAGTTGCCGAAGGCGCGCAGCCGCACCGCGCCGAAGTCCTTGTCCCGAATCGTCACCGGCTGGGTCGTGCCCCAGCGCTGGTCGACCTGCTGGCGCGTGCTGAAGAAATAGACGTCGCTCTTGAACGGGCTCTGGAACAACTTGTCCCAGTTCTTCAGATAGGTCAGCACCGGCAGCGTGGCGGTGCTCAGCGTATGGCGGCCGGGCGCGAACACATCGGCGACCTTGCCTTCATTGACGAAGACCGCGACTTGCGATTCACGCACCGTCAGCGCTGCGCCGTTCTGGATTTCCAGGTCGGCCATCGGGAATCGCCAGGCCAGAGTGCCCTCACCGGCCTCGGTCCATTCGATGACGTCGATGAACTGCTTCTTGATGAAATCCATCAACGCCATGGCTCGTCACTCCACTGCTTTGCCCCCGGGGCTTCGGGTGCGGCGAATAATACGCCGCAGGTCGCCGCTGCGGTGCCCAGTGGAGGTGCACACGATGAACCCCAAAGCCCTCGATCTCGCCGTCATCGGCGCCGGCCCGGTCGGCTTGGCCCTGGCCGTGCACGCCGCGCGCGCCTTGCCGCAGGCGCGCATCACCCTGTTCGATGCGCGGGCCGAACAAGGCGACGTGTCGCGCGACGCGCGCACCCTGGCCCTGTCCCTGGCCAGCGTGCAGCAGCTCGAGCGCCTCGGCGCCTGGAGCGAGGCGGCCGCCCAGCCCATCCTCGAGGTTCATGTATCGCAGCACGGGCTCTCGCTCGCCGCCGCCCTGGGCGCAAGGCTGGGCCGGCGACTCGGTATCGACTTGGGCGATGCCGCGCTGCGCATCCGTGCCGCCGACGAAGGCGTACCCATGCTCGGTGCGGTGCTCGGTTATTGCGCGATCGTCGAACCGCTCCAGCGTGCCTGGACGGCCGCGACGGCGCGTGACCCGCAGCGTCTCTCGAGCCGTTTCAGCACGCCCGTGGCTGCGCTGAAGAACCGGCCCGGTGGCGTCGAGGTCGATGCGGGCATCGTCGAATCCTTCGACCTCGCCGTCGTCGCTGAAGGCGGCGTGTTCGCCGACCAGGCGCGCAAGGCCCTGGTGGTCGACTATCGCCAGACCGCATGGGTCGGAAAGGTCGGATTCGAGCACCCTCCCAGCGCTGCGGCAGCGGGTGTCGCTTTCGAGCGCTTCACGCGCCACGGCCCGGCCGCACTGCTGCCGCTCAGGGACGGCCGCGCCGCCTTGGTGTGGTGCGTCGGCAGCGACGACGGCCCGGTGCGCAAGCTGTCCGACGCGCAGCGAATCGCCGTGCTGAACGAGCTGCTGCACCGCGACGCCGGACGCATCGTGTCGATCACGGCGCTCGATTCATTCGCCCTGGGCCTGAATGCCGAACGCACCCTGACCGACGGGCGCATCGTGCGCATCGGCAATGCCGCGCAGACCCTGCACCCGGTGGCCGGCCAGGGACTGAACCTGGGCTTGCGCGACGCATTCGACCTGGTGCGCGCGCTGGCGCGCGACGCCGATGTCGAGGCGACGCTGCGCAAGCTCGAATGGCAGCGCGTGCCGGACCGCTGGGCCATGATCGCCACCACCGATTTCCTGGCGCGCAGTTTCACCTGGGCGCTGCCGGGTGCGGCGAGTGCGCGGGCGATCGCGTTGGGGCTGCTGCAGCGCGCCCCGCCGCTGAAGTCTGCGTTGGCGCGGCAGATGATGCATGGCCTGCGATGAGGAGCCATAAGGCGTAACGCAGCAGAACCGGCCCTGGCTTCGAAGCCTGGCGTTCCAGGCTTTGGCGCGGTGCCTCGCGTGCCGGTGACGCTGTGGCACATTGCGCTTGCAACGGCGCTTTCGCGTGAACAAATCGACGCTTATGGGCGTGGCCGACGTGCATGCTGCGCGTTGTGCCGGCTGTGTCCAGCTTTCGCGCCGCCGGTCCGCGGAAGTAACACGAGGCGTTGCCACGCGTTTCCCCGTATCGCGGCCGCGATCGCAGCGTGCATGATGAGCGCCCTAACCAAGCAATGCGTTTGCCCACAGAGCGCGGCAAGCGCCAACAATTTCTCAGCCGGAGTCTGTCCATGAAGTAGTCCTTGATATTCGCCAAGTGCGGCCTTTCCGCGGCGCTCGCCGTCATCCTGGCCCACGGCGCAGCAGCCCAAAGTGGCCGCAGCACGTATATCGTGCAAATGGCCGAGCCGCCAGCGGTGGCGTACGAAGGGGGCGTCAATGGCTACGCGGCGACGAAGCCCGCCGAAGGCCAGAAGATCGATTCCGACCATTCCGGCGTTGCGAGCTACAGGAGGCATCTGACCTCGCGCCACGACGCCGTGCTCGGCGGCGTCGGCGGGGGCAAGAAGCTGCACAGCTACGCCTACGTATTCAACGGTTTTGCCGCCCAGATGACGCAGGAGCAGGCGCAGAAACTGGCCGGGACGCCGGGGGTGCTGTCTGTCGTGCCGGACGAGATTCTAAAGCTCGACACTTCATCGACTCCTGAGCGGTACCTCGATGTCCAGCCCGCACATCGCAGGCATCGCCGCCCTGATGAAGGAACTGCACCCGAAGTGGTCGCCGATGGCGATCAAGTCGGCGCTGATGACCAGTGCCGGCGACGTCCTCGACGGAGCGAACACGGCTGCTTTCGTGATCGTCCGCCAGGGTGCCGGCCACGTGCGACCCAACAGCGCTGCCGATCCGGGCCTGGTGTTCGATTCCGGCCCGAAAGACTGGCTCGGCTTCCTCTGCGGCACCGGCGCTGTGGCGGATGCGACTTGCAGCACGGTTCCGGTATTGCATGCCAGCGATTTGAACGCGGCGTCGATCGCGATCGGCAACAACGCGCTGAAGCAAACCGTCACGCGCCGGGTGACCAATGTGGATGACGGATTCGCGACCTACAAATCCTCTGTCGATATGCCCGGTTTCACCGTGGCCGTCAGTCCGGCGTCGCTGACCTTGGCCCGCGGGCAGACCAAGTCGTCCACGGTCACTTTCACGCGGACCACGGCACCTCTGAACGTCTTCGCGGGCGGACAACTCACGTGGACCGGTGGCACATCGAAGAAGGCATCCGACCAGCACATCGTGCGTATCCCGCTGCTGGTGGGCGTGACGAACTGAGCGGCTCGACCAACCGGCGCCTGACGCCGCTTCGATCGACGCCCCGCAGAACGATGCGGGGCGCTTTTCAGTGCGGCAAGGCTCAGATTCGCGGGTCGCGCGTCGGCGCGGTGATGTTCGAAGGCGCGCAGTAGAACGGCTTGCCGCGGGCGCTGGCGTGGTACTCGAGGGTTTCACTGCCGGCCTGGATTCGAATCCGGTAGCCGGGAACCAGGGCTTGCGTATAGCCCATGCCGGGCTGGGGGCAGCCCAGTGAGCCATCCGACCACATGACGCGTTCTGCCGAGGCGACCACGAGGGCCGAGACCTCGCGCTTGCTGCGGCCTGCGGCATCGTCCAGCGCTGCCTGAACCATGGTTTGAAGTTGCGCATCGCTCATCGGCAAACCCCCTTGACTCGACCCGCCGACCACAGCGCTCGCGGCACCGGCTTGCTTTTGAATCGCGCTGGAAGGGTGCGTTGGCGAGGCGATTTCGCCACTGGCAAGTGCACAGCCCGTGAGCAGGGCGCACGCCAGGAGCGCTGGTTTTGCCGTGAAGCAGGGTCCTGGGTTCGCGGGTGGGTAATTCATGGGCGGCTTTGTTGTTCGCTGGGGCGACCGATCATACTGGCATGGGAGTCGATTTCTGGCCGAGCCTCGGCCGCGCGCCGGGTTCGGGCGCCGCGCTGGGCGCCAACTGCGGGGCGACGCTTCGCTGGACGCGAACCGCAATCAGGAGACCCGGGTGTTCATGGTGTGTGGTGAGGCCTTGATGGACGTGTTCGCGCTGGAGGACACGCGCACCGGCACGCAGCTCGACGCGTGCATCGGCGGCTCGCCGCTCAACGTGGCGATTGGGCTGGCGCGCCTGGCGCAGCCGGTCGGATTTTTCGGCGCGGTCTCGACCGGCTTTCTGGGCGAGCGCCTGATGCGTGCGCTTGCCAGCGAGGGTGTCGACACGCGGGCCGTGGTGCGCACGAATGCCCCGACCACGCTGAGCCTGGTCGGGCTGGACGCCGCCGGCGTTCCCTGCTACACCTTTTACGGCGACAGCGGCGCCGAGCGCCAGCTCGACGCGTCCGCGTTGCGGCGCGTCGATGCGACGCTCCAGGCCTTGCACGTCGGCTCGTACGCGAGCGTGGTCGAGCCGATCGCGTCGACCCTTCGCGCCCTGGTCGAACGCGAGCGGGGGCATGCCCTGATCACCTATGACCCGAACGTCCGTCTCGATGTCGAACCCGACATGGCGCGCTGGCAGGCGCAGCTCGAATGGATGTTGCCGCGTTGCCACCTGCTCAAGATCAGCGAAGAGGATTTGGCCCTGCTGTTCCCGGGCCGCACCAGCGCCGACTTTGCAGCCGACGCACTGGCGCACGGAACGACGGCCGTCGTGGTGACACGCGGCGCGCGGGGCGCGTCGGTGTGGACTGCGAGTGCGCAGGCCGAGGTGCCGGGGGTGCGCGTGGACGTCGTCGATACGCTCGGCGCGGGCGACTCGTTCCAGGCAGGGATGCTGGCACGTCTGGCC
>JBAQUQ010000258.1:0-9128 GCA_049297615.1 Burkholderiaceae bacterium
AGACACGCCCGTGCACTACAGCTGTTGCCCCGCGAGTGTGGGCCGGAGAACGTGCCCCAGGCCACCTGCCCCTGCTCCACACCCGCACACAGCGCAAGGTGAAGGTCAGCAACGGCGCGAAGGCAGTTCTTCACAGAGCATCGGCGTTTCATCCGTCGCGGGTCGCGCGCAGCGCAATGGACCACTGAGATGGAACCCCTCCAGCACCTCGAGGCCGTCGCGCTGCCGGTGCCGCGACCGAACGTCGACACCGACCAGATCGTGCCGGCGCGCTATCTGCAAAAGCCGCGCAGCGACAACTTCGGCCACTACCTGTTCCGGGACCTGCGCTTCGCACCGGACGGCTCGGAGAAGCCGGATTTCCTCCTCAACCAGGCTGCGTATCGCGACGCCCGCATCGTCGTCGCCGAGCGCAACTTCGGTTGCGGTTCGTCGCGCGAGCATGCGGTGTGGGCGCTCTTCGACCAGGGTTTTCGCGTCGCGATCGCGCCGTCGTTCGGCGACATCTTTGCGTCCAATGCGCTGAAGAACGGCTTCCTGCCGATCGTGCTACCGGGCGCGGTGGTGGCCAGCCTGCTCGGGCAACTGGCCGACAGGCCAGGCGCGCGCATCAAGGTGGACCTGCCGGCGCAGCTGGTCGTGGCGCCGGACGGCGCCACGCATTCGTTCCACGTCGACCCGTTCGCCAAGCAGTGCCTGCTCGATGGACAGGACGAAATCGGCTACACGCTCAGCTTGCTGCCCGAGATCGACGCCTTCGAGGCGCGCTACCCCAGCGCTTGATTCATTCCCACAGGACTCCCATGAAAATTGCAGTGCTCGCCGGCGACGGCATTGGTGTTGAAGTGACCGCGCAGGCGGTGCGCGTGCTGCGCGCGGCCGTCGGCAGTCAGCTGCCGCTCGAATTGATCGACGCACCGGTGGGCGGTGCCGCGCTCGAGGCCTTCGGCGACCCGCTGCCGGCGCACACGCTGGAGATCGCACGCAAGGCCGACGCCATCCTGTTCGGCGCGGCCGGCATACCCGGCGACGAGAAAATCCCCTACGACAAGCGGCCGGGCGCGGCCCTGCTGCGCTTGCGCAAGCACCTCGATCTGTTCGCCAATTTCCGCCCGGTCTTCATGTTCCCCGAGCTGAGCGGGGCGTCCACGCTGAAGGAGGAAGTGGTCGCCGGACTGGACCTGATGATCCTGCGCGAACTCTCCAGCGACCTGTACTTCGGCGAGCCGCGCGGCTTCACCACCAATGCCGCGGGGGCGCGCGAGGCATTCAATACGATGCGCTACTCGGAGCCCGAGGTCGAGCGAATCGCGCATGTCGCGTTTCGCACGGCGCGCGAGCGGCACGGCAAGGTCTGCTCGGTCGACAAGGCCAATGTGCTCGAAACCATGCAGTTGTGGCGCGACGTGGTCACGCGCGTCGGCGCCGGCTATCCAGACGTTGCGCTGTCGCACATGTTCGTCGACGCCGCCGTGATGCAGCTGATGCGTGCGCCCAAGCAGTTCGACGTCATCGTCACCGGCAATGTGTTCGGCGACATCCTGTCCGACGCCGCGGCGATGCTGACCGGCTCGATCGGCATGTTGCCCTCGGCGTCGCTGGCCGGCGATCGCCGCGGGCTCTATGAGCCGGTGCACGGCTCGGCACCCGACATCGCCGGCAAGGACCTTGCCAACCCGCTGGCGGCAATCTTGTCCGCCGCCATGATGCTGCGCCTTTCGTTCGACCGCGGTGACCTCGCCGCGGCAATCGAACGTGCGGTGCGCGCGGCGCTGGCCGCAGGCTATCGCACCGGCGATATCGCCCAGGCCGGCACGCGCAGCGTGGGCACGCGCGAGATGGGCGACGCGGTGGTCGCCGCGCTGTCGGGCGGGCGATCATGATCGGATTTCGGATCCTGAAGCGAATCCGCAGCGTCGATCCGTCCGTGGTCGCGGCATTCCGGGCGATTCCGGTGGCCAATGTCAGCGACTCGATGCACCGCATGGCAGCCGGGGGCGCGCGCCTGAGGCCGATGCACAAAGGCGGCGTGCTCGCCGGGCCCGCGCTGACCGTCAGGACGCGCCCCGGCGACAACATCATGGTGCACAAGGCGCTCGATCTCGCGCAGGCGGGCGATGTGATCGTGGTGGACGCCGGTGGCGACCTCACCAATGCCATCATCGGCGAAATCATGTCCGGCTACGCGCGCCAGCGGGGCCTGGCCGGCATCGTGATCGATGGTGCGATTCGCGACGCGGAGGCGATTCGTGCCGGCGAGTTTCCGGTCTACGCCGCCGGCGTCACGCACCGCGGCCCCTACAAGGACGGACCCGGCGAGATCAATGTACCGATCGCCATCGACGGCATGGTGATCCACCCGGGGGATCTGGTTCTCGGTGACGCGGACGGACTGCTGTGCGTGCCTTACGAAGCGACGCAGGCGGTCTACGCGGCGGCGCTGGACAGGGTGAAGCTCGAGCAGCGCGACCTGGACGCGAGCGCGAAGGGCACGCTGGATCGTGCCTGGGTCGACGCGACGCTGCGCCGGCTGGGATGCGCGATGGACGGGTAGGCCTCGGGCTGCGCACTGCGGTGCCAGGGGTGCATCAGACGGCGCTTCCAGGCGAAACAATCATCAACTGTGCGAGGAGGGCAAATGAGCAAGTCAATCGGGGACGGTCAAGAGCGCATGGCATGCGCCTGCGTGGCAACGAAGGCGGTATCGGTCAATCTTTCAAGGGGCATTCGCATGCAATCGAAAACTGCGGCTCGGGTCAGGAGTTTCTTTCTCGTCACGATGTTGGTTTGTGCAGGCGCCGTCCAGGCCCAGCCTTACCCCAACAAGCCGATCCGGATGATCGTTCCCTGGCCTCCGGGAGGCGGAGTCGACACGGCGGCGCGGCTCATTTCGCAGCCGCTGTCCGAGCGGCTCGGGCAGGCGATCGTCGTGGAGAACCGGGCCGGTGCGGCGGGCAATATCGGAACCGCGCTTTTCACGCAGGAGAAGCCGGACGGCTATACCCTGCTGCTGGGGTCGCTCTCTCCGAACGCGGTCAATCCGCACCTGTACTCCAAGCTCGGCTTCGATCCGGTCAAGGACTTCGAATTCGTGGCCCTGCTCTACACCGTGCCCAGCTTCCTCGTGGTTCCGATCGCCTCTGCGGTCAAGTCGCCGCAGGAACTCGTCGCGCTCGCGAAGGCGAACCCCGGCAAGCTCAACTTCGGATCGGGCGGCGTCGGCTCATCGCAGCATCTGTTCGGCGTCATGTTCAACACGGCCACCAAGATCGACACGGTGCACGTCACTTACAAGGGCACGGCCCCGGCCGAGGCGGCGCTGATCGCCGGACAGATCGACTACATGGTCGATCCGCCGACGGCCCTGCCCTTCGTCACCGGCGGCAAGCTCAGGGCGCTCGCGGTCGCTTCCAAGAAGCGCAGTGCGTCGCTGCCCGACGTCCCGACGCTGGACGAGGTGGGCATCCCCAATGTGCACACGCAGACTTTCTACGGCGTCATGGCGCCGGCCGGTACGCCCAAAGCCGTGGTCGACCTGTTGAACAGGGAGATCAACGCGATTCTCCAGACTCCCGAGATGCAGGAGCGAACCGCCAAGTTCGCCGCGCAGACCACGATCCTGTCACCGGGTGAATTCGCCAAGTTCGTCAAGGACGAGATCGAGCGCTACGGCGAGATCGTCAGGCTGTCGGGCGCGAAGAAGGTCGATTGACACCGGCGCGGTCCATGCAGTTGATTCGCAACCCCAAGGACTTCTACGCCGGATTGTTGTTCGCATCGTTCGGCGTCGCGGCCTTGGTGCTGTCGGGGTCCTATGCGCTGGGCACCGCGGCGCGCATGGGGCCTGGCTACTTTCCGCGCGCGCTCGGCACCCTCATCATCGGGCTCGGTGCGGTTCTCTGCCTGAGGGGATTCAGATCCACGGCTGAATTGCAGTCCTCCTGGCACTGGCGGCCGTTGCTCATCGTGTTGGCCAGCATCGGCTTGTTCAGCCTGACGACGCAATGGCTGGGGCTGGCCGTTTCCAGCCTGGCGCTGGTGTTCGTGTCGTCGCTGGCAAGCCACGAATTCAGGTGGAAAGAGGCCCTGGTCAGCGGCCTCGTCCTGGGCATTGCGTCGGTCGCGATATTCGTGGTCGGCCTGGGGATGCCGCTTCCTGTGTGGCCGGCCTTCATCGGCGGCCGGTGATGGACCTCTTCAGCAACCTGGCGCTCGGATTCGGCGTCGCGCTGACGCCGATCAATTTGCTTTATGCGTTCATCGGCACCGTGGTCGGGACGCTCATCGGCGTGTTGCCCGGCATCGGTCCGGTGGCCACCATCGCCATGCTGCTGCCCGTGACCTATGGGCTGCCGCCGGTCACTGCGCTGATCATGCTGGCCGGCATTTACTACGGCGCTTCGTATGGCGGTTCGACGACCGCCATCCTCATCAACCTGCCGGGCGAGATGTCGTCAGTCGTCACCGTTCTGGACGGGCACCAGATGGCCAAGCAGGGGCGGGCCGGTGCGGCGCTGTGCATCGCCGCCCTGGGCTCGCTCTTTGCGGGCTGCGTTGCGACGATGGTGATTGCCGCGTTCGCGCCGCCGCTGACCGAGGTGGCGCTCAGTTTTGACGCCGCGGAGTATTTCGCCCTGATGGTGCTGGGCCTGGTTTCCGCGGTGGCGCTGGCGCACGGGTCGGTGCTCAAAGCGGTGTTGATGACGCTGCTGGGCCTGCTGCTCGGAAGCATCGGCACCGATGTCAACACCGGCACGGCGCGGTTCTCGTTCGATATCCCCGAACTCATCGACGGGATCGGCTTCGTCGCGATGACGATGGGCCTGTTCGCATTCGCCGAAGTCGCCGTCAATCTCGAGGCCACCGACCGGCGATCGCTTGCGAGCGAACATATCGGCGGGCTGTGGATCAAGTGGGCTGAGTTCAAACAGGCCTTCCCGGCGGTTCTGCGCGGGACCGCCATCGGATCGCTGCTGGGCATCCTGCCCGGCGGAGGCGCGACGCTGTCCGCCTTCGCCTCCTACACAGTGGAAAAGAAGGTCGCCAAAGACCAGACGCGATTCGGCAAGGGCGCGATCGAAGGGGTTGCCGGCCCGGAATCGGCGAACAACGCCGGCGCCCAGACCTCGTTCATCCCGATGCTCACGCTCGGAATCCCGTCGAACGCCGTCATGGCCCTGATGGTGGGTGCGCTGATCATTCACAACATCCAGCCGGGTCCCGAAGTGATGACCAAGAACCCGGAACTGTTCTGGGGTCTGATCGCCAGCATGTGGATCGGCAATGTCATGCTGGTCGTGCTGAACCTGCCCTTGATCGGCATCTGGGTCAAGCAGCTGACGGTTCCCTATCGGCTGCTCTACCCGCTGATCCTGCTGGCTTGTGCCATCGGCGCCTACAGCGCCAACAACAACATGTTCGACGTCTGGGTGGCGATGGTGTTCGGACTGCTGGGCTATGTCTTCATGAAGCTGGGCTGCGAGCCCGCGCCCCTGCTGCTGGGCTACATCCTCGGGCCGATGATGGAGGAGAACCTCAGGCGCGCCCTGGTGCTGTCGCGTGGCGATTTCTCGGTGTTCGTCACGCGACCGGCTTCGTTGACGATGCTGCTCGTCGCCGTCGGCCTGCTCGTGCTCGTCGTCGCGCCGAGCATCCGCAGCCAGCGCGACGCGGTGTTCACCGAGGACGCCTAGTCGTCGTCCTTGCCCTCGCGCGGCGCGACGGCGCTGACCTTGCCGCTGACGGGGTCGACGACGAACTTGTGCACGCTCAGATCCTTGAGCACGCCGACCTTGAACAGCGTCTGGCCATACAGGTCCTTCATCGAGGCCTTCACCGCCCGGCCGCCGGTCTCGCGCTCGGCCGCGTCGATGGCGGCTGCCAGTGTCATCGGCGCGACTTCGAGCCGGGCGAGCGCCGCCTGTTCCTCGCGGCGGTCGCCGCGGTCGAACAGGCCGACGATCATTTCGAAGAAGCCCGGCTTGTCGACTCGCATCACCTTGCCCGACGCCGCATCGACCAGGACTTCGGCCGACTCGTCCTTGGTCACCGTCTTGATCTCGTAGGCAGGGGTGCCGTCTTCGTCGCCGGCCTCGGCCTTGCGGGCGCGCCCGCCTGTTTCTTGCTCGGCTGTTCGAATCGCCTGGGCCAGGGACGACGGCGCTGCCTTGACGTCGGCAGCATTGCGCTGTGGCGCCGTCTGGGCCAGGGACAAAGCCCCGACCAAGGCCAGGGCAGCGGCGAGCGCAAGGGGGAAAGTGGTTGGGGTCATGATCATGTCCTCGTCAATCGATCGGAAGAAGACGGCCCTCGACGATTGCCATGGTGGGACACTGAGCGAACGGGCCTTGAATAGATCATGCGGCACACGGGGAGTCGAGTCAAGGATAGGGACTCCTGGCAAAGCGGCCGCGCTACCATGGGCCGGCCTATCTGCCGCAGAAAGGGATGACGCCGTGACCGGCAATGAACTCGAGCAACGCCTCGCCGCGATCCTGGCGGCCGATGTGGCCGGCTATTCGCGCCTGATGACGCTCGATGAACGTGCCACGGTGGCGGCACTCGACGCCGCGCGCGCCCTGTTCCGCAGCCATATCGAGGCGAACCAGGGCCGCGTCATCGACATGGCGGGCGATTCCGTGCTCGCGGTGTTCGATAGCGCCAGCGGCGCGGTGACCGCAGCGCTGGGCGTGCAGCAGGAAATCGATGCCTGCTCGAGTGAGGTTCCCGAAGACCGGCGCATGCGCTTTCGCATCGGCGTGCATCTGGGCGATGTGGTCCAGAAGGCCGATGGCAGCGTCTACGGCGACGGGGTCAATATCGCCGCCCGGCTCGAAGGACTGGCCTTGCCCGGCGGGGTCACGGTTTCGGACGCGGTTCAGGGGGTGGTGCGCGGCAAGGTCTCGGCGAATTTCACCGATCAGGGCGAGCAGACCGTCAAGAACATCGCCCACCCCGTGCGTGCGTACCGGGTGCAGGCAGGCGCTTCCGCGCAACCCCTTGAAGCCGCGCCGGCCCAAGCGCCGCGCGAGCGCTTCTCCGACAAGCCGTCGATCATCGTGCTGCCGTTCACGAATATGAGCGGCGTTCCCGAGCAGGAATTCTTCGCCGACGGCTTGACCGAAGACATCCTGACCGACCTCTCGCGCTTTCGCGAACTGTTCGTCATCTCGCGCAACACCTCGTTCAAGTACAAGGGCCAGGCGGTCGACGTGAAGAAGGTCGCGCGCGAACTCGGCGTGCGCTATGTCGTCGAGGGCAGCGTTCGCAAGGCGGGCAATCGAGTTCGCATCACGGCGCAGTTGATCGAAGCCGAATCCGACCACCACATCTGGGCGGAACGCTATGACCGCGACCTCGAGGATATCTTCGCGATCCAGGACGAGGTGACCTCGGCGATCGTCGCTACCCTGCCCGGCCGCCTCGAAGCCGACGCACGCAGCCGCGCCGAGCGCAAGCCGCCCGCGAACATGGCCGCCTACGAATGCGTGCTCGAGGCCAAGGTCCTGCATCACCGATCCAACCCCCAGGACAACGCCCGCGCGATCGGCCTGATCCGCCGCGCCGTCGAACTCGACCCGCGCTACGGGCATGCGCACGCCTGGCAGGCGTGCATCGTCGGTCAGCAATGGGGTTACGGCTGGTGCGAAGACCGCGCCGCCGCCGAAGCCGAAATCGAGCGCGAACTCGACATTGCGCTCGCACTGGACCAGAACGACAGCGACGTGCATCGCATCCTTGCCGCCGTGGCCGTCGTGCGCAACAGGCTCGACAAAGCCGCCTTTCACCAGCAGCGGGCCCTGGCACTCAATCCGAACGACGACCTGATCGTCGTGCAGCAAGGCGAGGTCCTCACCTGGCTCGGCCAGGCCGAAGAGGGAATCGATTGGATTCGCAAGGCGATGCGCCTGAACCCCTACCACCCGGAGCGCTTCTGGTTCCACCTCGCGCGCGCGCAGTTCGTCGCGCGACGTTATATCGAGGTGATCGAGTCGCTTGCGCACATCACGGCGCCGGAGGCGCAGCATCACGCCCTGAACGCCGCCTGCTTTGCGCAGCTCGGGAAAGCCTCGGATGCCGCCGCACACTGCGCGCAAGTTCTGAAGCGGCTTCCCGGCTTCACGATCCGCGAGCACTGCCTGCCGATCCTGCATTACCAGCGCGAGGCCGACCTCGCCCACCACTGCGAATCCCTGCGCATGGCGGGCCTTCCCGATTGAGCAGGGTGCATGACCTTGCTTGCGGGGCCGGTGCGCTGGGGGTTCGATCCCGGTCCTTGCGCCCTCGTTGAGCGCCGATGTTCGCGATCTGGCTGTTGGCCCTGCTGCATCTCTACATCGGCTGGCGCGTCGCGCCGCAGCTGCCTGCTGCGGCCGCGGCGACCGGCTTCGTCGTCCTGCTGTCCCTGTCATTCGCGCTGATTCCGGCGGCCATCCTGGGGCGCCGCGCGCGCCGCCGGTCGGTCGCCGACCGCTGGACCTGGGCCGGCATGCTGAGCCTGGGCCTGTTTTCGATGCTCCTCGTCCTGACCCTGTTGCGCGACCTGATTCTCCTGGCCGCCTGGCTCTTGCCCTTGCCCGCTCTGGCGCAACCGACGGCGCTTGCCGTGCCGGTGTTGGCCCTGCTCGCGACGCTCTACGGCCTGGCCGGCGCGCGCCGCACGGCAAGGGTGCGCAAGGTCGACGTGCCGATCTCCGGCCTGCCCGCGGCCCTGCAGGGCTTCACGATCGCGCAGATCAGCGACCTGCATGTCGGCCCGACCGTCAAGGGCCCTTATGTGCGGCGCATCGTCGATGCCGTGAACCGTTTGAACGCCGACGCCGTGGCCGTCACCGGAGACCTGGTCGACGGCCGGGTCGTCGACCTCGCGCAGGACGTCGCGCCGGTCGCGGCGCTGCGCTCGCGCCACGGCAGTTTTTTCGTCACTGGCAACCACGAGTACTACAGCGGCGCGAATGAATGGACGGCCCTGCTGCGCACGCTGGGCCTGCGCGTGCTGACCAATGAGCATGTGGTCCTGGAGCACGACGGCGCGGCCCTGGTGATGGCCGGCGTGGCCGACTACAGCGCCCACCATTACGAGCGCAGCCATCGCAGCGACCCGCAGGCGGCCCTGGCGGGTGCCCCCG
>JBAQUQ010000259.1:0-5334 GCA_049297615.1 Burkholderiaceae bacterium
GTACAAGGCTGGCCCTGCGCTGATGCCGTTTGACCAGTGGACCCGGCAAGCGGGCTACGCGCGTCCCGAAGGGCGCGGCTGGAACGGGCAGGAATTAGCGAACCTCCAGGCGGAGTACCAGAGCTACTCGGCGCAGGCGGCCCCACAGGTGGCGCAGCCCACGGCGGACGCATCGACGCCGGGGATGCCGGCCGACAATCCGCTGACGCGCCGGTTTTCGCTCGCCGATCTTGAGTCGGACCCGGTCTACCAGCAGTCCTACCAAGCCGGCCTGGACATGGGCCAGAAGCAACTTACGGCGAGCCTTGGCGCTAGGGGCGTGCTGAACAGCGGGGGCGCGGCAAAGGCGCTGACCAAGTACGCCAGCGACTACACCGCGCAACGTGGGAACGAGGCGTTCAACCGCTTCCAGGTGGGCCAGGGCAACGAGCGGAACTTCCTTTCGTCGCTCGCCGGCATCGGGCAGCAGTCTGTAAATCAGGTGGGCGCGGCCGGGGCGAACTACGCCAACAACGCGAGCAACCTCGCGATGGCGGCCGGGCAGAACGCCGGTGCCGGACAGATCGCGCAGGGAAACATCTGGGGCGGCGCGGTGCAGGGGATCGGCAACTGGTACCAGAACCAGAGCACGCTGGATAAGTTGCTCGCCGCCCGTGGTGGGCAGCAGGCGTATGGACAGCAGTCCAGCGCGCCCGCCTACAATTGGGAAAGCCAGTGGGGGACCGGCTAATGGCGACCATCTTCGACAGCATCCGTCCGGTGCAAATGCCGGATCCGATAGAGCAGCAGGGCCGGCTCTATCAACTGATGGCATTGCAGGACCGCGCCGAGACGGGGCAACTCCAGCGCGAGCAGATGAAGCGCGCGATGGCGAAGGAGGGGCGGCTCGCGCAGATCATGGGTCAGGTCAACGGCGATGCCGAGCTTGCCGCGCCGCTGCTCTACAAGGAAGGTCTGTTCAACGAGGCGAACACGATCCTGAAGGGTCGGCGCGAGGCGGATAGCGCGGCCGTTGACATGAACAAAAAACGCGCCGAGGCCGCGTTGCAAAATCTCGATCTAGTCGGCCGAGTGCTTGGCACGGTGGTGGACAATCCCACGCCGGATCGTGCGGCCGAAGCTGTGCGCTACATCAAGTCGCTCAACCCTGCCGCCCCGGTGAGCCTGCCTGAGAACGGCGACATCCGAGGGTGGGCGCAGAGCAGCATCGACGCCATGCTCACGGCGAAGGACCGGATGGGCAAGTTCGGCGCGCCGGTGCAGGGCGTCCAGAACGGCGTTCCCGTGTTCGTGCAGCCTAACCAGATGGGCGGTGCGCCGCGCGTCATGGAGGGCGTGACGCCGCCGGAGAACGACGAGTTTGCGAAGGCGCTGCGAGCGGCGGGGATTGACCCAACATCGCCGCAGGGCCGGCAGTTGGCGATGGACTACCTGAAGAAAAAGACCACGCACCAGCCGGCGACGAATATCAGCGTCAATACCGAGAAATCGCTACTCACGAACGTCGCCGAGGGGGCCGCGAAAGAGGTCACTGGCGCGATGGATCAGGCGCGCGGTGCGGTGACTACCATCGGGCAAGTGCAGAACCTCGTGGCGGCGCTCAAGTCGGGCAACGTGAACGTCGGGCCGGGAGCAGACTACCGGCAGACGCTCGACCGAATCGGCGTCACGCTCGGCGTGGCCGGGGCGAATGCGGCCGAACGCCTGCAAAACACCACGCAGGTCGTCAAGTCGCTGGCGGCGGCCAATCTGGACGGGGCTAAGGCGCTGCAAGGGCAAGGCGCGGTGACGGATTTCGAGCGGAAGCTCGTCGAGCGGGCGGCCTCGGGTGATCTGAACATGGCACCGCAGGAGTTGATGTCGGTGGCGCGGGTGATGGACATGGCCGCGCGATCGCGCATCCGCACGGCGCAGCAGTACAGCCGAACGCTGCAAGGCAACCCGCAGGCGGCGAGCATTGCGCCGTTCCTGAACGTGGAGATGCCGCCGGAGATTAAGTTCGACGCACCGTCGCCGGCAGCGCAAACCAAGGCGTGGCAAATCCAAAAGGTTGAATAGTGGCTGAATACATGGTCACCTCGCCGAGCGGCGAGCAGTTCAAGGTCACCGCTCCGGATGATGCCCCGCCGGAAGCGGTGATGGACTACGCCAAGAAACAATGGGCGATGATGTCCACGCCGGCCGCTCCGACCCGTGAACAACGCGACCTAGCGAGCGTGCCGTCTCGTGCCGGGCAGGGCTTCATGCGGCCGTTTCTGGGTGCGGCGCAGTTCATGTCCAACGTCCTGCCGCAATCGGTCAATGACGCGATCGGCGGGGCGTTTGGTAATCCGCCGGTCAAGCCCGAGGACATCGACAAGGTAGTCCGAGACCGGGAAACCAAGTTGGACGCCGCCAAGCAGGCGACTGGCACCGGGGTAGACGTGGCCGGCTTTGTCGGCGAGATGGTCAACCCGCTTTATGCGGTCGGCGGCATGGCGCGCGCCGGGACGGCGCTAGGGCGTGCTGGCGTGGGCGCTCTGACGGGCGCTGTGGGCGCTCTGGCGCAGCCGGTCGTGGTGGAGCAGGACAAGCCCTATGCTGGGCAAAAGATCGCACAGGTCGGCCTAGGCGCGACCGTGGGGGCCGCTGCCGCGCCGGTGCTTGGCAGTCTCGGCGATGCGATCGTCAAGCGCATCAACAACGCCGTCCAGAAGGGCGCGCGTGCCGCCGCAGCCCCGCAGCAAGCCGACCAGATGATCATCGAGGCGCTGCGGGAGATCGGGCAGAAGATCGATGACTACCCGCCTGACGCACTGGCGAAGATCCGGAAGACGGTCACGGATTCGCTGGTGGCCGGCAAGGAACTAGACGCGGCGCAACTGGCGCGGATGGCCGACTTCGAACGCCTCGGCATGAAGCCGCTGGCCGGCCAGGTAACGCGCGATCCGTCGCAGTGGAGCAACGAGTACAACCTCGCGCGGTCGGGTGATGTTGGCAAGCCGATCGCGCAACGCCTGATTGGGCAGAACCAGCAGTTGACCGAGCAGATCGGCAACTTCGGCGCGCGCAATGCCAGCGACGCCACGCAGGCCGGCGAGACGGTTCGGGACGCGGCGGCCAAGTGGGTGAGCGATAGCGGGCAGATCGTCCGCGATGCCTACGGGGTCGCCCGTAACTCCGCCGGCCGCGATGCCGAGGTGCCGACCGAGGGACTGGCGCGCGAATATGCCAGGTTGCTTTACGAGTTCGGCGCGGAGAACATCCCCGGTGCGCTGCGTGCCCGCGCTCGCGAGTTCGGATTCGCTCCTGCCGCTGGTGCGCCGGCCAAGGAGTCGGTAGAACAGGCCGCAGCGTTCGCCAAGATCAAGCCACGCATCCCTGCGGCGCAGCAGGCAGTGGTGGCCGAGGCAGAGGCCGCAAAGGCAGTGGAGGCGGCCAAGGCGACCTACGTAGCGGCATTGCAGGAAGTCGGCAAGATGCAGGCCCTGCAAGCCCGCAGCGGCGCACTGGCGGACCAGTGGACGCCGATCCCCGGTATGCCTAGGGTGCCGGGGCGATATGGTCCAACGGTCGAACTAGGCGAGCAGGCCGGCGCAGCGGCGCAGGACGTGACAGCGATCATGCGGCAGCGGCAAACCGAGTTGCGGGCCGCCGAGGAGGCGCTATCGAAGGCGCAGGAGGCCGCCGGCACGGCGACGCGCGGCATTCCTGCGGGAATGCTTGACGCGATGCGCAAGGGCGAGTCGGTATTGCCTGATGTGAAGCCGCTGACGGCCAACGATGCCGAACTGCTGCTGAAAATGACCAATGGCCTGCAAGGGGCCGATCCGACCAAGAATGCCGCGCTCAAGGCGTTCAATCAGGCGATCAAGTCGTCGATCAAGCAGATGGATGCGGACGGCGGGCCGTTCGCGGTGCCGCGCAACCTCGCGGCCAAGCGGTTCGAGATCATGGACGCCATCCCCGCGCTGGAGGCGGCGGCCAAGGGTGAAGTGCCGGCCGATACGTTCGTGCAGCGATTCGTGATCGGCAACCGCGACAGCAAGCAAGTGATCGGGCTGTCGAAGATCCTCGCCAAAGAGTCTCCGGAGGCTCTAGGCGAGGCGCGCAATCAGGTCGGCGCGCATCTGTTCCGCTCGGCATTCGGCGAAAACATGGCCGGCGACGCGCCGTTTGCGCCGGAGCGGTTCGCCAAGGCGTTGCGCGACATCGGCGACGCCAAGTTGTCCGCTTTCTACACGCCCGCGCAGATTTCTGACCTCAAGGCGCTGGCGAGGGTCGGGGCGTACATCAACAAGCAGCCGGCGGTGAGCTCGGCGAACACGTCGAACAGCGCCAATCGCGCAATGGACCTCGTGCAGCAGATACCCGGACTGAACCTCGCCCTCAACACGATGGGTCCGGTCGCGACGGCATCGGCGCGCGGGCTGAACGCGCTGATCAGTGCGGCGACGCGCGGCAAACAGGTCCAGCAGGCCATCAACCCGGCCGTGCAGGCGACCGAGGCGGCGCTACCGCCAGCGGCGGCGCAGTTGCGGGATCTTCTGGCCGGTTCGCTCGCCGCCGGCAGTGCCGCTACCGTGGCCGGTACGACGTTCGGCCGGGACACGCGCTAGTCCGATGAGGAAGAACACCAAGCCCCAGAAGAACGCGCCGGCAACCGGGGCGAGCGCGCGAAGTAGAGCGTCGATTGAGAGGTCCATGTGACGATTACCTATACGTCGCAATCGAACCTGACCATCCAGGGCACCGCTTTTACTGGAGACGCAGGCGACTGCATTGTTTTCGATTCCTGCACGAACATCACGGTTCGGCGCTGCCACTTTACCGCATCGGCCGGCGTGGGCCTCAAGTTCAATTCCTGCGCCGGCACCATCCTGATCGAAAACTGCTATTTCGACGACCTGAACGGCGGGATCTACCTATTCAACACCACGGCGACCCTGACCGTGCGGGAGAACCACTGCGGGGACGTGGCGAGGGCCGGCAAACTAGACGGCAGTCGGGGGCAGTTCATCCAGGCGAACGCCTGCACGCTGGCCGGCGGCCTGATCACCGACAATTACGTGCGGTTCGACGAGGGCGGCGGGGACAAGGAGGATCACATCTCCATGTTCGACACTTCGGGCACGTCCGGCAGCCCGCTGGTGATCAGCAACAATTGGTTGCGCGGCCGGCATACGTCAACGAGCGGCGGGTGCATTCTGGTCGGCGAGGGTGACGGAAACTACATCCACATCCTGACAAACACGATCATCAATCCCGGAGTGGCCGGCGTGGCTGTGGCCGGTGGGGCGTTCAACGTCGTCGATGGCAATTTGATGTACTCGGAGACGTTCTCGACGAACGATG
>JBAQUQ010000260.1:0-18313 GCA_049297615.1 Burkholderiaceae bacterium
CAACTCGGTCGCTCGGGCGAGCGCATTGCCGGTGCCGCCGAACAAGGGGTGCAGCGTCTCGATCGCACCCTGGCCGAAACCGAACGAACCCTGGCCGACGCCCGGCGCGCCTTGGACCAGTTGACCACGACCGGCCAGGCCCTGCAGCAACAGGCCTCGGCCACGGCGCGGCGGCTCGAAGAGTCGGCCGGCAATGTCGACGATCAACTCGCTGCGGCCACGGCCGAGTTGCGCCTGAGCATCGAAACCGCGGCGCGCGTCCTGGACCGTCTGCGCGAGCCGCGTGCCGCGCTGCTCGGGCCCGGCAAGGCGCAGCTCGGACCTGGGGAGCGCTTGCCGTGAATCGCCTCCTGAGCTTGGCTGCACTCGCGGCGCTCGCCCTGCTCGCAGGCTGCATTTCGGTCGCCGTGGGCAATGAAGGGGCCGCGCACCGGCAGTATCAGTTGATCGACGCCGGCGCCAGCGACGTGGCGCGGCGCGCCGAGCCCTTGCTCGCTGCCCTGCTCATCCAACTGCAACCCGGGGACGCCATGGCCGACACGGCCTCGATGGCCTACTCGCCACGCGCGAACGAGTTCGCGTTCTACCAATTCGCCACGTGGACCGAGCGGCCCGTGCGCCAGCTGCCGCGCCTGCTGCAGCGCCGGCTCGAAGCACGCGGCACCGCGGCTGCGGTGGGTTTGATCGGCGAACCGCTGCGCGCCCAGTGGTTGCTCAACCTGGCCATCGTCAGCCTGCACCACGATGTCAGTTCGCCGCCAGGCTCGGCGCGCTTTGTGCTGAACGCGGAGTTGTTCGATCGGCGCAGCCGGGCCCGGCTCGCGCAGCGTCAGTTCGAGGTCCAGGTGCCGAGCGCGCGGGCCGATTCGGCCGCCGCCGCGGAGGCGATGTCGCGCGCCGTCGGCCGCAGCTTCGACGCTCTGGTGCCGTGGCTCGAAAGCGAGTTGCAGCGCGTGCCGGCGGCTGCACGCTGAGGCAGGCGCGCCTCGCGGTTCGAAGTCGGCCTGGGTACCCAGCACAACCGCACCGTGCAAGAACAAGCCGCGCTGGCGCAGATCGAGGCCTGTGCGCAGGCCTCATGGGAGCTGCTCGGCCGTAACCTCGTGCCGCAGGGGATTCTGGCGGCGAGCCGCACCGAGGCTGCCCAGGAGCGCCGCTACACCAGAATCTTCGGCCGCGACGCCTCGATTTGCTGCCTGGCGATGTGCGGCAGCGGCGTCCAGGCTCTGGAAGCCGGCGCGGTGGCGAGCCTGGACGCCCTGGCCGCGCAGCAGGCCGGCAATGGCCAGATCCCGAAATACGTCGACCCCGAGGGGCAGGACGCCGACTTCTGGTACCTCGGCTGCATCGACGCCACCTTGTGGTGGCTGATCGCCGTGGACCACGTGCGCCGTCACGGCAGCGTCGGCGCGCTGCGCTGGCAGGCGCAGGCACAGCGCGCCATCGACTGGTTGCTCGCGCAGGAACACCAGCACTTTCGGCTGCTGCAACAGAATGAGGCGAGCGACTGGGCCGACATCATGCCGCGCTCGGGCTATGTGCTGTATTCGAATGCCTTGTGGCACGAGGTGAAGCGGCGCTTCGCGCTGGCCGATGCCCAGGCAACGAAGCACCAGTTCAACCACCTGTTCCACCCCTATCAACGCGACCTGCCCGAATACCACCGGGCACGGTTGCTGCGGCACTACGCGCGGCGCGGCCAGCGCGATCCCGGCTTGTACCTGAGCTTCGTCAACCTGGCGTTCGCCGGAGACGAAGGCGATGTCTTGGGCAACCTGCTCGCCGTGCTGTGCGGTCTGGCCAGCGAGTCGATGGGGCACCGCATCGTCGAGACCATTCGGTCCGCAAAGGCAGCCGATCCCTACCCGATCCGCGTCGTGCTGCACCCGCTGTCGCGGCGCCATGAATTGTGGCGGCCCTATATGGACCGTCATCAGCAGAACCACCTGCACCAGTACCATAACGGCGGGATCTGGCCCTTTGTCGGCGGCTTCTGGGTGATGGCGCAAGCGCGCCTGGGGCGCAGCGATCTGGCTTGGCAGGAACTGGCCCGCCTCGCCCGCGTCAATCAGCTCGACGACTGGCGCTTCACCGAGTGGTTCCACGGCCGCACGCTAAAACCGATGGGCATGGCCGGGCAAAGCTGGAACGCGGCGACCTTCTTGCTGGCCAAACGCGAACTCGAGGGCGGGGCGGCGGCGTGGTAGAGGACCGGCTCTGCGGCCGGCCCTCGGCGCGCCGCAGCCTACATCGGCGCCTGCCGCGTGCCGCTGGCGAGGCTCTGCCTCGGCTGCGACAGGCCCTCACCCTTGGGGATTGCGCCGCGGGCGATCGCGGCCAGCGTTGCGCGACGCACCGCTGCGCGAGCTTTCGTCGAGGCAATTCGCTGCGGCGTCTCGAAGACGGCTTCGCCGTATTCGATGTCGCCTTGCTCAATCGCTGCCAGCGTCTCGGCGCGGACTTCATCGCGGGACAAGTTCGAGACCACTGGACGGGCTTGGGCGAGGCTGACTTCACCGTAGGCGATTTGGCCACGTGCCATCGCGGCCAAGGTTTCGCTGCGAATTTCGGCGCGGGTCTTCGATGCGCCTGAGTCGGTTTGAGCTGTCGCGGCTTGTGGGGCGAACGCCAGCAATGCTGCGATCAGGACAGTTGCTTTGGTCATGATGCCTTGCATGATGATTCCTTTCATCTGAGAACGAGCCGGATCGGCTCTGGACAAAGCGTGACTCTTGGCCACGCCCTCACTGAACTAGACGTGCAGCGGTCGACAAACATTACATGCCGCCCGATTGCCCGGTCGATGACGGGGCCCAGGCGTTGGCTCTCACTGCCCTGCGGATGGCCGTCTCGGCGCAGCGGCGGCAAACGTCACGGCCGAGCGTGCTGCGCCAGGCGATCGCCGCCGCGCGGATGCACCGCCACGACGAGCAATCGTGTGCAGGTCCCGGTCGGCAGCATGACCTCGGCGACGCTGCCGGCGCGCAGGCCGAACAGCGCCCGGCCCATCGGCGCGAAGATCGAAACCCGGTCCGAGCGGTTCTCGACGACGGGCGGGACGACGAGCCGGATACTGCGGCGCTTGCCGGTGCTGAACTCCTCGAAGTCGACTTGCGAATCGAGCGTCGCGAAAGCGGTGGACGTCAGGGCTGGGCTCTCGGCAATAGCGTTCTGAATGTTCATGCGATGTGTCCTCTGTTTCTGGCAGGGCAGGGCAGGCGTTGACTGTCGCGCGCCACGCCTGACCGGCACCTGACCGGACCTGAGGCTTGGTGAACCCGCATCGATTGCCACTGCGCGTCGAGCTCCGCGCCGCTGTGTTTACCCCGGTCGCCGGTCTTCGCCGAAACGTACTGCACGGGCAAGCAGTTGCCGTTCAGCGGCACGATTTCGGCGATAGCGCCGACTGCGAAGTTCCAGGCCCGCTCGGCCCATGGGAGCGAACGCCGAGAACCCGTCTTCGGCTGCGTCGCCGGGCTCGTCTGCGGCGAGCCAGATGGTGCGGCGTGTGCCGGTCGGCTTGGCGTCGTCATCGACCACCGAGGCGAGTGTCACGAGTCCGCTTGCGCCCCGCCGATCGGGGTGCGACACGATGTTCTGGGTGCTCATGGGTGGTGTCCTTGCGCAGCTCGCGGCGCCGGGCGTGACGCCGCCGGAGTGCGAGTCCTTTGTCGCACCACCTGCCTGACCAGTGCCTGACCACTCCTGCTCGAGGCAGGGGCCCTGCGCGATCTGCCACGAAGACCGCCCTTGCAGCAGGCCCCTACAACTGCGCCAGCGGAATGCCCGCGGCTCGCTCGTCGGCGTGCAGCTCGGCCAGCAGGACGGCCAGCGCGTCGTCGAGCCGCTCGAGCGTCTGGGCGTCGAGCCGGCCCAGCGCTTCGGGCAGGACGCCCGCGAACGGGCCCGGCGCCTTGCGCAGCACGCCAACGCCTGCGGGCGTCGTGTGCAGCTGCACCGCCCGGCGGTCGGGCCCATTCCTTTCCGTCACGACGAGGGACAACAGCACCAGGCCCCTCACCAGGTTGCTCGCCGTCGATTGATGCACGTCCATCTCTCGAGCCAGGCCGTTCACGCCGATGCCCGGATGGGCGCGGATGACGCTCAAGGCCCAGACCTGGGCTCCGCCGATGCCGGCCTTCTTCTCGACCTCCTGGAAGTGCGTTTTGACGGCATTGGAGACGAGCCGAAAGCGCCGCAGGACCCGGGTTGCCGATTCACTCATGGGAGCCGATTGTTTTCAAACTCAATGGGGGGTCTCAGACCGTGCTGGAAAGGGGAGGGCATTGCCGGATCGAAAAAGAATTATACGCCATATACATTCTGACAAATATAATGTGCTATCCTGGGTCGTCACTGAAAGGAGTCTGAAGCGATGAAACTATTCACCACTCTCATCGTCGGCGCGTTTGCGCTGGCGTTCGCAAGCGCCGCCGCACAGGCGCAGACGGTCATCAAGTTCAGCCACGTCGTGGCCGAGGCCACGCCCAAGGGCCAGGGTGCGCTGAAGTTCAAGGAGCTGGCCGAGAAGAAGCTGCCCGGCAAGGTCCAGGTGCAGGTCTTCCCGAGTTCGCAACTGTTCGGCGACGCCAAGGAACTGGAGGCCCTCCTGCTCGGCGACGTACAGTTCATCGCCCCTTCGCTGTCGAAGTTCGATCGCTATACGAAAAAGATCCAGGTCTATGACCTGCCCTTCCTGTTCGACGGCCTCGATTCGCTCGACCGCTTCCAATCCAGCGCGGCCGGCCAGGACCTGCTGACCTCGATGAAGAGCCGCGGCTTGCTCGGGCTGGGCTACTGGCACAACGGCATGAAGCAGTTGTCGACGAATAAAGACGAGCTGAAGCGCCCCGGCGACGTGAAAGGCCTGAAGTTCCGCATCCAGGCCTCCGACGTGCTGGAGGCGCAGTTTCGCGCCCTGGGCGCGAACCCGCAGAAGATGGCGTTCTCGGAGGTCTACCAGGCACTGCAGACGGGCGTGGTCGACGGCCAGGAGAACACCTGGTCGAACATCCACTCGCAGAAGTTCTTCGAAGTGCAGAAGACGATCGCCGAGACGAATCACGGCGTGATCGACTACATGGTCGTGACCAATGCCAAGTGGTGGGACGGCCTGCCGGCCGACGTGAGAAAGGGCTTGTCCGAGGCGATGACGGAGGCGACAGCCTATGCCAACAAGCTCGCCCTGGACATCAACGAGGCCGACAAGAAGAAGATCGAGGCCGCCGGCAAGGCGAAGATCCAGAAGCTCAGCAAAGACGATGTCGCTGCATGGCGCACGGCGATGGCGCCGGTCTGGAAGAAATTCGAGGGCGACATCGGGCGCGACCTGATCGACGCCGCCTTGAAGGCCAGCCAGTAGCCGAGCACGACAATCGGGCCCGCGACTCGCGGGCCTTTTCACATGCGCTGGATTGAACGTCTCGAAGAGTGGTTGCTGGCGTGCCTGCTGGCAGTGATGGTGTCGATCACCTTCACTCAGGTGATCGCGCGCTACGTCTTCAACTACAGCTTCGTCTGGGCGCTGGAGATCACGACGGTGCTGTTCGCCGGGCTGATCTTCATGGGCATGTCGTATGGCGTGCGCGTCGGCGCACACATCGGCGTCGACGCCGTGGTCAAGTCGCTCAACCCGCGTGCGGCGCGCATCGTCGGTTCGATCGCGGCGCTGTTGTGCATCGGCTACGCCTTGATCGTGACCGTCGGCGGTTACCACTACGTGCGCAAGATGCACGAGGTCGGCATCCTGATGCAGGACGTTGAGATCGAGCAGTGGATTCCGCGGCTCGTGCTGCCGATCGGCTTCGCCATCCTGGCGCTTCGCTTCGGCCAGGTGCTGTTTCGGCTGGCCAGCGGACGCGAGGCGCATCTGCTGGGTGACGAGGCGAAAGAGGCGCTGAAGCTGCGCGCCGACGAACCCGCGGGCGCACAGAAGCCATGAACACCGCCTTCCTGTTCATCTTCTTGTTGATCTTCATGCTGCTGGGCATGCCCATCGCCGTGGCGCTCGGCCTGTCGTCGCTGCTGACGATCCTGTTCTTCGCCCAGGACTCGCTCGCCTCGCTGTCGCTCAAACTGTTCGAGACCTCTGAACACTTCACCCTGCTGGCCATTCCCTACTTCATCCTGTCGGGCACCTTCATGACCAGCGGCGGCGTGGCCAGGCGCATGATCCGTTTTGCCAACGCCTGCATCGGCCACCTTCGCGGTGGGCTGGCGATGGCCTCGGTGTTGGCGTGCATGCTGTTCGCAGCCGTGTCCGGTTCTTCGCCGGCGACCGTCGTTGCAGTGGGTTCGATCGTCATCGCCGGCATGGTCAAGGCGGGCTATTCACAGCCGTTTGCCGCCGGCGTGATCTGCAATGCCGGCACCTTGGGCATCCTGATTCCGCCGTCGATCGTGATGGTGGTGTATGCGGCGGCCACCGAAACCTCGGTCGGCCAGTTGTTCATGGCCGGCGTGATTCCGGGCATCCTGCTCGGCCTGATGCTGATGGTCGCGATCTACTTCCGCGCGCGCATGCTCGACATCCCGCGCCAGCCGCGCGCGTCGCTACGCGAGGTGTTGACCTCGGGGCGCGATTCGATGTGGGGTCTGCTGCTCATCATCATCATCCTGGGCGGCATCTATGGCGGCGTGTTCACGCCCACCGAAGCGGCGGCCGTCGCAGCCTGGTATGCGTTCTTCATCGCCGTGTTCGTCTATCGCGACATCGGCATGAAGACCGTTCCGCGCGTGCTGCTCGAGGCCGCCAAGGTGACCGTGATGTTGATGTTCATCGTCGCCAACGCATTGCTGTTCGCGCATGTGCTGACGACGGAGCGCATCCCGCAGGCGATCACCGAGACGATCATCGGCTGGGGCATGGAGCCCTGGCAGTTCCTGATCGTCGTCAACGTCCTGTTGCTGGTCGCGGGCAACTTCATGGAGCCCACCGGCATCATCCTGATCCTCGCGCCGATCCTGTTTCCGATCGCCACCCAGATGGGCATCGACCCGGTGCATCTGGGCATCATCATGGTCGTGAATCTGGAGATCGGCATGGTGACGCCACCGGTGGGCCTGAACCTGTTCGTCACGGCCGGCATCACCGGCATGTCGATCATGCAAGTGGTTCGCGCCGCCCTGCCTTGGCTGACGGTGCTGCTGGTGTTCCTCGTGATCGTGACCTATGTGCCGGCGATCGCGACATTCCTGCCGAACCTGCTGTTCTGAGGCCTCGCCGCAACGCGGCCCGGCTGAGCCGAAGCGATCAACGCATCAGACGTAATACAGCAGCAGGTAGCCCAGGAGCAATACCAGCACCCACAGCGCCATGCTGCGGGACGACCAGGTTCGCGCGAGTCGGGCATCATGACCTGCTTGCCGGGTGACCGCCGCAGCCAGGCCCTTGCCGAGCTGCCCGGCAGGGCCTGCCAGAGCCTGTCTTGCCGCGCTGATCGCGGCCTCGCTACGCTTCACTCCCGAGGGCAACAGGCGGCGCCAGAGCCAATCGGTATCGAGCGTGATCGTCAGCGTGCGCTTCAGATACGGCAGCATCACGAAGAACGCCAGGCCCGAGAACAACAGCAGTTGCACCTGGCTGAGCACATGCGCCCAGGTGTAGGGCACATAGCTCACCGCATAGGGCAGCAAGGCATACAGCGGTTCGGGCCAGACGCCCAGCGCAATGCACAGGAAGGCGAACACGATCATCGCCCAGCGCATGCTCGCCGGCGGTTCGGCAGGGCGCAGACCCGAGTCTTTCTGGAAGAAGACGAACCACGGAAACTTGATGCCGGCGTGCAGGAACACGCCCGCTGAAGCCGCCGTCAGCAACAGCCACACCGCCAGCTGATGGCCATCGGTGGCCGCCTGCGAGACCATCGACTTCGAGATGAACCCGGAGGTGAGCGGGAACGACGAAATGGCCAGTGCTCCGATCGTCCCGCACAGCGTCGTCAAGGGCATGCTGTGGAACAGGCCGCCGAGTTCGGAGCATTTGCGCCGCTGCGTCATCAGCAACACCGAGCCTGCCGACATGAGCAGCAGCGCCTTGTAGATGATGTGGGTGAAGGCGTGCGCGGCGGCGCCGTTGAGCGCCATCTCGGTGCCGATGCCGATGCCCACGATCATGAACCCGACCTGGTTGACGATCGAGTAGGACAGGATGCGCCGCATGTCGTTTTCCAGCAGCGCATAGACGATGCCGTAGAACATCATGAAGGCACCCACCCAGATCAGCAGTTCGGTGCCGGGGAAAGCACGGATCAACACATACACCGCGGTCTTGGTCGTGAACGCCGAGAGGAAGACCGTGCCGCTCCACGAGGCCTCGGGGTAGGCGTCGGGCAGCCAGGCCGACAAGGGCGGCGCGCCGGCGTTGACGAGGAAGCCGATCAGGATCAGCCAGTGCGACGGCGAATCGAGCAGGATGCGAGTGAAGCCGATCTCGCCGGTCTGAGCGATGTGGCCGGTGATCCCGGCGAACAGCAGCACGCCGCCGAGCAGGTGGATCATCAGGTAGCGCCGTGCGGCGCGGTACGACATGGCCTGGCCCTGGCTCCACAGCACGAGGGTCGAGCCCAGCGCCATCAGCTCCCAGAACGCGAATACCGTGAGCAGGTCGCCGGCCAGCACCACGCCGATCGCGGAGCCGGCGTAAACGAAAGCCGCGGGCACTTCGACGCGGCTCGTCTGGCCGAGCGCGAACAGGCCTCCCCCTGCCGCCATCAATGCGAAAATCGTCGCGAACAGACGCGACAGCTTGTCGCCCTGCAGCGGCGTGATCGTGTAATCGAGGAAGCGCAGTTGCCACGCCGCACCGTCCGGGACCTGCCAGACCAGTGCCAGGGCGGCCAGCGGCAGCGCGACGATCGCCAGCGCGCGCGGCGTGCCGCGCAGCAAGGGCAGCAGCAGGGCACCGCCGATCAGCACCAGGGCAGGGTGGATCACGAGCTCAGTCATCGCGCTTGACGTAGTAGCTGTCGGGGCGCTTGAGCAGCAGGGCCAGCGCCTTGGCCACGATGATCATCGCTGCGCAGGCGCCGAAGCCGAACCATGCGTTGAAGCCGAACACCGACTCGATCTCGAAATGCGGGTGCAACTGCACGAGCCCCTGCGCCAGCACGGTGAGGGCGAGCACGCCGAGGAAGCCGCGCCATAGAAGCTTGACGTTGCGCGGCTCGTCGAGCCAATGTGATGCTTGTGGCTTGGGGTCCATCGTGATTGCCTCTCAGGGGACGATCGTCTGGCGTGCCAGGCTCAGCGGCACGTCGGGCAGGAAGAACAGCGCCACGGTGGCCGCGGCCGTGGCGCACAGCGCCAGCAGCATGCTCAGCGGCGCCTCGCCGTGAGAGTGGTCGTGAGCATTGTCGCGTGGCGCCAGGAAGAACGCTCGGTACACGATGGGCAGGAAGTAGCCCGCGTTGAGCAGTGTGCTCACGACGATCACGGCGACTGCCGGCCAATGCTGCGCCGCCATCGCACCCGACAGGATGTACCACTTGGAGACGAAGCCCACGGCGGGTGGCAGCCCGATCATCGACAGCGCGGCAATCGCAAATGCGCCCATCGTCCAGGGCATGCGCCGGCCGATGCCGTCGAGCTGGCTGACCTCGGTCTTGTGCGCCGCGGTGTAGATCGCGCCGGCAGCGAAGAACAGCGTGATCTTGCCCACCGCGTGCGCCGCAATGTGCAGCACGGCGCCGATCAAGGACAGCGGCGCGAGCAATGCAGCGGCCAGCACCACATACGACAACTGGCTGATCGTGGAGTAGGCGAGCCGGCGCTTGAGGTTGTCGGCGGCCAGCGCCACCACCGACGCCGCGACGATCGTGAAGCCGGCCACCCCCACCAGCCAGTCGGCCGCGCCGCCAATCGCGGTGGGCGCGGCCTGGGCGAGATTGTCGACGCCGAACACATAGACGATCACCTTGACGACGCTGAACACGCCGGCCTTGACGACGGCCACCGCGTGCAGCAATGCCGACACCGGCGTGGGCGCCACCATGGCCGCGGGCAGCCAGCGGTGCACCGGCATCAGCGCCGCCTTGCCGATGCCGAACATGCACAGCGCGAGCAAGGCCGCGAGTCCGGCGGGTCCGAGCTTGCCGGCGAGGATGCCGCCTGCCGTGAAGTCGGTCGTTCCCGCGACGGACCAGATGAAAACCAGGGCCGGCAGCAAGAAAACGATCGACGTGCCCATCAACAGCGCCAGGTAGACGCGCCCGCCTTTGCGCGCCTGCTCGGTGCCGTGGTGCGTGACGAGCGGGTAGGTGATCAGGGTGAGCAGTTCGTAGAAGACGAACAGGGTGAAGAAGTTGCCGGCGAAGGCGATTCCCATCGTCGCCGCCAGCGCCAGCGCGAAACACACATAGAAGCGGGTCTGGTTCGCTTCCTGGTTGCCGCGCATGTAGCCGATCGAGTACAGCGAGTTGACGATCCACAGGCCCGATGCGATGAGGGCGAACAGCAGCCCCAGAGGCTCGATCTCGAATTTCATCTGCAGGCCCGGCAGCAGGGTGAACAGCGTGACGGCCGGGCGCGCGCCGCTGCTCACCGCCGGCAACAGCACCAGCACACAGCCCAGCAGGGTGAGTGCGGTAGCCAGGGTGAAGGTTTCGCGCAGGTTCGGCGCACGAGCGGCCAGCGCAATCAGGGCGGCGCCGATTGCCGGCACTGCGAGCGCGGCGAGCACGGCCTGTTCGGGGGACAGCATCAGCGCAGCCCTCCCAGCAGCGCGGCCGCAGCCTGCGACGCGGAGCCGACAGTGAACGAAGTGTCGAGCCCGAAATACACGGTGGCCGCCACCAGCAGGCCTGCGGGCAGGGCCATCGACCACGGCAGGGCGGCGGCATCGGCGCTGTCCTTGCGGGGTTCACGAAAGTAGGCGGCCTCGACGAAGCGCCACACATAAGCCACCGCCAGCAGGGACGACGCGACGATCAGGAACACCAGCCACCATTGGCCTTTCTCGAGCGCCGCAAGAATGAGGTACCACTTGCTCACAAAACCGGCGGTGCCCGGCACGCCGATCAGCGACAGGCCACAGATCACGATTCCCAGGCTCGTCAGCGGCATGCGTCGGGCCAGGCCCTGGATGCGTGCCAGGCTCGTGCCACCCATCACCAGGGCCACGCCACCGAGCAGGAGGAAGATCGCGCCCTTGGTCACGCCGTGGTTGAACAGGTGAACGATGGTCGCGGTGAGGCCCGAGGCCGAGTCGAATGACAGGCCCAGGATGATGCTGCCGATCTGGCCGACGCTGGAGTAGGCGAATAGACGCTTCAGGTCGGCCTGAAATATGGCGATCGTCGACGCGACGAACATCCCCGCCAGTGCCAGCAGCAGCATCGCCTCTTGCATGGGCAAACGAGTGAACACGGCCGACTCGCCGAAGACCGAAAAATAAAAGCGCAGCAGCACGTACACCGCCACCTTGGTCGCCGTCGAGGCCAGAAACGCCGCGACCGCCGACGGCGCGTAGGCGTAGGCGTTGGGCAGCCACTGGTGCAGCGGGAACAGTGCCAACTTGAGTGAAATGCCCACGGTCAGGAACGCCAGCGCCGCCAGCACCGGCCGGGTGCCCTGCGCGGCCTTGATGCGCTCGCCCATATCGGCCAGGTTCAGCGTGCCTGTCATCAGGTACAACAGGCCGACGCCGATGACGATGAAGGTGGCGCCTATCGTTCCCATGACCAGGTACTGGTAGGAAGCGAGCAGGGCGCGCCGGTCGCGCCCGAGGGCGATCAGCACATAAGTCGACAGCGACGAGATTTCCAGGAACACGAAGATGTTGAAGGCGTCGCCGGTGATCGTGATGCCGAGCAAACCCGCCAGGCACAGCAGGAACATCGTGTAGAAGAGGTAGTGCTGCGGCGGCGCCACTTCGGCTTCGATGCTGGAGCGGCTGTACGGCAGCACCAGGGCGGCGCTGCCGGCGACCAGGACCAGCACGAAGGCGCTCAAGCGGTCGACGCGGTATTCGATTCCCCAGGGCGGCGGCCAGCTGCCGATGGCGTAGGAGATCGTGCCGCTGTCGGCCACGCGCAGCCACAGCGCGACCGCGATGGCGAGCGCGGCCCAGCTTGCCGCCAGCGCCACGGCGAACGCCGTGCTGCGTCGGCGCAACAGCACCGTGAGCGGCGCGGCGAGCAAAGGGATGACCACCTGCAGGGCGGGCAGGTGCAGGGCGAAACTCATTCTTGGGGTTCGGGGTGGCCCGCTTGCGCATCCAGGGCCAGGATTTCATCTTCCTCGATGCTGCCGTAGGCCTCGCGAATGCGTACCACCAGGGCCAGGCCGAGCGCCAGCGTGGCCACGCCGACCACGATGGCGGTGAGGATGAGAACATGCGGCAAGGGGTTGGAGTAGACCGTGAACGCGTCGCTGAGGATCGGCGCCGTGCCGCCGACCAGTTTTCCCGGCGCGATATACAGCAGATACACCGAGGTCTGGAAGATGCCCAGGCCGACGAGCTTCTTGATCAGGTTGCCGCGCGCGATGACGATGAACAGCCCCGCGACCATCAGGAACACGGTGATGAAATAGGTGAAGTGGCCAGCCAGGGTCATGGCCGTCCCGGAACCCGTCATTCGTCCACCTTGCCTCGATCGGCGAACATGTAGAAGATCTTCAGCATCACACCCGATACCGTGGTCGCCACGCCCACCTCGACCCAGAAGATGCCGCGGTGCTGGCCCAAAACAGGGTTGGCGTCGAGCACGAAGTAGTCGAGATAGTTGCCCCCCAGCAGCAGGCCGGCCAGGCCCACGCCGCCGTAGATCAGCACGCCGATGGCCAGCATCGATTCGACCAGGGGCTCGGGAACCAGCTTGCGGGCATCGGCCAGACCGAAGATCAGGCCGTAGAAAATCACCGCAGCGGCGAGGATCACGCCGGCCTGGAAGCCGCCGCCCGGGCCGAAGTCGCCGTGGAATTGCACATACAGCGCGAACAGCAGGATGAAAGGGATCAGCAGCTTGGCGACGATCCGCAGGACGAGGTCATTCCTCATGGCGCGAGCTCCTTGCGGCGCCGCCGCAGCAGCGCGATCACGCCGGCGCCCGCCGTGAACACGACCGTGGTCTCGCCCAGCGTGTCGTAGCCGCGGTAGCTGGCGAGCACGGCGGTCACCGCGTTGGGCACATCGACCTCGGTCCTCATCTCGTTCAGGTAGCGCGGCGCCACATGCACGTGGATCGGCGCTTGCGGATCGGAGAACTCGGGCAGGCCGAGCGTGCCATAGACCAGCATTGCCGCGACCGCCAAGGACACGGCCAGGGGCAGCCAGGGCTTGTGCAGCGGCTGCGTTTCCTCGCTCTTGCACAGGTAGAGCGCGCCCAGCAGCAGCACGGTGGAAATGCCGGCGCCGACCGAAGCTTCCGTCATCGCCACATCCACCGCGTCCATGGCCACCAGCACGGTGGCCATGAGAAAACTGTAGATGCCGCTCAGCACGATCACGCCGAACAGGTTGCGGCTGCGCGCCAGCACCAGCACGGTGGCGGCCATCAGCACGAGCAGCACATTGACGATCAGGGTTTCGATGGCGTGCTCCCCGGCTCGAACAACACGGGTTTCAAGCCGCGCACCATGGCCGCGCGTGCCAGCGCATGCGTGGCCGTCGGGCTGGCGAAGAAAATCAGCAGGCCGACCATCAACAGCTTCACGCCGACCAGGGTGAATCCGGCTTGCAGGATGAGGCCGAGCAGGATCAAACCCGCACCCAGGGTCTCGATCACACTGGCGGCGTGCATGCGCGCGTAGAAGTGGGGCATGCGCAACAGGCCGACGGCGCCGACCACGCAGAAGAAGCCGCCGCCGATCAGGAAGGCCCAGCTCAGGGCGTCGATCCACGCCGTCATGCGGCGTCCTCCTCGTCGAGACCGGGATCGCCCAGGTCGCCGTGGCGGAAGTACTTCAGCACCGCGATCGTGCCGATGATGTTGAGCATTCCATAGACGATCGCCAGATCGAGAAACTCGGGGCGGCCGTTCAGGAATCCCAGCACCGCCAGCAGCAGCATCGCCACCGTGCCCACGGCGTTGGCTGCCAATGCCCGGTCGAAAAGCGTCGGCCCCAGTGCGGCGCGCAGCAAGGCGAGCGCGATGGTCACCAGCAAGGCCAGGGCAGGGGCAACGAACATCAGGCCTTGCCCTCGCAGACCGTGACGCGACGGTCCATGTCGCTGCCCACCACCGCCTGCGCACCGTCTCGGGTCAGGGCGTGCACGAGGAACTCGTTCGGCCCGGCCTCGATCGTGATCGTTCCGGGGGTCAGGGTGATGGAATTGGCGTGGATCACCAGGCCCACTTCCGTTGCCTGCGTCGGCTTGAACCGAACCAGGGTCGGGCTGATCGGCAGCTTCGGATGCAGGATGATCTTGCTCACATCCCACGCCGACTTGGCGATCTCCTTGAGCAACCAGGGCCAGTAGAGCAGTACCCTGGGCCCAAGATGGATGGGGTGGCCTTCGTGATCGACCACGTCCATGCGGCGCGCGAACCACACCACGGCCAGCGCAGAGCCGACCCCCGCCGATAACAGGAAGGCGGTGAAGAACCCCGACAGCAGCAGCCAGAAGAGGTAGAGGAAGGCAAACAGGCTGACCGAGTGAAACACGCCGAATGACCGTTGAGGAGATCCGATTCATTGTATGCAGGCCCTTCAACGCGGCTGGGCCCGCGGTGCGCGGCTTGCGGGTTTTCCTTCAGTTGCCGTGCGCCCTCGGGGGCTGCAACTGGGAAGCCAGGGCCTGGTACATCGGCGGCGTGACGAGGCGGGCGACGCCGCTGGCCAGCAATGCACACGCCATCAGGCTCAGCACCATCGCATGGCCCGATACCATTTCCATGACGATGATGAAGGCGGTGATGGGCGTCTGCGTGGTAGAGGCCAGAAAGCCCACCATGCCCAATGCGATGAGTGGAATCGCCGCCTCCTTGCCCAGATCGGCCAACAACGCGATGTCGTGGCCGATGCCCGCGCCTATGGCCAGCGAAGGTGCGAACACGCCGGCCGGGACGCCGGTCCACGCCGACAGCCAGGTGGCGCAGAACTTCAACGCCGTGTAGACGCCGGTCACCTCGGCGCGTCCCTCGAGCAATGCTCGCGTCGGCACATAACCCGCGCCGGTGGTCGTGCCTGCCGTCACGATGCCGATGACGGCAACGGCCAAGGCGCAGCCTGCGGCAAACAGGAAGGGCCGCTGCATGCGCCAGCGGCTGAAGTGGTCGCCCTGGCCGCGCATCGACACGACGATCAGTCTCGAAAACAGCCCTCCCGCCAAGCCGGCGGCGAGGGCCACCACCAGGCCCGGGCCGAGCATCGCCCACGACAAATTCTGCACGCGCAGGCTGCCGAAATAGGTTTCATTGCCGAACACGGAAATCGCCACCAGGCCGGACAGCACGATGCTCGAGATCAGGAGCGCACTGTTGGACATGCCGCGGCGGCGCGACAGTTGCTCGATCGCGAAGATGATGCCACCCAGCGGTGTGTTGAACGCCGCCGCGATGCCCGCGGCGGCGCCCGCCACCATGAGATCCTGCGCGTCGATTCCCGATTGAGGCGAGAGCCAGCGGCGCGCGTGACCCATGACGCCCGCACCCACCTGCACGGTCGGTCCTTCCCGGCCGATCGACAGGCCGGCGAGCAGGCCGCCCGATACCAGGGCGATCTTGTGCAGCGATATGCGCAGCGAGACGAGCCACTCGCGCTGTGCTTCGTGGAGGTCGTCGTCCAGGGCGCGCATCACCTGGGGAATTCCCGATCCGAGTGCGCCGGGCGCGAAGCGGCGCGTCCACCACAGCAATGCCACGGTCAGCGCCGGTGTCCACAGCAAGGGTAGGTAGGGGCCCAGCAGGCCGGCGTGCGTCAGCCAATGAAAGCCATCGTTGGCTGCTTCGGACAGCAGGGTGAAGAGCACGACGATCAGGCCGGTCGCAGCGGCGTAGCCCAACACCACGCCGCGATCCAGCCACTGCCGGCGCGCCGTCCACTCGCGGCGCAGGCCCGGCCCCAGCCTCAGCGCAGCATCGTCCAGCGCGACCCTGGCACGAATCAGCGCCGCCCGTGCGGCGCGAAGGCAGCGCATCGGCAAGCCGGGCACCTGGGGTGCGGAGTCGTCGGGAGGCGGCAAGGTGGTTTCTCATCCCCGCGGCGCAGTGGCTCGAGCCACGACCGTGCGCACGGGAGTGCCGAGTATATTTGCACAATATCAAGCCGGTCACTCTGTGGCTCGGCGAGCGCTTCACGCTGCGTCCACGGCCAGCTCGTGTCCGACCCCGGCCAGCCGGCGCAAGCCGATTACATTTGCGCCAATGGAATGCCGGCGGCGCGTTCGTCGGCGTGCAGGGCGACGATCAGCAGGCTCAGGTCATGCTCGAGGCGCTTCAGCGTTGCTGCGTCGAGGTTGGCCAGCGCCTGGGGCAGGACTCCGGTGAACGGCCCCGGCGCGTTGCGCAGCAGCTTCGCGCCGGCCGGCAGAATTCGCAACTGCACGGCGCGACGATCGCTTCCCTTCTTTTCGGCCACCGCCAACTCGGCCGCCACCAAGGCCTTCACCAGGTTGCTGGCCGTGGTCTGGTGAATGTCCAGCGCGCGCGCCAAGTCGTTGACGCCGAGTCCCGGTTGCTGGCGGATTACGCTCAGGGCCCAGAGCTGCGCGCCGCCGATTCCGGTCTTCTTCTCGACCTGCTGAAAATGCGTTTTCACCGCATTGAAGACAAGCCTGAAGCGCCTCAGCACGCGTACCGCGGGATCATGGTCTGCGCTCGCGTCAGCTGATTTGACGGGCGAGGATCTGGTGGCGCGCTTGGTCGGAGGCATCGCGCGATCATAGAGCGATGACTTCGAGACGAACTCGGACTAGGTTGTCTGAAGCAAGCGAATCAGCAAGTCGATCACGTCGTCGCCGTCGGGGGACTTCAGCCGGTGCTGGCGCAGCGACCGGGCGAGGTCGGCCCGCACCAGCAAGGTGGTGTCGGCGCGAATCAGGATGCCGGCGATGGCGCGCTGCACATCGAGCGACCGCGCCAGCGGGAACAGGCGTGCGACCTCCTGCAAGCTTTGCGGATCGGCCAGGCGCTGCTTGCCCAGCGTCTCGAGGGCGCGCACCTGTGCGCCCGCGGCGGTCATGCGGCCGATGCCCGACGTGAGGGCACGCAGTTCATCGACGTCTGCCAGCGGTCGATGGCGCAGGTAAACCTGGGCGATCGCGACATCCTCGTCTTGCGAACTCGTCAGTGCGCGCACCGTGTGTTCGTGGGCCTGCGCGCTTCCCAGGCACGCCAATACGGCCGAATGCGTCACGTTGCCGGGCTGTACCGTGCCAGTGGCAAGCAGGCGCAGCGCAGGACCGGGTTCGCGTTGGCTATGGGTCGCGCAGACGAGATCGACTTCGCTCATGCCCAGGCTGCCGCGGGCCATGCGATCCGCGATCATGCGCAGGAACTCCGCCTGCTCCTGCTCGGGCGAAAGCCAGCCCAGGGCGCGTGCCAAGGCGATCATGCGGGACTGCACCGCCGCCTCGTCGGCGTCGCGTGCGAACTCGAGGAAGCGCTCGCGCGTGCCGAGGTCGCCTGCTATCGCCCCGAGCGCCGCCGCGACCTCCGGCACGAGGCGTTGCGCCGGACCGATCGAGGCGGCGTAACGCTCGAGATGATCGAGGAACATGCGCACTTCGGTCACGTCGCGCCGCAGCACTGCGTGCATGAAGGCGAGCTTGTGCGCGTCCGAGGGCCTGTCATCAGCGAGGGCGCACATGTCGTGGCGCAAGGCCAGGTCCGGGTCCGCATCGGTCAGGCCTGGGACGGCGATCATCGAGCTCGGCGCAAAGAGGTTCAGCAGGGTCGGGCTGGTGCGGCCGCTCGCGATCTCGCCCGCGGGCGCCGCCTGGAAATAGCGTTCGAGCATCGACCCCGCGGTGCGTCCGAGTGGTGCCTTGGACGCAAAGCCGTAGAGCACCGGCACGTCCTTGAATACGTGGCGCAGCCGGTCGCGATTGCTCTGGCCGTAGCGCTGGCTCAACAGGGCGGACACGTAATCAGCGTCCAGCGGCGCATAGCCCGAACGCACGAGGCTGCGCGCGACCTCGTCCGAGGCGATATGCCTGGGCGCCGACTTCAAGGTGTTGCAGCCGAAGAGGTAGACCTCCTTCAGCTGCGAAAACAGTCCGTTGCACGAAGCGCTGCACGACGCGTTCTGCATTTCAAAGACCGTCAGGAACTCCCGGTCGTCGAGGCGGTCGCTGTAGAACTCGGTGCCGTCATCGAAATGGCCGGAAATGATGAGGGCGTCGCAGGTCACGCCTCGCCGGCACGCCGACGCC
>JBAQUQ010000261.1:0-7904 GCA_049297615.1 Burkholderiaceae bacterium
GTGATGCGCAGCACGACGCGCATCTCGGCGATGGTGCTGTTCATCCTGATCTGCGCCCAGGTCTTCAGTCTGGCTTTCCGCGGCTTGCACGGCGAGCAGTTGATCGAGGACCTGTTCGCCTTCCTGCCCGGGGGCACCAATGCCGCCATCTGGTTCCTGATGGCGCTGATCTTCGTGCTCGGTTTCTTCCTCGAATGGATCGAGATCAGCTACATCGCCGTGCCGCTGTTCCTGCCGATCTTCGCCAAGGCCGGTGTCGACCCGGTGTGGCTGGCGATGCTGATCACGGTCAACCTGCAGAGCTCGTTCCTGACGCCGCCATTCGGTTGGGCGCTGTTCTTCCTGCGCGGCGTGGCGCCGCCGCAGATCACGACCCGCAACATCTACCAGGGCGTGATTCCCTTCGTCGCGATGCAGATCCTCGGGATCGTGTTGATCTTTTTCTTCCCGGTCATCGCCACCTGGCTGCCCAAGGCCATAGGCTGGTAAGCGGTTCACCCGCAAGCCTGCGGAGATCGCCCAGACATGTCGCCCCAGCCTGTCTTCACCGAAGAGACGGCGGCAGTGCGCGCCGCGACGCCGCGGGAACGCCGCGCAAGCTCGCTGCATCCAATAGCAGACACGCTCGGCTGACAGGAGATTCACAATGACCCCGCATGATTCGAAGCTCAGTGGCCGCGAGCAGGTCGCGCTGGGCACAATGGCCTTCCATTTCGAGAAGCCCGCCGCTTTCAAGTTCAAGCCCGGCCAGGCGATCGACCTCGTTCTGCTCGAGCCGCCGGCGGCCGACGCGCCGAGCGCGCGCCACACCTTCTCGATCGTCAGTGCCCCATTCGAAGGCGACCTGATCGTCGCCACGCGGATGCGTGACAGCGCGTTCAAGCGCGCCCTCGCGGCTTTGCCGATCGGCGCGCGCGTCGCGATCGAGGGCCCGTCGGGCTCGCTCACCCTGCACAACGACCGCGCCCGGCCGGCGGTCTTCATCGCCGGGGGCATCGGCATCACCCCGTTCATGAGCATGCTTCGGCAGGCGGCCCACGACGGGCTGCAGCAGCGCCTGGTCCTGCTCTATTCGAATCGCCGACCCGAAGACGCGGCCTACCTGGCCGAGCTCCAAGAACTCGAACAGCGCCACTCGCCATTGCGCTTGATCGCAACCATGACGGCTATGAGCAGTTCCGGCCAAGCCTGGAGCGGGTCACGGGGGCTGGTCGACGCAGCCTTTGTGAAGCATGCGGTCGCCGAGCTGGCCAGGCCGATCTACTATCTCGCAGGCCCGCCGGGCCTGGTCGAGGCGCTGCGACAGACCCTGAATGGCGCGGGCGTGAACGACGACGACATTCGCAGCGAAGAGTTCTACGGCTATTGAGCGCCGCTCGAATCCGGCGCTTCGCCTCAGACCTCCCCACGGAATCAAGGCCCGGGAACGCCGCGCATCGGCGCTCCATCCAATGACACAGAGAGCACGCCATGCAAACCGCCCAGACCTCCCCAGGTTCACCGCCTCGGCCCACCCTATCGGCCGCAACCACCGACGCCGAACTCGCCGAGCGTTCCGCGAGCGGCGATGAACTCGCCTTCGAGTGCATCATGCGGCGCCACAACCGGCTGCTGTTTCGTAGCGCGCGCAGCATCTTGAAGAGCGACGCCGAGACCGAAGAGGTTTTGCAGGAGGCCTACTTTCGCGCCTGGCGCGCCATGGCGACGTTTCGCAGCGACTCGAAACTCTCGACCTGGCTGGTTCGCATCGTCATCAACGAGGCCTTGGGAAGGCTGCGCCGGCGCAGCTCGAATGTGGTGGCCCTCGCATCGGCGATGGAGCCGCCCGCCCTTGAAGCGGAGGAATCGATGCAGGACAACCCCGACCACCGGCCCGAGGGCGCCGCGATGCGTTCGGAAGTGCGCCGGCTGATGGAAGAGCGCATCGACATGCTTCCTGAGGCGTTTCGAACCGTATTCATGTTGCGTGCGGTCGAGGAGTTGAGCGTCGAAGAGGTCGCCGCGGCGCTGGATCTTCCGCAGGCGACGGTGCGCACGCGCTACTTCCGCGCGCGCAGCCTGCTGCGTGAAGGTTTGTCGCGTGACGTCGACCTGGCCATCGGCGACGCGTTTGCGTTCGCCGGAGCGCGCTGCGACCGAATCGTCGCGCGCGTGCTGGCCAGGCTTGCCGAAGACCGGGATACGCCCCGGCCTTGATTCATCCACCCCCACTGGAGATAACCATGTCTTTCCTGCTGATGCCCAACCCCATCGTCGCGCGCCGCCTGTTTTTGCGCGGATCGACACAGGCCCTTTCCGGCGCCGCAGTCGCCCTGCTGGCCGGCCGGGAGGCGCTTGCCGCCACGTCCGGTGAGGCCACTGCGGGCGACGCGCGGATTCTCAACACTGCGCTCGGCGCCGAACTCGAGGCGATCGCAGCCTACCAACTCGGGGCCGACAGCAAGCTGCTGCAAAGGCCCGCACTCGATCTCGCCCTCGCCTTCCAGGGTCATCACAAGGAGCACGCCGACCTGCTCGCCAAGACGGTGGAGAAGCTCGGTGGCAAGGCGGTGACGGCGAAGGCGAAGTACGGCTTCCCGGTCGAGCAGTTGAAGACGCAGGCCGACGTGCTGAGGTTCGCGGCCAGGCTCGAGCAGGGCGCTGTCAGCGCCTATCTCGGCGCCGTACCCTTGTTCGGCAACCGCGACCTCGCCAAGGCGGCCGCCAGCATCCTCGGCGACGAGGCCATGCACTGGGCCATCCTGCGCCAGGCACTGGGTGAAGTGCCGGTGCCCGCGGCCTACGTGTCGTGACATTGCGGCCGCTGCTGGCGGGCGTGTTGCTGCTGGGCGTCTTCGCGCCCGCAGCGGCCGCTGCGGACGCGCAGCGCGGCGAGCAGGTCTACGCCCGCTGCCTGGCCTGCCACGCACTCACCTACGACCGCGTGGGTCCGCGGCATTGCGGCTTGTTCGGCCGCATGGCCGGCAGTGTTGCCGGCTACGACTATTCCGCGGCGATGAAGACCTCGAAGATCACCTGGAACGAGACCACTTTGGCCCGCTTCCTGGCCAAGCCGCTCGCCATGGTCCCCGGCAGCACGATGACTTACGACGGCGTGAGCGACCCGAAAGACCGGGCGGACCTGATCGCCTACATCAAGCGCGCCAACGAATCACCCGAATGCCGTAAGTAGCGCCTGCCTGAGCCGGCCGGCCGTTTGTGGTGTGTTCGGGGCGCGGCTGGGGCAACGGTGCCCAGATCACGACCTCCTTGCGCGCGCGGCGCTTCTTCTGCCGGTGGGAGCTTTCACGCAAAGATTGCGTCTCCTCGCCCATGTCGTTATGTTTTCTTCGCGCTTTACTGTCACGTTCTTATCGCGGACGACATCCAATGACCAGGAGCCGCACGCGAGCCCTTCGAGTCGGCCCCACAGCGCCCCCGCCCACCTCGACTCAAAGGAAATGATCATGACAGCCCCTTCCAGCGACCCCGCCGGCGTTCGCACATCGACGCCCTGGCGCCGTCGAAAGTACCGCGCTTCGCACACCTTCACCGGCGACGGCAACGAGCTTGCCTACTGGAATCGCTACGTCGCGGTCGCCGAGATGGGCGGTCAGGGGTCGGTTTCCGAACCGCGCCTGAACCTGAACATCACGCATGGCCCGCAGGATCTGGTCAGCAGCAAACTGCCGGCGCTGCAGGCCTACCAGTTGTCGCTGAAGGCGCCCGCGCCACCGGTGGGCAGCTTCGATGCCGCCGCCGCAGCGCGCGGCAAGTCGGTCTTCGAGGGTGTGGGCACATGCGCGACTTGCCATACCGGCACGCTCTTCACCGACGCCAATCTGACCCTGCATCCGCCCAGCGACTCGATGGCTGAACCGGAGGCGCCGAGTTATGCGTCGCGTTCGGCGAGCAAGATGTACCGGACCGCGCCGCTCAAGGGCGTGTGGCAGCACGCGCCGTACTTCCACGACGGATCGGCGGCGACGCTCGAGGCCGTGGCACAGACCTACAATGCCAAGCGTGCGCTGGGACTGAGTGCGCAAAACATAGCCGACCTGGTGCAGTACCTGAAGTCGCTGTGATCGGGGATCGCGTCGGGTAGCTTGCCGCGAAGCGCCTGTCCCCGCGCGGCGCCTCGCAGGCTCGCCTCGAACCCGATGGCTTGGCCGTCACGACGAATATCGAAGGCCCTTTGGACGACACGACAGTCACCCCGCGAACGGCCCTGGTGCTGGCCGGGGGTGGCAGCTTCGGCGCGGTGCAGGTCGGCATGCTGCGCGCCCTCGTTGCCCATGGTGTGGTGCCCGACCTTGTGGTGGGCTCGTCGGTGGGCGCGATCAATGGTGCGCATTTCGCCGGCACCCCCCATGCCAGCGGTGTGGCCCAGCTCGAGGCGATCTGGCGCGGTCTGCGCCGCAACGAGGTCTTTCCGATCGGATGGCGCGGCGTGCTGGGCCTGTTCAGGCAGGGCTTTGCGGTCGATTCCCGCGGCTTGCGCCGCCTCGTCGAGCGGCATCTGCCTTACCAGAGGATCGAACAAGCGAAGCTGCCCTTGCATTTGGTGGCCACCAACCTGCTCGCCGGAGGCACCGTGCGGCTGTCCAGCGGCCCGGTGGTCGAAGCGGTGCTTGCCAGCTGTGCGATACCGGTCGCCTTTGCGCCGGTGCGCATCGACGAAACCTATTTGATCGACGGCGCGGTGGCTTGCAACACGCCGATCAGCGTCGCCGTCGAGCTGGGCGCCAAGCGACTGATCGTGTTGCCGACGGGCTTTGCCTGCTCCCTGGTGGCGCCGCCGCGCGGTGCGATCGCCGGGGCGCTGCACGCGATCACATTGATGATCGCGCACCAGTTGGTGATGGAGCTCGAGCGTTACCGCGATCAGGCCGAGATCGTGACCGTGCCGCCGCTGTGTCCGCTCGAGGTGTCGCCCTACGATTTTTCCCAGGCCGGAGAATTGATCGAGCGCGCCGCCGCGCAAACCCAGCGCTGGCTCGATCGCGGCGGGCTGAAGCGCAAGCACGTGCCGCAAGCGCTGCGCGCCCACATCCATTGAAGACTGAAGTCGGCGCCCACCAAAGCGACCCGCTTCGCGCCCTTTCAGGGCTGCGAGCCGATGACGATGTCCAGGTCACAAGTTCCGCTGCGCAAATCTTGTCGGCCCAAAGCTCAAGCTCGCACCGCCATGACCTGTACGCAAGCGCAACTGCCGTTGGGCAAGGGGACATCGACGACGCTGCCGACGCGAACACCCAGCAAGGCCCGACCCATGGGAGCAAAGGTCGAAACACGGCCTTCGCGCTCGTCGGCGTGCTTGGGCGGGACCAGCATGATGGTTTGGCGCGTGCCCACCGGAACTTCCCTGTAATCGACGAGGCAGTGCTGGCTCACACGGTTCGCCGGCGAGTGGATTTCGGCGGGTCTATGAGTGTCTTCGGGGTTCATTGGACTTATCCTTGACCGCAGTGCGCCTGTTGAAGAATTGGCAACGAACCCCTTATCGCAGCCCCGCCCTGACCAGCGCCTGACCAGCGCGCCTGATACTTTGCGACATGCGAATCCTGCTTGTTGAAGACGATGCCGTGTTGCGCGACGTGATGCTGCGCAGCCTTGGCGATTCCGGCCATCGCGTCGACGCGGCCGCGACTGCGGCGGACGCGCGCCACTTGTGGCGAGTGCAACCCTTCGACGCGGTCTTGCTCGACCTGAACCTGCCCGATGGCAGCGGCCTGTCCGTGCTGCGCGAGGCGCGCGCCCAGCACGATCGCACGCCGGTCCTGGTGCTGACGGCGCGCAACCGCACCGACGAGCGCATCGCCGGGCTGGACGCCGGTGCCGACGACTACCTCGGCAAGCCCTTCGATCTGGCCGAAGTCGACGCGCGCCTGCGTGCGCTCGCGCGGCGCGCCCACGACGCAGACGAGCGCTGCGAGGTCGGCGATTTGCTTCTCGAACGCAAGGCGGGGCGTTTCTTCCTGCGAGCATCGCCCGCGCCTGTCCCCTTCGAGTTGCCGGCGCGCGAGCACGAGGTGCTGCTCGCCCTGATGACCCCGCCGGGGCGGGTTGTGAGCAAGCGGACCTTGTCGGACAAGCTGTCGACCTTCGACGATCTGCTCGCCGACAACGCGCTCGAGGCCTTCGTGTCGCGCCTGCGCAAGAAGCTGGCGGGCACCGGCGCCAACATCCGCACGCTGCGCGGCCTGGGCTACCTCGTCGAGCCGCAGGGAAGGATCGAAGCGTGACGGGGCCGGCGCCACAGGGGGCAGAGCCTGTGGAGTGGCCTTCGATGCGCTCGCGCATGCTGCGGCGTGTCTTGCTGCCTCTGGCGTTGACCTGGCTGGTCGGCGCCGCGGCTGCGTTCGCCGTGGCTTATGCGTTCACGCTGGAGGCTTTCGACCGGGCCCTGGTCGACGACGCCCGGGTGATCGCAGCCAAGGTGGTCGATCGGGACGGCCAGTTGAGCCTGGAGCTGTCGGAGCGCGAACTGCGCGCCCTCCTGCTCGAAAAGAGCGAGGAGGAATTCTTCGCTGTGCTGCGGCCCGATGGAACCGTGCTGGCGGGCAACGCGGAGCTGCACGCCACCAAGCCCGCGCCGGGCAAGCGCTGGGTGTTCAGCGATGCCCTGTACCACGGCGACGAGTTGCGTGTCGTGACCTTGAGTTCGCGCATCGCCTCGGCCTACTCGGTGGTCGTCGCCCAGACCACCCAGGGACGGAAGGAGTTGTTGCACCGCCTCGTCGCGTATTCGGTGGCGCCCCAGGTGATCCTGTTGCTGTGGCTCGGCTGGCGGCTGCGCCGCAGTGTCGACCGCGAATTGGCTCCACTGGAGGGCCTGCAGCTGGCACTGGAGCGGCGCGACGCGACCGACCTCACACCCCTGCACAGCGCAGCGCAGTCGCGCGAAGTCGAGCATCTTGCCCACACCTTCAACGAGCTGATGCTGCGCATCGGTCGCGGCGTGCAGGCGCAGCGCGAATTCACCGGCAATGTCGCGCATGAATTGCGCACACCGCTGGCGGGCATCCGCGCGCTCGCCGAGTACGGCTTGGCGCAAGCCGATCCCAAGGTTTGGCAAGAGCAGTTGCGCAGCATCGCGGCAAGCCAGGAGCGCGCGAGCCGCCTCGTCGATCAGTTGCTCGCCCTGGCCTTGGCCGACGAAGCCCGCGACACCTTGGTGTTGACGGCGCTGCGCATCGATGAGATCGCGCGCAATGCCGTGCTCAGCCGTTTGCCGCGAGCCGACGCGCAAGGCGTCGACCTCGGAGCCACCGGGCTCGATCAACCGGTGCTGGCGCTGGGCAATGTCTTATTGCTCGAAGCGGCGCTGAACAATCTGATCGACAACGCACTACGCTACGGCCGACCGGGCGACGGCGAACGGCATACCGTGACGGTCGAGGTAGGCCGCCAGGCAGGCTCGGCCCTGATGTCGGTGACCGACAATGGCCCTGGCATCGACGACGCACATCGCGACCGGCTCGTGCAGAGATGGGCCCAGGGGCGCGCCGACGCGGCTCGCGGCGACGGCTCGGGGCTTGGCCTGGCGATCGTGTCGCGCTACGCCGAGTTGCTCGGCGGCACGTTGGCGCTCGAGTCCGGACCCGCTGGACGCGGACTTCGCGCCGTTCTGACATTGCCTGCTGCGGCCGCGGCGACGGGGCCGGTCCCGGCGCTCACCGCTCCCATGCGGCTGAGGCGGGCGAGCGCACGATAGTTCCTTCGGGCCTCGCGCATTCTATTTGCACAAATATACTGTGGTATACTCCGGCTTGGCATGCAGGCCCTCGCAGGCCTGCAAGTCTGGCGGACCGCCCCTACAGCGTTAAGGAGAACTTTCCATGAATCATGTTCACATCGGCTCGATGATGCTTGTTGCCAGCGCTTTGTTCGCCGGCTGCAGCAGTACGCCCGTGGCACCACCA
>JBAQUQ010000262.1:0-3247 GCA_049297615.1 Burkholderiaceae bacterium
AGGGCGGGTCGGCGGCGGCCACCGCTTCGACGCCCTCCTGGCCGTGCTGGGCGATCTGCACGAGCGCGCCCTCGTCCTCGAGCAGCTCGCGCGCGACTTGCTGGTTGTTCAGGTTGTCCTCGACGACAAGCAGGCGCAGGCCTGCCAGACGCTGGACCTTGGACCTGGCCGCCGCGAGCTGCGAAGGATGCGAGCGATCCTGCCCGCAGCGTGCATCGACCACGGCGTCGAACAGCATCGACGCGGTCACCGGCTTGACGAGAAATCCGTCGAGCGTCGCCCGTTCGGCTGCGCTGCGTTGCGCCAGCATCTCCCGGCCGTGGGCGGTCACCATCACGATCACGGGTGCCGCGACAGTGACCCGACTGACCCCGTGAGCCCCGACTTCGCGGATTCGCTGGCTGGTCTGCCAGCCGTCCAAGCCTGGCATCTGCCAGTCGACGAACACCGCCTGGTAGGCGTCATCGCTTTGCGAACGGGCCTGCAGCAGTTCCAGCGCTCGTTCACCGCTTTCCGCAACATCGACGGTCCAACCCAATGATTGACCCATTCGCACCAGCACTTCGCGCGCGCTCGGATTGTCGTCGACGACCAGGGTGTGCAGCGCCGAGGCAGCCACCGCCCGGGTCGTTTCAGGCTCGGTGAACCCGGCCTCAGCGGCGTTCTCGGTGGCCTGGGGCAGGGTGATGCAGAAGGAGAAGCGGCTGCCCTGACCGGGCGCGCTGTCCAGGCGCAGCTCGCCGCCCATCAGGGCGACCAGGCGCTGGCTGATCGCCAGGCCCAGCCCGGTGCCGCCGAAGCGGCGCGTCGTCGAGGCCTCGGCCTGCGAAAAGCCGCCGAAGATGCGCGCCTGGTGCTCGGGCGCGATGCCGATGCCGGTGTCGCGTACCGCGATCTCGATGTCCACCGCGGCGGCGTCGAGCGCCAGGACGCGCATCGAAACCACCACTTCGCCTTGCGCCGTGAACTTGATGGCGTTGCCGCCCAGGTTGATCAGCACCTGCTGCAGGCGCATCGCATCGCCCACCAAGTGACGCGGCAGTGCCGGGTCGATGTCGAACAGCACTTCCACGGGCTTGGGCCCGACAGTGGCCGACAAGATGACCGACAGGTCGCGCAGCAACTGGTCGATGCGGAAGGCATGCGGGTCCAGGCTCATCTTGCCCGCCTCGACCTTGGAGAAATCCAGGATGTCGTTGAGCAGGCCGAGCAGGGATCGCGCCGCGCCTTCCGTCTTGGCCGCGTAGTCGGCCTGGCGCACACTCAGTTCCGTTTTTTGCAGCAGCCTGAGCATGCCCAGGATCGCATTCATGGGCGTGCGGATCTCGTGGCTCATATTGGCCAGGAATTCGCTCTTGGCCTTGGAGGCGGCCTGCGCGGCTTCAGTGGCCTGCACATGCTCGGTGACGTCGATGCGCAGCCCGATGGTGTGGCCGTCGGGCATGCGGCGCTCGACGATGCGCAGGACGCGTCCGTCGGCCTGGCGCCGAATCAACTGCGATGCCGGCTCGCGGTGCAGTGCAAGGCGCTCGGCGAGCCACTCGTCGACGCGCCCTGAGGTCACCTCGAACTGGCCACGCTCGGCGCCGACGCGCAGGATCTGCTCGAAGGGGGTGCCCGGTACCATCAGGTCGACGACCATGGGGTGCAGGTCGCGCGAGCGCTGGTTGCAAAAAACCAGCCGGTCCTGCGGATCGAACAGCGAATAGGCGATGTCGAGCGCGTCGAGCGAGCTGCGCAACAGCTGAGCGCTGCGTTCGACTTCGGCCTGCGCGTGCTTGCGCTCGCTGATGTCCATGTGGGTGCCGGCCATCCACTGCGGGCGGCCGTCGTCGGTGCGGCTGAACAGCTTGCCCCGGTCGAGGACCCAGACCCAATGGCCGTCTTTATGGCGAATGCGCGATTCGCATTCGTAAGACGGCAACTCGCCGTCGAAATGGCGCTCGAGCAGCACTGCCGTGCGGCTCAGGTCTTCAGGGTGCGTCAGGCGGCCCCAGACTTCGACGGTCATGGGCGACAGCTCTTCGATCGTATAGCCGACGATCTTCGCCCAGCGCTGGTCGAAGCGCGTTTCACCGGTTTCGACGTTCCACTCCCAGGTGCCGACGTTCGTGCCTTCGATGACATTGGTCAGGGACACGCGTTCGCGCGCCAGCTCGCGCAGGGCGGCGTCGGTGCGGGTCATGGATTCGCGCAGGGCAAGGGCGAGCGTGCCGATCTCGTCCGCCGCGGCGGCACCGGCCCAGTCCTGCGCGCTGGCTTGCCCGCCCAGGGCCACGGCTCGGCCGAGCGCGGCGATGGGGCGCAGCACGACGCCCTCGAGCAGGCCGTAGCCCAGTGCCGTGAGCAGGGTCAGTGCGGCCAGAACGGCGGCGCCGAGTTCGACCGACGCTTGCCGGATTGCCGTTTCCATGGGCAGGGTATCCACATGCACCATGACCGCCGCTTCGCTGAGCGACTCATCGCTCGGCTCGGCATGGCTGAGTTGCAGGGGCGCGCTGAAATCGAAAAGGTGTTGCTCGCTGTTGAAATGGTGATGGCTGGCCCGTATTCGGATCGCTTTGAACAGATCGTCGGCAACCTCCTGAGCCGGCAATTCGGCCAAGGGTTTGCCGAGCCAGGCAACATGGGTGCTGGCCAGCACCCGAGCCGGCCGGCCACCGGCGACGACGATATCGACGATCTCCCGCTCGGCGCCGATGGCGGCGACGATGCGCTGCAGTTCGCCCGCGCGCGAAACGCTCCCGGCGGCGTAATTCACCATATTGGCCGCCAGCTCGGCGCGCTGATGCAATTCTTCGACGAGGTGGCGTTGGGCGCGTTGCTCGATCGTCCAGATTGCGATGACCCCGACGAGCGCACCCGCGAGCAGCATGGGCAGGAGCAGCTTGCGCTTGAGCGACTTGTCGGCCGGGGCAGGCGCCGCGTCGTTCATGGCCAGCGTCTTCATACGGCCTGGCCCTGCGCGAGTTGTTTGATCAATCCCTCGCAGTCGCGCAGCGCGCGCTCGAAGTCGAGCTCGCCGACCGCCTCGCCCAGGCTCTGCAAGGGCTGGCCCAGGGCGGCGCCGAACTGGCGTTGCAGCTCGATGGAAGCGTCGGTCGCGGCCATGTCGGCATTGCGCAATTGCTCGGCCAGCGCTCGCAGTGCGTCGCCGAGGGCGTGGCTGTCGAGCACGGCCGTCCTTGCCCCTGGCCCTGACCGTGGCGGCGCATTCGCAGGCTCGGCGGCGTGCAGCGCCTGCAAC
>JBAQUQ010000263.1:0-9118 GCA_049297615.1 Burkholderiaceae bacterium
GCAGCGGCTCGCCCGGTTGCCACGCCGAGAGCGCCTCGAGCGTGCGCGGCAGCGCGCGCGCGACCTCGGTCTCGCGCACCGCCAGCGACAGCAGCCACAGCAGCGGCGCGACAAAGAACACGAGCAGAAAGCCCGTGAGCGGTGCGAGCAGGGCGAAGCGGGAACGCACAGCTCAGGCGTCGCCGCGCCGGTTCAGGCGGTTCGAATCAATCAGCGCAGCCGCTCACTTCGTGCCGGCCCATTGCGTCCAGCGTTGCGCGAGCTTGTCGCCGTAGTCGATCCAGAACTTGGCGTCTTCGGGGAAGGCTTGTTTCAGGATATCCGGATTCGTCGGCAGGTCGGCCATGAGTGACTTGTCGATCAGGGGCGCCGCTGCCGCACTGGTCACGCCGTAGCGGATGTATTTCGGCAGCTTCGCCTGGTTGGCGGGCCGGCCCATGAATTCGACGAGCTTCTCGGCATCCGCCTTGTTCGGCGTGCCCTTCATGATGACCCAGCTGTCCATGGTGTAGGGCGTGTCCTTCCACACCATCTTGAAGTTCTTCTTGTCCTTCTCGTTGGCCGCTGTGATGCGGCCGTTGTAGGCGGTGGTCATCACCACGTCGCCGGCGGCGAGCATCTGCGGGGGCTGGGCGCCGCTCTTCCAGAACACCAGGTCGGCCTTGATCGTGTCGAGTTTCCTGAACGCGCGCTCCACGCCGTCCGCGGTGCGCAGCACCTTGTAGACGTCTTTCGCGGGAACGCCGTCAGCGATCAGCGCGACTTCGAGGTTCCACTTCGCGCCGTTGCGGATGCTGCGCTTGCCGGGATACTTTTTCGCGTCGAAGAAGTCGTTCCAACCCGACGGGGCCGGCTTTGTCTTGTCGCCATCGTAGGCAAGAACCAGGTTGTAGATGATCGCGCCGACGCCGCAGGGGTGCAGCACTCCGGGCAGGTAGCGCGACGCACCGCCGATTTTCGCCGGGTCGAGCTTTTCGTAGAGGCCTTCGTCACAGCCGACTTCGAGTTCGTCGGCCTCGACTTGCACGACGTCCCAATTGTTGTTGCCGCCCTTGATCTTGGTGCGCAGCACGCCCAGGCCGCCGTCCCAGGCCTCGTCGGTCAGTTTGGTGCCTGCGGCGTTGAAGGGCTTGAAGTAGACCTCCTTCTGGCCGTCCTGGTAAGCGCCTCCCCACGACACGACGCTCAGGTCGCGCGCGTGAGCGTTGAAGGCGCCACACAGCGCCGCGGCAGCGGCAAGGGCAGTGAACAGATTTGTCTTCATCTTCGTCTCCTGGGTTGACCATGAACTCATCAAGCGGCGAACAGCCACGCATCTTCGCTGCGAAACGCCAGCCCCAGCGTCTGCCCGGGCACCAGGCCCTGCGGCAGGGCACCCGGCGCGAGCTTGGCGAACCAGGTGGCCTGCGCGCTGTGCAGCCGGGCGACGACGCGCCAATGGTCGCCCAGGGGAATGGCGTCGAGCAGGGTCGCCTGCAAGCGGTTTTCGACGCCCGCCGCGAAGAAGGGTGCTGCGCCGGCGATGCGCAAGTGTTCGGGACGCAAGCATAACGTCGCCGGTGCGCCGCGCACCGGCGTTCCCGCGGCGCGCGCCATCAGGCACTGGCCATCGGGCAGGCGCAAACAGGCCGACGATTCGACCTGGCCGCTCAACATGTTGTTGTCGCCGATGAAGCCGGCGACGAAGGGGTTCGCCGGCGCGTCGTACAGCTGCTGCGGCGTCGCGACCTGTTCGATGCGCCCCTGGTTGAACACCGCGACGCGGTCCGACAGCGTCATCGCCTCGGCCTGGTCGTGCGTGACGAACACCATCGTCACACCGAGCTCGCGGTGGAGCCGCCGAATCTCGAGCTGCATTTCTTCGCGCAGCTTCTTGTCCAGCGCCGACAGCGGCTCGTCGAGCAAGACGACGCGCGGCTCGAACACGAGAGCGCGTGCCAGCGCCACGCGCTGCTGCTGACCCCCGGAGAGCTGCTGCGGGCGGCGCTGCGCAAGGTGGCGCAAATGCACCTTGTCCAGCGCGGCGGCGACCTTGTCGCGTGACCCGGCGGCTGGAACCTTGCGCACCGACAGTGGAAACGCCACGTTCTCCTGCACCGTCATGTGCGGAAACAGCGAGTAGCTCTGGAACACCACACCCATGTCGCGCTTGTGGGGCGGCAGTGCGTCGATGGGCCGGCCGTCCAGGGCGATGCTGCCGGCACTGGCGGTCTCGAAGCCGGCGAGCAGCATCAGGGTCGTCGTCTTGCCCGATCCCGACGGCCCGAGCAGGGTGATGAATTCGCCCGCCTCGATGTGCAGGTTCAGATCGTCAACCGCGGGTGCGGCGCTGCCGGGGTAGACCTTGCTCAGGCCGGCGAACTCGATCAGCGCCATCTCGCAACTGCATTCAAGAGCCGGCGCGCAGCCACGCCAGCGTATCCGCCAGCGCGCTCTCGGTGCGCTCCAACAGGCCGTCGATTTCGGCCTCGTTGATGATGAGCGGCGGCGAGAAAGCGATCACGTCGCCGCCGAGCACGCGCGTGATCAAGCCATGGGCTTGCGCGCGGCGCACGAAATACGCACCGACACCGCGCTCGGGCGCGAAGGGGCGGCGCGCTGCCGGGTCTTCGGCCAATTCGAGCGCGCCGATCAGCCCCAGGCCGCGCACTTCGCCCACCAGGGGATGGCCGGCAAAGCGCCGCAAGCCGCGCTGCAGGCGCGGCGCGACCTTTCTCACGTGGCCGATGATGTCGTCGCTCTCGTAGATTCGCAGCGTCTCCAACGCGACCGCGCAGGCCAGGGGATGGCCGCTGTAGGTGTAGCCGTGGCCGAAGGTACCCACACTCGCGCTCGCGTCGGCCACCACCTGGTAGATCGGATCGGTGACGTAGAGCGCCGACATCGGCACATACGCCGCCGTGAGCATCTTCGCCACCGTGATCATGTCGGGCTGCAGGCCGTAGACATCGGTGCCGAAGCGCTGGCCCAGGCGCCCGAAACCCGTGATCACCTCGTCGACGATGAACAGGATGTCGTTCTTCTTCAAAATTGCCTGGACGCGCTCGAAGTAGCCCGCCGGCGGAACGATCACGCCGCCCGCGCCTTGCACCGGCTCGGCGATGAAGGCGGCGATGCTGTCGGCGCCTTCGCGCAGAATCGTCGCTTCGAGTTCCTGGGCGAGCCGCTCGACGAAACCCGCCTCACTCTCACCGGGCGCGGCGCCGAGGTAGTAATGCGGCGCGCCGACGCGCAGCACACCGGGCAGGGGCAGGTCGAAATGCTGGTGCATCGAGGGCAAGCCTGACAGCGAAGCGGCAGCCGCCGTCACGCCGTGGTAGCCTTTTTGGCGCGCGATGATTTTTTTCTTGTGCGGCCGGCCGCGTGCGTTGTTGTAGTAGCGCACCAGCTTGAACGCCGTGTCATTCGCCTCGGAGCCCGAATTGGCGAACAGCACACGCGCCATCGGCACCGGCGCCCAGCGGATCAGGGTTTCAACCAACTCCGTCACCGGCCCCGGCACCTTGCCGGAGAACGAGTGGTAATACGGCAATTGCTGCATCTGGCGCTGCGCAGCGGCGACGAGGCGCGCTTCGGAGAATCCGAGCGAAGCGCACCACAGGCCGGCCATGCCTTCGATATAGCGTTTTCCCTGCTCGTCGATCACATGCACGCCCTCGCCGCGCACAATCACCAGCGGGCCCTCCTTCTCGAGCTGGCGCAGTTGGGTGTAGGGGTGGAGGTGGAAAGCGCGGTCGCGTTCGCCGGCGGCGCTGACTGTGGGGCTGGCGGCGGCCTGGGTCATGGAGTGCGGGCCTTTCATCGATGCGTCGGGGAAGTCTGCGGACATGCCAAGCGTATACCGCGAACCGGCACCCGCAAGCCGCGACAAACCAACCAGGAGATTTTTCTTCATGAACCACCCCACCTCATTGCTCGCCCTGGCGCTGATTGCGCCCCTGGCAAATCTGGCCCATGGAGCCGACGCCGCCGCCGGCAAGACCAAGGTCGATGCCGTGTGCGCGGCGTGTCACGGCGCCAATGGCGTGAGCGTGAGCGACGCCACTCCGAATCTGGCCGGCCAGAAAGCGGTCTACCTCGAAAACCAGTTGAAGGCGCTGAAAGACGCGACACGCAAACACGCGATCATGAACGCCATCGCCGGCCAACTCAGCGCCGACGACATCGCCAACGTCGCCGCATTCTTCGCCGCTCAGCCCGGCGCCACCGCCACCGCCAAGTCGCCATTGCTGCCCAACCTGGCCAAGACCGGCGTGAGCTTCCCCGAGGGTTACCAGAGCAGCTTCACCAAGTACCACACGATCAATTTCCCCGCGACCAAGCAGGTCCGCTACTACTTCGCGAATGCGGCGGCGTTGAAGGCCGCCAGGGAAGGCAAGGACTTGCCCAACGGCGCCTACCTGTTCGCCGAGGTGTATTCGGCTCAGCTCGACGCCGACAAAAAGCCCGTGATGGGCAGCGACGGCTTCTACGTCGCCGATAAATTGCTGTTCTACACCGCGATGGCGCGCGACGCCGGCTGGGGCAAGGACATCCCCGACATGCTGCGCAACGAAGAGTGGAACTACAGCGTCTTCACCACCGCCAAGCAACACCGCCCGGGCGTGAACCAGGCCGAATGCCTGGCCTGCCACAAGCCGCTGGACAAGGTGAGCTATACCTTCACCCTGAAGGAGCTGGCGACGGTGGCGAAGAGCAAGTAGGCGGCGCGTCTTCAAAGCGCGAGGCACGCGCTACTGAATCAAATCGTCGGCACGCAACAACAGGGTCTGCGGAATCGTGACGCCGAGCGCCTTGGCGGTCGCCTGGTTGATCACGAGGTAATAGCGGTTCGGTTGCTCGACCGGCAGATCGGCGGGCTTCGCCCCTTTGAGGATCCTGCCGACGTAACTGGCGGTGAGCTTCAAGCTTTCGCCCGGATCGCTGCCGTACGACATCAAGCCGCCCGATCGGGGCACAAGGTCTAACTCGTAAATGGCGGGAATTCGGTGCTGCGCGGCATAGTCGATCACGCGTTTTCGGTTCAAGGTGGTCAACGCATCCGACACCATCATCAGTGCATCGGGCCGGCTGCGGTTCATCGCGGACATCGCCACATCGAAGTCATCGGGTTCGCGCACGGGCAGCGGGTCGATGTTGACGCGCAGCACCTGCGCAGCCTTCTCAATTTCGCGGTAGCGCAGCGTCATGGCGTTGTCGCCGGCATTCCAGAGTACCGCAACCCGCTTCGCTGCCGGCACCAACTCTTTCAGGAACTCGAGGCGCTTCGCGCTCAAAATGGCTGCCGGGTCGTTGACGCCGGTCACGTTGCCGCCCGGCCGGGCCAGGCTGGCGACCAGCCCGGTCTCCACCGTGTCGCCAGCGTAGTTGACGACAATCGGAATGCTCGACGTGGCCTGCTTGGCAGCCGCCGCCGACGGTGCTCCAAAAGTGACGATCACGTCAACCTTTTGGGATACAAGTTCGGCCGCGAGACCTGGCAGCCGATCGTTGCGAGCTTCGCCCCAGCGGCCCTCGTACGCGACGTCCCTGCCCTCGATATACCCGAGTGCCTGAAGCGCATTGCGAAGCGGCGCGGGAACGGCCCCGTCTTGCGGCCGAGGCCCACCGTGGAGAAAACCAACACGCCAGACCTTGCCGGCCTGCTGCGCGGCACTACCGATCGCCACGCCGAGCAAGCCCGCGGATGTGAAGCTCGCGAAAACACGCCGGTCCATGATGGGCTCCTTTCCTCCGAACGCGTTAACGCTGCAGCGCCGCGCGCTTGCCGATCTCGATCTTCGCACGCAGCGCCGTCGCGTTTGATGCTGCACTGGATATTAGTCACGTCGTTCGGCGCCACGGCAGGGTGCGTCATCAGGAACGCCGGGCGGATTTTGCCGGTGGGCAATTCTCGAGCCTGGAGACGCCGCTATTGCCTTTCCAGGCATGCGGCGCGAAGGTATTCCACAAGCCCGGGGCGCGTGTCGCAGGTGAATGTTCGGTGAGTTTCGCGGTCCCCGGCATGGGTGACGATGTCGCTCAATCGCGCAGACGGATCGAGAGGCTTTGCGTCGCAACGCCGATCAGGCCGTCGCTATCGAACAGCTCCGAGACGGCCAGGCCACAAGCGTCCGGGCCGAGGTGGCTGCGCGCCTGCACGCAGATCCATTCACCCCGAGGCCGGCGCAACAGGTTGATCGTCAGATCCGAATTGACGAAGACGTACTTCGAAAAATCGAGCACCGCGCTGATGCCGTTGCCGGAATCAGCGGCCACGGCGACGCGCTGATAGGCGCCCGGCGTTTCGCCTTCGAGCAGGGGCTGGCGCAAGCGGAACCAGATTGCGCACGGACCTTTGAAGAAATGCCCGCTCGCGACGCGCGTCTCGACCAGATCGGCGTATCCCACATGTTCGCCGGCGAAGGGGAATGTCGCTGGGGGCGACTCGTCCGGGCTTCGCGGAGCCACCGGCGCAGGATGCCCTGGCAGATCATCGGGCAGGGTCAGCCTGCTCTCGCGCAGGGCCAGCGCCGTGAAGCGCGCGACTTCCTTGGAGCCGGCCATGAGCTGGGCGGAAAAATGCCCCGCATTGCGCCCCGCGTAGTCGGTTGCCACCGCGATCGTCAATTCGCCGATTGGAACCGGGCGCAGCAGGTTCGCGGTCAGCCGCGAGAGGTGGGTCAGGCCCAGTTCGAGGGCGGCGCTCTCGATGGCGCGGCATACCAGGGCGATCGGCGGCCCGCCGTGCTGGTGCTCAGGATGCCAGGGGCCGCGCGTCAGTGGGCTGGCTCGATACAGATTGCCGCCGACTGCCGCGAAGGCGCTGGGCGGGAGCGACTTTGTCATTGGGCATCCCGGGTGGTTCGCAGCATTTGAAACGCGTGGTGGCTGGCAGCCTGTCGAGCTCCTAGTCTACGGCGCGCGCGGCCGCAACGCGTTATCGTGCCATCTCTCGACCTGACGCCCGACAGGCTCCCAGCCCATGCCCAAAGTCCTGCACAACACCCTGCTCTCGGTTCGCGACCTGCTGGTCACGGCCGGGCCCTTTCTGCTCGCCAGCGCTGCCTTGCTCGCCCTCGCGTATTGGATGCTGGACCCGACCCCGCCGAAACGCGTGGTGCTGGCCACCGGGCAAGACCAGGGCGCCTATGCCGAGTTCGGCACGCGCTACGCTGCCTTCCTGAAGCTGCACGGCATCCGCGTCGAGCTGCGCGCCACGCAAGGCGCGGCGCAGAATCTGGCCCTGCTGCGCGACGACAGCTCAGACGTCGACCTGGCCTTCGTGCAAGGCGGTGCCGATGTGGAACGCGAAGTGGGCGATGTGGCCAATCAAGGCCTGGTGGCCCTGGGCAGCCTGTTCCATGAGCCGGTGTGGTTGTTCTATCGCGAGGAATCGGCCTTGCGCCTGCTGAAAAACGCCAGCTTGGCCTCGCTCGCCCAACTGCCGGGCTGGAAGCTCAATATCGGGGCCCCCGGCAGTGGCACACCCTTGTTGATGCGGCGCCTGCTGGAGGCCAACGCCATCGAGCGCAAGACGCTCACCCTGCTCGAACAGGCTGAAACCCCCGCGGTCATGTCCCTGCTCGCAGGCGAGATCGACGCGCTCGTCTTCGCATCGGCACCGGAATCGCTGATGGTGCAAATGCTGTTGCGCACGCCCGGCGTGAAACTGTTCGACTTTGCCCAGGCGCAGGCCTACTCGCGGCGCTTCGCATTCCTGAGCCCCGTGCTGCTGCCGCGCGGCATCGTCGATCTGGCGCGCGACCTGCCGGGCGAGGACGTGCGCCTGGTCGCTCCCACCGCGGCCCTGGTGGCCAAGGAGGGCACGCACCCGGCCCTGGTGCAACTGTTCGTGCAGGCGGCGCAGCATATTCACGGCGAGGCCGGCTGGTTTCGGCGCAAGGGCGATTTCCCGAGCGCCGCGCACACCGAAATGCCCCTGGCCAAGGAAGCGGATCGCTTCTACCGCAACGGTGCGCCGCTGTTGCAGCGCTACCTGCCGTTCTGGCTGGCGAATCTGATCGACCGCATGTGGGTCGTGCTGGCGTCGATCATCGTGATCCTGCTGCCACTGTCGCGCGTGCTGCCCCCGCTCTATCAATTCCGCATCCGCTCGCGCATCTTTCGCTGGTATGGGCAGTTGCGCGGCGTCGAAGACTCGTTCGGCGAGCGCACCAGCGACGAATTGTTGCGCGAGCTGGCCGACATCGAAGCGCACGTCGAGCAGGTCGCCGTGCCCCTGAGTTACGCCGACGAGCTGTATTCGCTGCGCAGCCACATCCAGATGGTGCGGGGCCGGCTGCTGGCATTGCCGGCACTGACCAAGGCATGAGCGCCGCCTTGCCGCGCCTGCTGGTCATCGGTTGCGGCTTCGGCGGCCTCGAGGCAGTGCGCTGCCTGGCGGGCGCGCCGCTCGAGATCACCCTCATCGACCGTACCAACCACCACCTGTTCCAGCCCCTGCTGTACCAAGTCGCCACGGCAGGCCTGAGCGCGCCGGCGATCAGCGCACCGATCCGCCACACCTTGCGAGCCCAGATGCAGGGCGGCAGGCTGACGATCCTGCAAGCCGAAGTGATGGCCATTGACGCGACGCGGATGAGCGTCACGCTCGACGATGGCGTATGCCTGAGCTTCGACCACATGATCGTCGCCCCGGGCGCGACGCACAGCTACTTCGGCCACGACGCCTGGGCGCCATTCGCACCGGGATTGAAGACGCTGGCCGACGCTTTGGACATCCGCGCGCGAGTGATCGGCGCTTTCGAACACGCCGAACGCTGCACCGAGCCGGCGCAGCGCGAAGCGTGGCTGAGCTTTGTGGTCATCGGCGCCGGCCCCACCGGCGTCGAGATGGCCGGCACGATGAGCGAAATCGCCCAGCACACGCTGAAGGACGAATTCCGCCGCATCGACACGCGCAGCGCCCGCGTGATCTTGATCGAAGGTTCGCCGCGCATCCTCGGCAACTTCGTGCCGGCGCTCTCGCAACGCGCCCTCGAGCAGTTGCAGCGCATCGGTGTGGACGTTCGCACCGGCTGCAAGGTCACCGGCATCGATGCACAAGGCGTGAGCTGCGAGCTGCAGCGGGGTTCGTCGAGCACGACATTGCGCCTGGCCAGCCGCACCGTGATCT
>JBAQUQ010000264.1:0-15754 GCA_049297615.1 Burkholderiaceae bacterium
CTCAAGCTCAGCCACAACTTCCGCCGTACACGACAACGCAACTGCCACTCGTGCCATGACACCACCTTGCGCCAAGCAATGTAGCCATCATAATACTATCTATTGTTTGTGCAATTAAACACTAGGATGAAACTCGCCCCTGCTCCACAGCCGCACACAGCGCAAGGTGAAGGTCAGCAACGGCGCGAAGGCAGTCCTTCACAGAGCATCGGCGTTTCGTGCGTGGCGGGTCGCGCGAAGCGCTGGAGCAACCGACATGAGAAGCGCCTAGCCCTTGGTTTGGCGGGCTTGCAGGCCCTTGCGGCGCTCACTTCGAATCAATCCGATACCCGCCAGGAAAACGGCCAGTGCGCTTGCCAGGGACGAGCCATAGACGAAGGCGTAGTTCGTTTCGGCTGGTAGCAGCAACCAGAACCATGGGGTCAGGCTGTGTTTGGAGCCGACCTCGCCGTTGTTGCCATCCCAGTTCGCGAACGACACTGGAATGAACTGTCCCTTGCGAAAGCTCAGATCCGCCCCCGCCATAGCCTTGCCAGCAGCAGGCGCGGCCCCGCCCTGGGCCTGGATGCCACGTGGGCGCTTCATCAGCACGCGCCAGCGACCATCCTTCCACTGGCCTAGAGCAGTCAGGTCGCTGGCGCTGGTGCGCCGGGTCAGTTTTGCGGCCAGACCGGTGCCATCGAGCAGGGCCGCGCCTGATTCAATAGGGGGCTCGATCGAGCCGGCGCTCCAATACCAGACCGTCGTGGCATGCTGCGGATCGCCATGGCGAAACAGAGGCTTTTCGACCGGAGCCGTGCTGAACGCATCCTCTTTCGGAAACTGGATCGCGAATGCGTCGGAAAACATCTTCTCGTTTCTGTCGGGGAGCTGCGCAACAACCGGCCCGCCCGGGCGGCTCTCCGTCCGATCGTTGACCTCGAGCAGGAAGGCGATTTCGCGGTCGTTATAGACCACCCGCACCGTGATTGAATCATTGAGCAAGGTGAACAGGCGCGATTCCTTGACGACGTTGGGAACCAGCCTGAATGTGCTGGCCGGGGCTTTCTGCCACGCTGCGTCGTCGACGTCGGTGGGCAACTCGCCCGAAAACTCGACGCCCTCGATCAGGTTGCGCTCACCGGGCCAGACCGTGCCCTCGCGCAGCGAATAGGCGTAGTTGGCAACGTGCCAGCGGTCCTCGCGCGTGATCCCGTCCTTTTCCCCTGCCTGGACGGCTCGATGCGCGGGCATCGGTGTGCCGCGTATTCCGACTGAAAGACGCGAGTAGATGTTGCGAATCGTCTCGTCACGCCGCGCGGCGGTGCCTCGAGCCTGCTCGGCTTCAGGTGAAGCTTCGGTCACGCGCCAAGTCCAGGGCTTGGTCAGGTCGCGGGCCCAGACGCGATAGCCCCAGTCGTCCTCCATGAACTTTCCCGAGGTGATGTTGCCACGACCCGCCTGGCCATGGCATTTCCTGCAATTCTCCTGAAAGACCTCTTTGCCCAGGGCAATTGACTCGGCGGAGTAGGGAATCTGGCCATCGGTGGGCTCTTGGTCGCTGATGGAGCGTGCGTCGGGCTTTAAATAACGGCCCTCTTTGTCGAAGTCTTCCTTCTTCGCATGTTTCGGTGCCCAAACCCCTGCAGTATCGAATTGTTTGAGCAATGCAAGCAAGCCACCGATCTGCTGGTCCGTGAGCACGGCTGACCATCCCGGCATACTCGTTCCGATCAGGCCTGACTTGATCGTCGTAAACAAGTCACTATCGCGCGGCGGCAGTTCTCCGGGCGATGTCTTGAATTTCCAGAGTCCTCGCGTGAAATCCCGTGGCCTGGGGCTGAGAAACTCGGCCGCCGGTCCGTCTCCAGCGCCTTTCTCGCCATGACAGACGGCGCAATGAAATTGGTACAAGTCAAGGCTGCTCATTGCGGCCCGTTGCGTTGCCAGCTTGTCCTTCAAGGAGGTCACCGCCTTGGATATCGATGGGTCCCACATGCGCGGAACCTGGCCAACTCGGTCGTACAGGAAGGTGATTACGTTCCAGACCTGGTCCTCGCTGAGCATCTCGTGCCAAACCGGCATGGCCGAATTCCAGGGTATTCCTTCCTTCGGTAATCCTGGGCCTCCGGTGGTAATTCTCCAAAACAGAAAGGACTCCTGCAACTGAGCAATAGTTCCTACGTCAGCGAAGTCAGTCGGGAGTGGATCGAGGCCTTTCGCGAAATGACCGTTTCCTCGCAGAAGATCACCATGGCAATAGAAGCAATTGCCAAAATAGACCAGGCTGCCCGCTTGCACCGCTTCCTGATAGATCTTCAGACCCGCAGTCTGGTCGCTTTCCAATAACTTCAACACGCGCATTCTCACTGGGTTTTCCAATGTACTCAAATCAAAGTTCTTCTTATATACATTCAATTGTGCAGGCGGGGCTGGATGAATCTGCCTCAATTCAAGAGGAGTTTCGCCAGATGGTTTTAGAGAACTGTACAGAACATACCATGGAATAAATGATATTATGGTTAAAATGACCCAGCGTCGAATGGATTTGTCGTCATCCCGCAATGTTGTGGTGATGGGCTCCTTGAATTCACTCCAGCGCCTCTCGTCGCTGGAAAAGAAAAGTAATACGCCGATGCCTGTGATGAACAAATAGACTACCATCATCGACCGGGGCATGAAAGGCGGAAAGGCCAGGTCGAATACCAACCAGGCCCCGACCATTACGCCGACTGCCTGCCAAAAAGCTGCTATCCGAATTCTCACGAGCGTGCACCGTTCTGTTTGGCCAGGAAGCGAACCAGCAATTCCAGCTCGGCGATCGTCATCGTTGGGAAATCAGGCATGATCGGTGGGTAGCCTTTGGCGATTTCTGCCTTCGGATCGACAATGCTGTTTCGGATCTGCGCGGTCTTCAGCCGCTTGCCGACGTCATTCAGGCTCGGCCCGATGGAAGATTCCGTCTTCAGAACTGAATGACAAGCCGCGCAGCCGAATTTGGCAATCGCCTCTTCGGCGGTTTGGGCCACGGCCGGCTTCGCGGCCTCGGCCGGGTCTTTCAGCTCGGCCGGCGGCGCGGCTGCATCCTTTGGCAAGGCCACGGTGACGGGATTGCCGTCCTTGTGCTGCAAATAGGCGATGACTGCGCTGATCTCGACTTCGGAAAGCTCAGTGGGGGCTTGGTCGATCGCCGGCATAGGCGACTCGGTATCATTCGACCCCTTCTTGCCGAAACCCTTGACAACATAGGCGCCCGGTTGCAGCATGGATTCACGCAGATAGCCCTCTGCATCCATCGCCTTGCCTTGATATCGAGAGTCCGCTATTCTTTCGACAGATACCTTGGCGACGTCGTAGGAAAGCAAATCTGGTGCGCGGCCGAGTTTGTTGTGGCATAAGGTACATGTCCCCTTTCCAGCATATAGTTTTTCGCCCATAGAAATGAGCGAATCGATACTCAAAGTGCCGGCAATCACCTCGCTATCGCCGGGAGCCTCACCTTTTGCCTGCGGGAGTATATAAGTGACCGAGGTGAAGACCAGGGTCAGAAAAATACTGAAACCGATGGGCTTCAAGAGCGCTTTCACGTCGCACTCTCCGCGGTCGAAATCCTTGCCACTGGTGGAATTTGCGTTGCATTGCTCAGGTTCGCAATCCAGAAGATGAATAGGAGAAATATCAGGAATAACAACGTCACGGCCGTGACCATGTTTCCTACAGTCTGCAGCGGAGGAATGAAATTGTCTGCAGAATTATCCTTCATGACCGTATATACATGCCAATGGGTACGCACCGAGGACCTGATATAGCCCATCAGTGCCATGAGCCAGGTAAAAGCGATCGGCAGTGCAAACAATGCATATTGCGCGCGGTCGGGCACTTTTCCCCAGTGGACTGGTAAGGCCTTTGCGCCCTTGAACATCAGCGAGTCGAGCACGACGCCCGAGGCGATCACCACGAAGGTCGACACGACCTGTATTACGCTTGATCCGACTTTGTATACAGTATTTGTAAAATAGCCATAGTAAACGCCAGCAAAAATGACATTCAGGCTCGCCACGATATATATGACGACCATCAGTGCGTTACCGAAGTCCTGCCAAGGAACCATGATCAACTTGTCGGATCTCCGGTAGAGCTGAAAGGACAAGAAAGTGAAGATAAGCATCAAGAAGACCGCGATATTCTTGGCTGGCATTATTCCAAGTGGAGCCAATACAGGATGATTGCTGCCACCCAGTTTGCCGACCTCGGCGGCGGAGTAGATAATATTGTGCGGTGTCACCCAAACTAGAAATCCGATGACGAGCACTATCGATATGTACTTCACGAGCCAGAGATATCGCTGCCCGCCTTCGGCGCGGGCCATGCCGGTCCAGAGATAATAATTGCCTGCCAGTAGAATGGTGCAGATGAGTACAGCTTGGATAACGAACAACCAGGCCAGAATTCCTCCCATCGCCAGAATGCCCATTTGTTGAGCGTAGGCGTATATTTCAGCCATCATCCAGTAGCCGGCAAACGGTAATGGCAGGAATGCCAGTATCGCAGTGAAATTGGATGTATATCCCATCCAGTCATAGTGTGCTTTTTCAGCGGGCGTCTTTGCAGCGAGAAACTTGAAGGCTGCGTAGGCTCCGACGACTGCGCCGCCGAAGGCGATATTGGCAAGAAAACGATGTAGATTCAAAGGATTCCAGAGTGGGCCTTTCATGATTTCCCAGATGCTTCCGGTGACCGCACCTGTCGACGGATCTACTCCGGAGGGCGCCATCATGAAAGTCGACCAGGAGTTGGCCACTACTAACAATGTCGTGCCGACGCCGTTGAGCAGTAATCCCACGGTCAGGTGCAGCCACTTCAGGTTTGCGTAGCGCAATGCGCCCCATCCGTAATAGTAGATATATAGAAGAATACTTTCGAGAAAAAATAGAATGGCGTAGACCAGCATTTGGGATCCGAACACCCGCATCAAATATCCCATCAGATCGGGATAAAGCATGAATAAGCTCAATGCAAGTGTTCCGCCAAAGAGTGCAGTTATCGCATAGGCCGTCAGGCTGACTTTCATGAATTCGTGCGCCATGTCGTCGTAGCGATCGTCGTCGCTCTTGAACCCGATGAGCTCTATAACCAGCACGAAGATGGGAACAGCGAGCACGAGGGCGCCGAAGAATAAATGCATTTGCGCAACGACCCAGACCAAGGCTCGGCTGCTCACGCCTATGCTCGGATAATCACCCCGCTTTGGCTTTGGCGCTGGCAGGAGCGATCGCTGAGGGTCGCTCTTGACGGCTTCGCCGACGCTTGACGGGAGCTTCTGCTGGGCTTCCTGGCTGGCCGTGGCGGTGTGGGTTGCGGCGACTCCACCGGAGTAGATGAGTAGCCACCAGAAAAATATCAGAATCGCAAGCAGTGAAGTGAAGAAGAGTTTGGGACCCCAGTTTGATCCACTCGGCAGTTTCAATGGAATACTCACCTGTACCTCGCGTTCGAGTTTTATTTATCTCTCGAGCAGTGTTCTATATACCATGGTTGCGAACTGCAAGCGCCTACTTCGTCATTTGCCTGGTTTGCGTTTGAAGCTTGCAACCGATCCATGTTCCTGAATATCGCCACTGTTCCTGTCAGTGGTACCGCATATGGGCCATGTTACTCCGCTCATTTGCTCCAGAAAATCTGACATTTCTGCCAAGTCCCGGAAGTAGGCCTGTTCCTTGCCTTGAATATGCTGGATATGGCCGCGCCATTGAGGAGCTTGGCCGGCATCGCCTTCGAGCCAGATTCGCGCGACGAACGACTGAACGATTTGAGATCTGACCATCGAGGCAAAGTCTGTCGAAGCCCAGCGCTGCGTACTTGCGTATTGATATCACCTCGGGGTGACAGTCTGGTAACACCGGCGCCGCGTGCGGTGCGTGTGTCCCAGCGGGTTTCGAGGAAGGCACTGCCAGCCTGCGAAATTCGCAGGGCTCGGGCGGGCCGCCGCTGCGCGCAGCGAGGGCGGATCAGGGGGGTCTCGTCACCCCTGCATCGCGCGCAACCGCACACCGGATCGGCTCGGCACCTGCGAGGCAGAAATCGCGCTGCTCTCCTGGGCGAGTATTTGCCGGTACAGGCGATGCGTTTCGGGCATGGGCTCGATGCCGAATTCGCGAGCCAGCACCGCCTGGCAATGACGGAACTGAGCGAGCGCCATGGCGGGATGCCCGAGCTGAACGAGGTGCTGCATCAAGGTGCGGTGAAAACTCTCTCTGCATGGATCGTGCACGAGACCCTTGCGACAAACTCGAGCGGCTTCAGCGTATTCGCCGAGCTGAGCATGGCATTGCGCTTTGCGGGTCAGCATTTCCATGTAGATTTCGCCAAGGCGTTCGCGCTCCTCGGCACACCAGTCGGCAAATACGTCTTGCTCGAAATAGTCGCCGCGGTACAGGAATTGCGCCTCGTCGTAACAACGCAAGGCCTCATCGCCGCGCCCCCTGTTTTGTAGCGCACGGCCTTGCGCGACGAGCTGCTCGAAACGATCGGCGTCCACCCAAACCGCATCGCGCCTGAGCAGGTAGGAATCACCGACGGTTTTAACGGTATCTTCGCCGCTGCCCGCGGCGCGCAATTGCGTGCGCAGGTAGTACATCGTCACTTTGAGTCGACCCCAGCCGCGCTGCTCATCGACATCGGGCCACAGGCAATCCAGGATGCGTTCGCGGTGTACCGGGCGATCCAATTGGGTCGCCAGGTATTTCAACAAGGTCACCGCCTGCCTGCGCTTCCATTTTTCGACCGCGATTCCGTGTCCGTTGATGGCCAGGCCGAACCTGCCCAATGCGAAGATCTGCAACACGCCCTGAATCGGCGCTCGCAACTGGGGCTGTTCCTTTTCATGCAGGAACACCACTGCGACCACGGCGCCGCTGGGCGCTCCCTGCGATTGCGTGGGCATGACCAGTGACGAGTAGGCGACGCTCAGCCAATTCCCGTCCTTGCGCCGGACGCGGCAGCTCGGTACACCGCGCGGGCGACAACCGCGAAAGCATCGGAACAACTCGCAATCGGGCATGCACAAGGGCTCACCGCCGGGCAACACCGACTGAAGGATTTCAGCGCAGCGCCGGCCGATCACCTCCTGCGATGCATACCCGAGGACTTGTTCCGCAGCCCGGTTCCATGCGGCAACCTGGTGCCGATCGTCGATGGCAAAGGCGATGTCCGATGCGAACTCGATCCATTGTGAAACCGCCTGCGGGTCGGTTTCGAGTGCTGGCCTGTCGGAAGCTGAATCGGACATCGCTGCTCTCCATTTATGTTTGTTCTAGAAGAACAAGTGCAAGTCGACAAAGTAGGAATTAGCGTTGAACCCGGGGTTTTGCGGTATGCCTCTGCGGTCGCGAACACCGACGCGAAGTTGCGTGAATTGGTTGATGAAGGGTTCATACACGAGGCTATAGCGCCTGCGCCGGTTCTCGAAAATCGCGCGGGATGGATCGTGATGCTCAAGAGACAGCTTGAGGTTATTGCCTCTGGCGAGCAGAAAATTGAACTCGAGAATCCAGATTCGCTGCTGAACGGTGGGGTCATTGACATCAGCGGCCTCGGCAAGAACACCCACGCGCCCGAACTGCAGGCCGCCGTTCACGCCGAAAATATTCGTCTTGAGCCCCTGTGCGTCCTTGTTCCTGGAGTACGAGGCACCAAGGCGATAAGACTTTTGCACATATGCCGCTGAGGCGGTCATTCGCTTGCCGCGATTTGTTTCAAGCGACGAGCCAGTGCCATTCGTCGCCGCGACGTGCAATGCGAACGGACCCGGCTCGAAACCGATTTCCGCGCCGACATCCGTGCTGCCATAAGTGAAACCAGTGACCGCACGGGTGAAGGCGGCGTCGTCCTGAAGGCGCAATCCATAAGGGAGGAAGAACTGGCCGACCTTGACGTAATAAGGCTCGTCCTTCCACTCGCCTTTCACCAGTCCGAAAATCTCTCGGGCGTCGCCGCCCTCAGCCAGTGTTTGATAAAGGATCACGTGTTCAGGGATCAGGTCGACTTCCAGGTAGATGTTTTGCTTGCGCTGATTGAACACCTCGCTCGAAGGAGAATCCCGGATGATGGTTTTCTCGAAGAGTGCTCTGAAATCACCTCCGATGGATATGTACTCGTTCAGTCGGCCGGAAAAGAAGCTGTTCTGAGAGTCGGTTCTGACTGGATTATCAGTCTCGTCCTCTGTCTTCTTGGTGAGACGCCTCCAGTCCAGGAAATCGTGGGCAAGGCGAGTTTGAACGTAGATGTTTGCGAAGTCCGTACGTTTACCGCCACCCGTCATGTTGACATGGCATTTGGAACACTTGTAACCCTCCTGGATCGCAAGGTAAGGCTCTGCTTTGGCGCTTGATATGCCAAGAAGAAACAATCCAAGGATATACACCGCGAGGTGATCTAAAAAGCTCGAGGCGCGGGACACTTTCTCTCTTCTTCTTCGCTTCATGATTCGATTACCCTTGCAGGGCGGAAATACTTTTCACGCGACGCAGGCATCGCTGCGCAGGACCGGCATGGCTGTGCGAGCACGCCTCGTCGGAGTTGCGTACTCGCCGCTGGCGCTCAGCAGCCGGGGGTGCCATCAGCGATCCAGTCGCGCATATTGCGGATCGTGTCCTCGGCCAGAGGTGGATTTCCGAGCGGCATCCGGCCGGGGACGATGGCCTCACCGCCCGGACCGGCGCCCTGGACTTTCCAAATCACGTAACTCGCGGCCGCGTTCCCCGATTCGATCTCTTTGAGCGTGCCTTTCTCGGCGCTCGCTCGCCCAACGTTGTCGCAAGTATTGGCCTGCGAACTCCAGTTCACTCCCAACGGTGCCCCTGCTCCTGTATGGCACTGGCTGCACACGCCGCCAAAGACATTGGCCTGTACCCAAGCCAGGGTGGCATTGGGATTGCCGCTGCTTCCCGTCGTGGTGCCGGCGCCCACCGGCGCCGCTACCTCACTGGCTGGTCTGAGCAGGTTGCCATCCTCGTCCAGGCCCTGCCCGCTGCCGCCTCCGCAGCCGGCAGCGAGTGAAAGTCCCAGCCCACTGAGCAGAAATTTCGCTGCGTGCCGTCCGGAGGTCTTCTGCGATCGCATCATGAAGGCACCCCAGAGATTCAATTGCTCGAGATTCATTTCTTCGCCTCGGCGTCGCTGCGCACCGGGTCAGGGTGTCGAACCTGATTCGGGTTCTCAATGAACAGCCAGTAGAAGAAACCCTTTTGTTCCAGCGACTTGATGTAATCGACGAGTTGCCAGCGTTGTTCGTCGCTCAACTCGTCGAAGGCCGGCATCGGCGTTCCGTTGAGAGCCGTCGTAAAAATCCGGAAGATGTCCGAATCCCGCTTTCCGGTCTTGAAATGACGCAGCGTCAGATTGGCCGGCTGGATCGGAACTTTCCAGTCGTCTTCGAGTTTGTCGGCTTCCTTGCCGTCGCCCGCTCCGCCTTGGCCGTGGCATTTCACGCAGTCCTGCTCGATATAGATCTTGCGTCCTGCGGCAACCGACGATTCACTCGCCGCGAACGGCCGTTCCTCGGGAATCTGCACAATATCCTTCGGCCCCGGCCGGGATTTCGGATCGTCGAAATAGGGAGAAAACGCCTTGACGTATTGCACGACCGCCTTGATATCGTGCTCCGAAAGTACGTCCTTCCAGCGCGGCATCTCGGTACCCGGCAGGCCCTCGCGGACCGTTCGCTCCAGATCTCCGTCCAGTGGCAAGGCGCCGCTGACCGTCGTGCGGAATTTGTAGACGCCGCGGCGAAAGTTGCGAGGCGCCGGATCGAAACCTTTCGCAGCCGGTCCTGCACCGTCGCCGCGGATTCCATGGCAGGGTGAACACGCCTGGAAGTAAATCGTCCGGCCACGCTCGAGTTGCGCCTTGCGGCTCAGTCCGTCCAGCTTGGCCTGCAAAGCCTGCAGGGCCGCCTTGGTCGCCGCGTCCTGGCATGGCGCCGTCGCAGGCCACAGCCACAGCGCTATCGAAGCGCAAAGAGCGATTGAGTGCAATCTCGCGACCAAGTCCTTACTCTCTCACAAAGAAACGAACGGCCGCTCTCATCCTGGTCATCCACCTAAGGGCAAACCGCGTTCGCCGGGCAGAAGGGGGCGCCATTGGCGATCCAAAGGAAGATGATTTGAAGTTCCCGTTCGGACAAAGGACTCAGGCCGAAGGGCATGCGCGGCGCGGGATTGGGCTCCTCCTTGACGCGTTGCCACAGCTTGCTGTCGTTGGGCTGGAACGGCAGCACCACACTGGCGACCACGCCGTCGTAGTTGTCGGGGGTGAGGACCACGTCTTTGGGGGGGCAACTGAATTCGGTTCCGCAACGCGGGCTGGAGGGCGTGCGGCTGTGGCATAGGCTGCAGGCCTGCAAGGCTTCGCTCCAAACGTACATCCAGGACCCGACGGGATACGTTGGACCGCCCGTGCCGCCTGAACTGGCGTCCAGGGCAGTGCCCAGCGGCGCGCCGTCGCGAATCCATTGCTCGACGACTGCGGCCAGTGCCGGGTCGAGCGCCATGTTGGTAGCCGGCATTCGCACGCCTGCGATAGCCTGCCCGGCGGGGCCCCGCCCGCGGATCTTCCACATCATGTAGCTGGCATCCGGATTGCCCGGCTCAACCTCGCGCAGGCCTGGGATTTGGCTACTCATTCGCCCAGCGGTGACGATCTCGTTGTACCGGTCAAGCTCCCAAGAAAGGCCGCCCGTCGCGTCGGGCTCGCGGTGGCATGCGGTGCAGTATTTATCCAGGATGTTCACCTGCACGCCGTACCAGGTGGGGATGATCGCCGGGGGCGGTATCGCGCCGCCTGAGTCGGCGTCGGTGGGATCGCCCAGCGGCGCGCCGTTGCGAATCCACTGTGCGACCACGTCGATGAGCGCCGGATCGAGCGCGCCGCGGCCGGCCGGCATTCGTGTGCCGACGATAGCTTGGCCCTCGGGTCCGTGGCCGAGAAGCTTCCACATCATGTAGCTCGCGTCCGGATCGTCCGGTTTGACCTCCCGCATCGTCGAGATTTCGGTACTCATGCGCCCATCGGTGACGATCGCAGCGTACTGACCGACCTCCCAGGAAAGGCCTGCCGGCGGATTGGCACCGCTGTGGCAGACGGTGCAATAGCGCTGCAGGATATTGGCCTGTACGCCGTACCAGGTGGGGACGATCGCCCCTGGGGGCGTTGTGCCACCATCCGGGGGCGGTGGCGGGGGCGCGCTCGGCGGCGGTGTCGAACCGCCGGAATCTGCGTCCGAGGGAGCGCCCAGCGGAGCGCCGTCGCGAATCCATTGCGTCACCACGTCGATGAGCGCCGGGTCGAGCGCAGCGCTGAAGGCGGGCATGCGCACACCGACGATGGCTTCCTCGGCCGGGCCTTGGCCGCGCAACTTCCAGATCATGTAGCTGGCATCCGGGGCGCCTGGGTTGATCTCGCGCATCGTCGGGATTTCGGTACTCATCCGCCCATTGGTGACGACCACAGCGTATTGATCAACCTCCCAGGAAATGCCTGCCGGTGGATTGGCCCCGCTATGGCACACCGTGCAATAGCGTTGCAAGATATTGGCCTGCACGCCGTACCAGGTGGGGACGATCGCCCCCGGCGGCGGCGGCGTGTTGCTGTCTGGCGGCGTCGTGCCACCATCGGGTGTGCCGCCACCCGGGGGCTGCGTGTTGCCGGGTGGCCCGGTTGTGAGGTTCGCCTGGGGCACCGGATTAGTCCCCGAGTCGCCTCCGCATCCGCCGGCCAACGAGACGACCACGGCAATGAGCAGCGCCGGGACAAGTTGCTGGCTCTCCTCCATGGCAAGGCGGAACCGATGCGCCCGGGATGCGCCCGCGCTCACACGGTTGCGACAATCATTGAGAATGCGTCTCAGCAAGACGAGTACCTCACAATCAAGAGGTTCGAAGATGCACGCAACCCTCGTGCCCGGCTCGTACGGGTCAACCCCAGGAAACGAGAGACTCATTGCACTAGCGACACTGACGTTGCAGTTGCTGGCGCACACGATGCAGATAAGCGTCGCGCGGCTCATCGGCGGCGGGCGGCATCAGAAATTCGAGCTTGGCGGCTGCGATGTAGTCGCGTCGGGCCTGTTCGCTGACCGGCCAGGACTCTGCGACGATTGCAGCGAGACGCTGCAACACGAGTTCAGACTGCTCGCAGTAACGCGGTAGCGAAACCTGCCTGGCGTGCCAATTGCCGCCGAAGGAAGCGAGCAGCAGCGCCGCGAATACGACCAGGACGAGGCGCACCGGCGCAAACCCATTGCCGGTGGCCTCGATAGGCGAGCGCTCGGCCTGCATGCAGCGTCTCAGCGAAGCGCGACTGGCGCAGGGGCGACCACGCCCCCCAATGCACTGGCTGGGCCGCTCCTGCGCGGCGCCGCAGTTTCGCGATAGCGCAGGATGCGACTCGCCGCCGCAGCGGCACACAAGATCCGGTCACGCACCGAAACGCCGCCCTTGTAATTGGCCTCCAGGTATAGGCCGGGCAAGCTTGCCAGGCGCTGGTCTACATCGGCCAATCGCTGCGAATAGCGACCGTGGTAAAGCGGCAGCGCGCGCGCATGCGACTCGATATGCAGCATCTCAGGCGCCGCTACAACGCCCAACACTTCACGCAGCATGTGCGCCACGACATCCGAGGTGCGCGCGGCGCTCCAGCTTGCCGCGCCCGGATTGCGCGCACCGCCGACATAGGTGCTGAACAGGACGCGGCCTTGCGGCGCGTGGTCGGGGAACAGGCTGCTCATCCACAAACATCCGTTCGCCGCGAAAGCGCTGCGCCGCGGCACCAGGAAGCCGCTTCCGTTGAGCGGGTGAGCGATCTTGCTGCGGTCGAACGCCGTATGCACGACATTGACGGGCGCGTACTCGATACCGCGCAACAAACCCGCGAGCTCGCCGTCCAACCCCTCGAGAACGCTTGCCGCGGCGTCGGCCGGCAGGCTCAAGACGAGTTGTCTGGAAAACGCGGTGTGCACGGCGCCGTCGATGACCCCCTTGGTCATCCAACCCCCGCTGACAGGCCATACCTCGCTCACCCGCAGTTGTTCGCGCACCCGGAAACCGCCTGCGCGTGCAAGGACATCGACCAGGGTTTGCATGCCGCCCGCGAAGGAGAACATTTCGGGGCGCCCCGCGCCGCCGCGCCGCCCGAGCCTGCCGAGCAAAGCGCCGATGGCCAGGCTGCCATACTGTTTTTCGAGTGCAGCGAGCCTGGGCGTTGTCGCGCGCGCTTCGGCGAGGTCCACGTCGCTGGCAAGGGGTCCTGCCACATAGGGCTCGAAAGCCTTTTCGAGAAACTCCTTGCCCAGGCGCCGAATCACGAACTCGGCGACGCTCTCCTCGGGATTCGAGCCCCGCCGCGCCAGCGGTTCTGCGAGCAGGCGCAGTTTGCCCAGCGTGCTGAACAGCGGCGTCGTCAACAGGGCACCGAGTCGCGTCGGCACCTCGTGCAACTGGTCGGCGTCGAGCACATAGCGCATGGCCGTCGGCGCGCGCGCGCGCTTGCTGGCCTCGAGCCCGCAGCCGCGCAGGAAATTGTCGATCTCGCCGCGCAGGTTCACCACCATGGAGGCGGCACTTTCCAGTCGGTAGCCCTGCCGCTGGACGGTCCGTATCTTGCCGCCCACGCGCTCCGCGCCTTCCCAGACCTCCACTGCCAGTCCCGAGCGTGCCAGGCTGTGAGCAACGGCAAGCCCGGAAATTCCGCCGCCGACGACAAGGACGTCCAAGGCACTCATGTTCATTCGGGCTGGTGTGTCGGTGCGGGGCCGTCCAGGGGCCACTTCGGCGGCCCGGCCGATCCGAAACGTGCGGCCGCAAGGTCGACCAAATGCTGGCACGTGACGCGGCCTTCACCCAAGCCACTCACATACGCCTCGGCGCGCCTCTTGACCATGGGGCGCAGAAAGACGGGCACACGGCACAGGCGCTGCGCTGCGTCTGCACTCCATAGCGGCACAGCGCCAACCAGGTTCGTCAAGGGCTGTATGAGTGCGCGGCCCTGCGGTTCGTACGCGCACAGACTGTCGCTGTCCATCAAGCCGCCGCCTTGGGCGAGCGGCCGCGCACGGCAGCCGCCACAAAGCATTCGATACTCACAGGCCGCGCACTTGCCGACCAGCTCGGGCGCGCGCAAGCTGGCAAACTCCTCGGCGTTTGCCCAGAGCGCGCTGAACGCAGTCGTGCGAATACTGCCGACCTCGCGCTCGATATACGGGCACGCGGTGACACCGCCGCGGTGGTTCACGCGCGCATAGTGAATTCCGGCAATGCAGCCATCGCCGTCGCAGCCGCTGATTCGGTTGATGGCCGCCTCAGGTTGCTGCTGATGCGCGACGCGCTTGAAGTGCGGCGCACAGCGTGCACGCACGATGAGGCCCGGGTGGTCGGCTTGCAAATCGATCAAGTCGAGCAGCAGTTCTTCGTAGCGCTGCGGCGTCAGGTCGACGACGGACCGCCCGCGACCGACGCAGACCAGGAAGAAGACGTTCAGACAGCGCGCACCGCAACTCTGCGCAAACTCCACCATCGCCGGCAACTCGTGCGCGTTCCCATCGGTGAGCGAAAAATGCAACTGGAAATCGACTCCGCTGCGACGGCAGCGCTCGATGCCGGCCATGGTCTTGGCCCATGCGCCGGCTCGGCCGCGGAAGCGGTCGTGGCAACTCGGATCGAGTGAATCGAGGCTGATGCCCAAGCCCATCAACCCGGCGCTCTTCAGTGAACGCACCCGCCGTTCGCTGAGCAAGACGGCATTGGTGCCGACCACCATGGGCAATCCCAAGGCGGCTCCATGCTGGATCAAGGTCTCGAGATCCTTGCGCAGCAACGGCTCCCCGCCGGTGAGAACCACCATGGTGGCGTGGCCGAGCGCTGCGACATCGTCGAGCAAGGCCTGCACTTGCGTCGTGCACAGTTCGTCACCGCTGCGTTGGCGCAAGGCCTTCGCGTCGAGGTAGCAATGCGCGCAGGCCAGGTTGCAGCGCGGCGTCAGATTGATCGCGAGCAGCGAGAGCGTGGGGCCGCCTAGGCCTTCAGGCGTCACGCCGCGGGTCCTCAGGATCGAGGTGAAAGACGCCGCGGGCTCGCCATTCACGCTTGACGGCACGCACCGCGTCTTCGTCGACCTCGGCGCGAGCGTGCCGCTGCGCCCAAGCCTCGATCTCCCTGACGAGCATGCCGCGCACGACCTCGGGCGCGCGTTCGATGCGCGCGCGGGCGTCTGCGGCCCAGGGCATGGCGGTGTCGATCGACCGCGAACCGTTTTCGAAGACCTGCAAGACGCTCTGGACGAAATCGAGATCGACTTCTTGCCGATCGTTTTGTCCGGCCAGGGTGTCGACGGCACGCTCGGTCAGGGTGCGACAAAAACCGGCTGGAACGGCCTGGAGCCGGGCCCTTGCCTGCGCCGTCCAGCTGGGCGCGCGCGCAGGTGGGGGCTGGGCAAACGAGGGATTCGCGATTCTGGAGAAGGGACACTTGCCCTGTGGCTGTGTCGACGCAGCGGCGCCACTGTCGTGCACGGCCGCCTGATCGGCCATCGCACCCCGGGCGATTGCGAGTTCGCCCTCGACCAGACCGAGCGTGACGCTGTCGGCGCCGCGCTGCCGGGCCTGGGCTTCGATGCGCTGCCGACTCGCCTCGCGCATGAAGCCCTGCGGCACCCGCGCCAGCCGGGCGAGCGCGGCTGCCTGCCAATGCGGCTGGTCCTGCGGGGACGTCGGTGCGCATTGCGC